>JADFYD010000009.1 GCA_015233235.1 Candidatus Omnitrophota bacterium | reverse complement strand
TTTTTTTGCGGACTTATTGTAAGCGTGGTCGTGAAAAGATCATAGCGGTGTTTCGAAAATATCGAAAATGTTTTGCCAAGCCTCAACCTGAAACACATATCACAGCGTTTCCCGCCTTCCTCACACGGCCCGTAACCCCTCACGAGACTTTCCCAGCTCTTATAATCGCTTACGTCTTCCAGAAGGTCTATTTTAAAATGTTTAGAGACCTTACGCGTGCCGGCGAGCCTTTTATGGTATTCATCTTCGGGGTATATGTTGGGGTTATAAAAAAAACCCGTCACGTCAAACCCCGCGGATAAAAGCTTCTCAAGGGTTCCGGCGGCGCAAATACCGCAACAGATGTGTAACAATATTTTTTTCTTTTTCATTTTTCGGACAATTTGAAATATATGACCACGGAACAGAAACAGCCCGTGACTATGTTCGCCAAAATTATCGGGAGCTGGTTTGAAATAAGCCCGTAAATAAGCCAAAGGATCACACCTGCCGTGAACAAGATATACATACCGATGGAAATATCCCGGGCGTGTTTTGTTCTGATGATCTTGATTATTTGAGGAAGAAGAGAAACTGTCGTGCATGTCCCGGCGGCAATGCCGAGAATTTCGAGATGGCTCAGATTCATTTGAACTCCTATACGATGACGTATCCCATGCGCTTGACCGCTTTATTCATGCGCGCGAGCGCCATGTCGACAGACGCGCCCTCGGTCAGGTTATCCATACAGATCGCGGCGTATCCGCGGCGATTTTTGATCTTGAAAACTTTGACGGCTGATCGAGACATTTTTTTAAGTTCAACTTTTTTAGCCATAGCGCCTCCTGCGTTAATGTATTACGGCCGATAATCTAATCTCGAATTTCTAATCTCTCAGCTTGTTATGCATCAAAATACTATACGCAGCTCTGCACTTCTTTGATCGCGTCCATCTCACGCACCAGGTCATCGGTATTCAGCATCGGCAGCCCTGAGGTGTTCTCTTCACTAGACGCGGAATCTTCCGCAATACTGTCGTTTATGACATAATCGACGGTGTTTGTGTCTACCCATGAACCGTCGAATACCATAGTTTCATTGTACGCTTCTTTGACATCATAAATGCCCTTACTGTCAAGACTGACCGCCGCATACGAACCGCACAGAACAGATTCGCCGAAAGCGTTTAAAAAAGACAAGCTGACGAGCAAACAACACAAAACAAAGACCCTGAAGATACTTGCCGGAAATGAACATTTTTTGATCATGTCTTGCCCTCCTCTTCCGAAATAAGTTGAGTGAGTTTTTTCATGTACCTTTTGTAACATTTCCCGATCACGGCATCGATCGAAGCCTTGTTTTCCATTATAATCTCAAAACACAAAATAGCAAGGTCTCCGGTCTCGGTCACAAAATGTTTATCTTTTTTCTCCGATAATTCTTCTATTTCATCCGCGTGTTCTTTTACAAGATGCATCAAAGCTTTTGTATGGTTTTTATTAAGCGTTTTGTTATATCTTTTTGAAAGGGCATGAATAGATCTTATTTCTTTCAACGCGGATTTAGTGAATGATCTTTTTATGGTCACGGCCACTATCCCTACTTTGAGAATATCATCTTTATTCCTATGAGCACCATTACAACGCCGAATACTTTCGTCAGCACTTTACCCGATATGCCGAACGCCAGATTAGCCCCGAAAAGTCCTCCGACGAAAAATCCCAAACATATAAAAAGAGCCGCCACGAGATTCACATCGCCGTTTTTGTAATAAGCCCACGCGGCCAGAAGACCTATCGGCGGGACCATAAGCGCGAGCGTGGTACCCTGTGCCTGGTGCTGCGTGAACTTGAAAAGCAGTACCAGGACCGGGATTATGATGAGCCCGCCGCCTATCCCCATTAAACCGCTCAGGACACCCGCTAAAAGACCCAGCAAAATATAACAAATTTTTTCCATATTAACTTAACAGCCTTTGCATCTTGTCCAGGTTCTTTTGCTGAGCCATGAGGATCCCTGTAAGACACTTTTTGTCAATATAGCCCAAGTCCACCAACACTTCGCCCAGTAATTCCCCTCTTTTCCAATGTATCTTCAACGCTTCGTCGAGCTGTTCCCTGCTGAGGCACTTTCGGCTTATCAGGATCTGCCCGAGCGGTTTATATATCTCGTTGACCGACCTGTGATTATTAAAAACTTCCAGGGTGAGATGGTCATTTTTGTTTTTCACCCTCCTGTCGGCCATGAATTTGCTGCCGGGTATCGCTTTTAAATACTTTTTCACCTCGGCTATTTTCTCATTCAGCACTATTATGCTTTTTATATCGGCCGGGCCTGTCTTTAAGACAAGCGCTATAGTTACGCTCATGAGCGGAAGTTTCCTAAGCACATTTGCCCTGTCCCTGGCCAGTATATACCCGACCTTCCTCTCGCTTTTTAAATAATGGAACGGCATTATGGTATCGAACGTGCAAATAAAATCCTGGCACACTTTTTTGTACTTATCGGGCGTGGTGATAAAGACAAAATCGTCGCCGCCGATATGACCCAGAAAATCGCTTTTATTCCCGTGTTTCCGGAGAGACGTCCTCAGCATATATGCGGTCTGCATAATGATCCGGTCACCCATCATGTAGCCGTATTTATCATTGTATGACTTGAAATTATCTATGTCCACGTGCCCTATGGCGAAAGGAGCGCCGCTTTCTATCTTTTTTTTGCCCGCGTCCTCCATGATTATCCCGCCGGGAAGCGCCGTAAGGGGATTCGCGAAAAAACACTGCTTTCCCCTTTTGACGGCCATATCTATGCGCACCCTCAGGTCCATGGTATCCGGAGGCTTAATGATATAATCGTCCATGTTGTGTCTCAAATTCACCGGGTGTTTTTTTAAGTAGCTCTTATCTATCAGCGCCACAAGGGGAATGGAGGTGGTGGCAAAATCGTTTTTTAAAATATGGCAGAATTCCTGATGCGCCTTATCCTTTTCATGGATATCCACCAGTATCACGTCGGGAGAATATTTCACTATTTTGCGGATGTCCTCGGAATAACTTGCGTCAAAAGAGAACTCGAATTTCCATTCCTTAAAACAAAAATCAAGAAGAGACCTGAGTTTTTCGTTGCGGGAAACTACCAGTATCCTGTAAACATTCTCCATAATGAACCCTCTCACCGGTATATGTTACTCTCAATATCCTGCATTTGCAAGTCGATGGGAAACAAATTCGAGAACGGAAATGACTAGCCCGCGGACCTTTCGGAGTAGTATTCCTGAAGGGATTTTACGCTGATCTCTTTGTTAATGACGGATTCTATGCCGTTCACCGAGGTTTGCGCGCCGGAAAGCGTGGTAATGCAAGGAATGCCTTTCATTACCGCTTTACTGCGTATAGCGGCGGCATCCTCGGAGTGATCCTGCCGCGCGGTCGAAGTGTTTATAATAAGATCTATTTCACCGGACGATATCATGTCATAAACGTTGGGTTTACCTTCGTGCATTTTTTTCACGACTTCCACTTTTATGTTGTTGTTGCAGAGTATCTTAGCCGTTCCGCCCGTGGCGACTATGGAAAAACCCATGTCGTAAAGCTTTTTGGCGACGAACGCGATGTTCCTCTTGTCGGCGTCATGCACCGAAATGAAAACCCTGCCTTTAAGCGGCAGTTTCTGCAGAGCCCCTTCCTGGGCTTTAAAAAAGGCCGACCCGACACTATCCGATATACCCATGACTTCGCCGGTAGAAAGCATCTCAGGCCCTAAAAGTATGTCCACTCCCGAAAAACGCGTGAACGGAAGTACGGATTCTTTAACGCTTATGTGCCTCAATCCTTCCATGGGTTCCCTGGTCAAGAGGTCCTTCAGTTTTTTGCCGGCCATGATCTTAGCGGCAATTTTCGCGAGTGGTACCCCGGTCGCCTTCGAGACAAAAGGAACGGTCCTCGAGGCGCGCGGGTTTACTTCTAAGACATAGACGTCGCTTCCCTGTATGGCGAACTGTACGTTCATAAGACCTTTGATCTTTAAGGCCCCGGCGAGCGCGATAGTCTGGTTCTTTATTTCTTTCACGAGATATTCCGGTATCGTGTGCGGCGGAAGCACGCAGGCCGAATCTCCCGAATGTATGCCGGCTTCCTCTATATGTTCCATTATCCCGCCGACCATGAAACTTTCCCCGTCGCCTATGGCGTCGACGTCTATCTCTATCGCGTTCTGAAGGAATTTGTCTATCAGGACAGGATGTCCCGGAGAAACATCCACGGCTTAATCGATAAATCCCGCCAGGCTTTCACGGCTGTATACTATCCTCATCGCGCGCCCTCCGAGAACGAACGAAGGCCTCACGACTACCGGATACCCTATGATGTCGGCTTTTTTCATGGCTTCCGCTGATGAATTCGCTATGTCGTTGGACGGTTGTTTAAGTTTCAACGCGTCCAGTATCTCCTTGAATTTTTTCCTGTCTGCGGCTATAGCGATCGATTCGACCGAGGTACCAATGATCGGCACTCCGGCTTCAAGGAGTTTTTCGGCCAAATTCAGAGGCGTTTGTCCTCCGAACTGGACGATAACTCCGTCGGGTTTTTCCCTGTCGATTATGTTCATCACATCCTCAAAAGTAAGCGGCTCGAAATATAATTTATCGGATGTATCATAATCGGTACTCACGGTCTCGGGGTTGGAATTTACCATGATGGTCTCAAAACCCAATTCTTTCAGCGCGAAAGAGGCATGACAACAGCAGTAATCGAACTCTATCCCCTGCCCTATCCTGTTCGGTCCGCCGCCGAGTATCATTATTTTTTTCTTGTTCGAAACGGTAACTTCGCATTCGTCTTCGTATGTGGAATAATAATAAGGCGTATAAGCTTCAAATTCCGCGGCGCATGTATCAACAAGCTTGAACGTGGCGATTATGCCGAAACTTTTCCTTAAAGCGCGTATGTCCGTCTCACGAAAGTTCAGCATTTTCGCCAGTTGCGCGTCGCCGAAACCCATCTTCTTCGCCCTTTTTATCGCCGAGGCGATTATACCGTTTTTATTCTCTTTAAGTTCAGAGAGGGTCTTGCCGGACAATGTTTTCACGAGTTCTTTCTCGTAATCGATGATCTGCTTGAGGTTGTGCAGGAACCACGGGTCTATTTTTGTAAGCTCGAAAATTTTTTCTGAAGAATAACACCGAAGGAACGCTTCTTTCACATAGAAGACCCTTTCGCCTTCCGGATGGGAAAGAAGTTCTTCAAGTTTCTCTTTAGTAACTTTAGACGCATTTTTCGCGCCGTCAAACCCAAGTTTTCCCGTTTCAAGGCCGCGGAGCCCTTTTTGAAAAGCTTCCTTGAACGTCCTGCCGATGGCCATCGTCTCTCCGACCGATTTCATCGAGATGCCGAGTTTCGGGCTGGCCTTCGGAAATTTTTCAAAAGTAAAACGCGGTATTTTAACTACACAATAATCTATTGTCGGTTCAAAACTCGCCGGAGTTTTTTTCGTAATATCGTTGGGAAGTTCATCAAGCGAGTATCCGACAGAAAGCTTGGCGGCGAATTTTGCGATCGGAAAACCCGTGGCCTTGCTGGCAAGAGCGGAGCTTCTTGAGACACGCGGATTCATCTCTATGACGACCATCCTGCCATTGGCCGGGTCTACCGCGAACTGTATGTTTGACCCGCCGGTCTCGACGCCTATTTCCCTTATGATCGCTATCGAAGCGTCCCTCATTTTCTGATACTCTTTATCCGTAAGCGTCTGCTGGGGAGCTACCGTAATGCTGTCACCCGTATGTACTCCCATAGGATCTAAATTCTCTATGGAGCAGACTATAACGACGTTATCTTTATTGTCACGCATCACCTCTAGCTCATACTCTTTCCAGCCGAGGATGGACTCTTCTATTAAAATTTCGCTTATCATGCTGTTCTGCAAACCCAGCGCCGCGATCTCCTTGAATTCCGCCACGTTGTTCACTATGCCGCCACCCGTACCGCCCAGTGTGAAACTCGGCCTTATGATCACCGGAAACCCTATTTTCTCGGCCGCTTTAAGGGCTTCTTCCATGTTGTGAGCCAGTCTGCTTTTCGGAAGGTCCAATCCTATTTTCTGCATGGCTTCTTTAAATTTTTCCCTGTCTTCCGCCTTTCTGATAACTTCGGCGTCGGCAGCCAGCATTATCACGTTGAATTTCTTTAGTACCCCTGATTCGTGAAGTTTCATCGCGGTATTCAAACCCGTCTGGCCTCCCAAGGTCGGCAGGATCGCGTCGGGCCTTTCTTTTTCGATTATACGCGCCAGTATTTCCGGGGTAACCGGCTCGATGTAAGTAACATCGGCCAGTTCCGGGTCGGTCATTATGGTCGCCGGATTGGAATTCACGAGGATAACTTTGTACCCTTCCTGCTTCAGGGCTTTACAGGCCTGGGAACCGGAATAGTCAAACTCGCACGCCTGACCGATAATGATCGGCCCGGCGCCTATTATGAGTATGCTATGTATGTCAGTTCGTTTTGGCATATTTCATCCTGTCTATGAACTTATCAAACAAGTAATTCGGATCATTGGGCCCGGGACCTGCTTCAGGGTGGAACTGCACGCTAAAAAAATTGAGCTCGTCTGATTCCATTCCCTCGGGCGTCCGATCGTTCAAATTAATGTGCGTAAGCCTGACTTTTTTACCTTTAAGCGAATCCATGTCCACGCAAAACCCGTGGTTCTGCGCGGTAATACTTACTGTGCCGGTGTTAAGGTCCATTACAGGCTGGTTGCCGCCGTGGTGACCGAATTTCAGTTTGTATGTCCTGCCGCCCAATGCTAACCCAAGCATCTGATGCCCCAGGCAAATACCGAATATAGGGATCTTCCCCAGAAAGTTTTTTATTAAATTGTACACATACGGCAGAGCTTCGGGGTCTCCAGGACCGTTCGAGAGAAATATCCCGTTCGGTTGAATTTTCATGATCGTCTCGGCTTTTGTGTCGGCGGGGAACACGGTAAGCGCGCAATCTCTTTTTTCAAGATGCCGTAAAATATTGTATTTCACGCCGCAGTCAATGACCGCGACTTTGTAAGCGCCTTTTTTACTCCATTCATACGGGGCCTTGGACGTGACTTCTTTCACAAGGTCCCTTCCGACAAGGTCCGGCGCTTTTTGAAGTTTTTTAAGCAAACTCGTGTTATCAAGGTCGGCGACCGATATTACCGCTTTCATCGCGCCTTTTTCCCTTATGTGTTTTGTGAGAGCACGCGTATCGATATCCTCTATCGCGACAATGTTATTCTTTATAAGATACTCCGACAGGGTCATCTTTGAACGCCAGTTCGATGCGATCTCGCTGTACTCTTTAACGACAAAACCCTCTAAAAAAATCTTAGCCGACTCGACGTCATCGGGGTTCACGCCATAGTTACCTATCAAAGGATATGTCATAGTGACTATCTGACCTTTGTAGGAAGGGTCCGTAAGTATCTCCTGATAACCGGAAATACTGGTATTGAAAACGACTTCGCCGAAAGCTTCGCCGCGGACCCCGAATGAAAGCCCCTCGAATATCCTTCCGTCCTCAAGAATTAATTTAGCCCTGTCAGCCATTTCCATCCGCCCGCATAAAAAAGCCTCCGGATCTGCCAACCGGAGGCCTCTTTGCTTCCCAAAAACCGTTTTTCGATGTTTCCCGACATTGGATAGTTTTTATAACATAAAGCCCGGGTTTTAGCAAGAATTTAGTATCCCCGCACCCGCGCGTTACCCGGAGTATTTATTGGTTATCGGGAACCGCCTGTCTTTACCGAACGCCTTCGGCGTTATCTTTATACCCGGCGGGCCCTGCCGCCTCTTGTACTCGTTCCTGTCGACAAGGGCGATGACCTTTTTGACGGTCTCCCTGCCGACACCCGAAGCGCCTATCGCGCCGAAACTTTTGTCTTCCTCTATATACGCCTTTAAAATAGGATCTAAAATGCCGTATTCCGGAATGGAGTCAGAATCTTTTTGATCGGGCCTTAGCTCCGCGCTCGGAGCGCGTTTGATTATACTCTCGGGGATGACTTTAAATTTCTCTTTTTCATTCACATAATCCGCGAGTTCATACACGAGCGTTTTAGGCACGTCTTTTATTACGGCGAAACCCCCTGACATGTCTCCGTAAAGCGTGCAGTAACCCACGGAAACCTCACTTTTATTGCCGGTATTAAGAACCAGCCAGCCGTATTTGTTCGAGAACGCCATAAGTAAATTGCCCCTCACGCGCGCCTGCACGTTCTCTTCGACTATACCGTGGTTCATTTTACCAAAAACGGCATTAAAAGTTCTGATGTAAGCGTCCACTATACTCTGAATGCCGATCTCCGAGAACTTGATCTTCAGGTTTTTGGCCAGAAGCATAGCGTCGGCCCTTGTTCCCTTAGACGAATATTTTGACGGCATAGAAATGCCTATCACATTTTCTCTGCCTAACGCGTCGACGGCTATTTTGGCGACAAGCGCGGAATCCACTCCGCCGGATAACCCTAAAACGACTTTTTGGAACCCGTTCTTCCTGACATAATCCGCCGTACCTAATACAAGCGCTTTATATATTTCCTCCAGGCGGGAAAGCTTGACGGTCTTTAAAACGAAAAAATCCTGTTTCGGTTCTTTGCTGAAACTTATTGACGTATTCACCGGCGGCGTATGTTTATTAGCCTTAGTACCCGGCTTTTTAGATATTTTCTCTTTTGGGATATCCGCCAGCACAAGATCTTCCACAAACTGGTTCGCCGAGGCGATAGTTTTGCCTTCGGGAGAGACCGCGAAACTTCCTCCGTCAAAGACAAGCTCGTCTTGCCCGCCTACAAGGTTAGTGTAAAACACAAAACTTTTTATCTGTTTGGCCTTCTCGGATATGATCGAGATCCTTTTGCTTATTTTTTCGGCGTAGTAAGGAGACGCTGAAATATTAAAAATAAGTTTTGCGCCTCTTCTCGCCTGCTCCGCGTAAGGCCCTTTATCTACCCACATATCTTCGCAGATATTCACGCCGAAAAGTATTTCACCCGCCTTAAAAACCGGGTTGGAAGGTCCCGGTGTAAAATAGCGTCTTTCGTCAAAAACGGCGTAATTAGGAAGTTCTCTTTTGCGATAAACACCGGCCACTTTGCCTGCGCCGGCGACGGCAGCGGCGTTGTAGATGTTTCCGGAGTCATCTTTATCAACAAAACCGATAACAGCGCAAATACCGTTTATTTTTGACGCCAAAGACTTGACCGCGCGTATGTTATCGTCGATGAAATGCGTTTTTAATAGAAGGTCCTCCGGAGGGTACCCGGTTACAGCCAGCTCGGGAAAAATAACAAAATCAGCGCCGGCGGTTTTTGCTTTTGCCGTGTATTCTTCTATTTTTCGGACATTTCCCGAAATATCGCCTACAGTAGAATTTATTTGTGCCAATGCAATTCTTATCATGTCGATTATCGCCTGTTTATCTCGTTCGCCAAAATTATCGCTTCCGCAATATCTTTCATGTTCACACGTTTGTCCATACTGGCCTTACGTATGATCGTATACGCCTCTTCTTCTGTCTTACCATCTCTCATAAGAATGCCTTTAGCTTTTTCGATCCTCTTCCTTGCCTCAAGTTCTTCCTGTATGACACGTGTTTTTATGAGAAGCTCTGTATTTTGAATAGCGACCGCCGCCTGGTTCGCGATAGTGCACAGAAGTTTTATGTCGTTTTTAGTGAATTTATATTGGGTTGTCGTATAACAGGACAAAACCCCGATGACATTGTTCTTGACCACCATCGGCACGGTAAGCATCGAGACCAACTTCTCTTTTTTCGCCAGTTCCTTTTCTTTGTATCTTCCATCTTTGGTGACATCAAGTATCGCGATCGGGGTTTTTTCTTTAGCCACAAGGCCTACGATACCCTCTCCGGGCTTGATGCTGCGTTCCTTGAGATAATCTTTACTCATCGCCTGAGTTGCCCTTATCTTAAGCTCCTGGGTCTTTTCATCAAGAAGCCAAAGCGCGCAAATTTTCGATTCGGTAATATTGGCCGTCAGGCTTACTATTAACTTAAGAATATCCTCGATATACAGGTCTGATGTTATTGCCTCGCTGATCTTGTTCAGCGTCTGAAGAAGTTCCTTGTCGCTCTTTATCATGATATAAGCCCGTCCTTCGCGGATCAGAATAACATTTCCGCATAGCTTGGAAGCGGCCAGAGATTCTTGGGGACCATCCCTTCTAAATTATCCGCCGCTTTCCGCAGTTCAACCATAGCGCTAAGCACTTCTTTGGGCTCTTTCTTTTTTGAAATACGTTCTTCCAATTTATTCATAGCGGCGATCGCTGCTTCGGTCTCGCCGTTAATACGCTCCAGCAATTTTATTACTCCTTTCTGTTTCATCCTGCCGGCCGCCCTGACCAGATGAATTTTTTCGGCCAGTTTTGATTGATACTCGACCGCCGCCGGGATCACCATAGTTCTAGCCATATTCACGGCCGTTTCGGCCTCGATCTTGATTATCCTTTCGTACGTTTCTTTGTAAATCGTGTTCCGCGACTCGAATTCCTCGGGCGAAAGCACCTTGTGCCTTTCGAACATGCTTATTATGGTTTCATCTTTTTCTACGGCGTTTATCGCTTCAACCGTTGTTTTTATGTTGGGCAGCCCCCTTTTCGCGGCTTCGTCATGCCATTCTTTGCAATAATTGTCGCCGTTAAAAAGTATATTTTTATGTTCGGCTATAGTTTCCTTAAGCAAAGTCTGCAGCGCGTCGTTGAAATTTTTCCCCGCGGCAATATCGCTTTCGAGTCTCGCGCACATACCATCAAGCGCATCTGCCATTATGGTGTTCATGACAATGTTGGGCCCCGCGCAGCTCATGCTGGAACCGACGGCGCGAAATTCGAATTTGTTCCCCGTGAAAGCGAAAGGCGATGTTCTGTTTCTGTCTGTTACGTCCTTAGGCAACGTGGGCAGTGAAGAAACTCCGATCTCTATCGTGGGATATTTTTTGGAAGTTTTCGCTCCGCCTTTTTCGATCTGTTCCAGGATATCCGTAAGCTGTTCACCGAGGAAGATCGACATGATGGCCGGCGGGGCTTCATTGGCGCCGAGCCGGTGGTCATTGCCGGCGGACGCCACAGCGGCCCTGAGCATCGGCGCGTACGTGTGAACGGCTTTCATGAGCGCCGCGATCAATGTGATGAATTTCGCGTTCTCGTGCGGCGTTTCACCCGGAGTGAGCCAGTTCTTCCCGTCGGGACCCACGATAGACCAGTTGTTATGTTTACCCGAACCGTTGATACCCGCGAAAGGCTTTTCATGCAGGAGACACGCCATATCATGTTTTTCGGCGACCGCCCGCAGGACCTCCATAACAAGCATATTGTGGTCAACGCCCAGATTCAGTTCTTCGTAAACCGGCGCTATTTCGAACTGGGCAGGCGCGACCTCGTTGTGTCTGGTACGGGCGGGTATACCCCACCGCCATAACGCCGAGTCAACATCTTCCATAAAAGCCATGACGCGCGGTTTGATGGCGCCGAAATAATGGTCTTCCATCTGCTGGTGTTTCGCCGGACGCCTACCGAAAAGTGTCCTTCCCGTTTGTATGAGATCGAGCCTTTTGGCGAACATTTTTCTGTCGATAAGAAAATATTCCTGTTCCGGCCCGAGCGTCACGTAGGCCCGTTTCCCTTCCACGTTAAGCCCGAAAAGTTTACCGAGCCGGCACACCTGTTTTGAAAGGGCTTCCATGGACCGGAGTAGCGGAGTTTTTTTACACAACGCCTGACCGTTGTACGCGCAAAAGAACGAAGGGATGCACAGCGTAGCGTATTTTTTTCCGTGCCTTATAAAAGCCGGTGAAGTCGGATCCCAGCCTGTGTATCCCCTGGCCTCAAATGTCGCCCTGAGACCGCCTGACGGAAAACTGGAAGCGTCGGGTTCGCCCTGTAAAAGCTCCCTGCCGGAAAATTTCAGCATCGCCCCGCCTTCTTCATCCGGAAAAATGAACGAATCGTGTTTCTCGGCCGTGCCTTCCGTGAGCGGCAGGAACCAATGCGTAAAGTGCGTGGCACCTTTCGATACGGCCCATGTTTTCATGGCGTCCGCCACTTCATCGGCGATATCGGAAGAAAGCGGTTTTCTTTCCTTAATAGTAGCGCTTAGCGACTTATACGCCTTTTCCGAGAGCATATTTCTCATCACTTTCAGGCTGAACACATCTTCCCCGAAAAAACCCGGGAAAGCGAGCTCTTCCGCATTTTTATTTACCGTGATCATGGATCTCCCCCCTTGCCTGTGCATTAGATTAGTTGGGTTCACATCTATTCTATAGCAATCGCCCATTAAATCAACAACGTTTTTCAAGGGCAGAATTTAAGACGCGTCAGTTTTTATCGCATATTTGTCTTCTATGTATTCTTTGCAGTCCTGCTCGAGACTCTCGACAGTTTTTCCCGTCACTTTTTCTATCGCACTCGGGATGTCGTCCCCGTCCTTTATCGCGTACAGTATGTCCTTGAGGCTGTTCTCGCCGTAAGTGTATATTATGTAGTCCACTATGAGGTACGCTTCCATGTACATCTCAACGGCTTTATTCGGGTTGCTTATTTTATTGAAATCCTCCGGAAGGTCTTTAATGTGCACGAAACCGAACCTTTCAATGTATTTCCTGACCAGGTTCATGTCTTTAACTCCGGCGTTCTCTTCGGCCTTTGAGGCTATCCCCTCGCTCAACCACGAACCGACCAATTTATCCCCTATGATACACCTTACCACCACATGGGCATATTCGTGATAGATGATCTTGACCACATCTTCGGTTGCCCCTTTGAACTTGTTCACCGGGATCCTGATCTTTCCGTCAAAGGCCGCTATGGCCCAATCGGGTTTGTCACTGACAGCGGCGTCATAGGCGGCTTCCGAGTGCAATAATACCACAGCCTTCGTTTCCGGATAATAATCGAGAAAAGTTCCTATCCTTCCGTAAGCTTCTTCCAGATACGTCCTGATGTAAGAGATCTGTCCCTCATCAACATCAGTGTCAAACGCCATCACAAAATGTTCCGTCTCTATTTTTTGATACCTTTTTTCTTTTGTCATCTCGGTCTTTACTCTTTCCAAAAGATCTTTTATGCCTTTCATGTCGGGGCTCATTTGATTGGCCTTTATGAGCGCTTCTTTCGCCTTGTCAAGCTGCTGGTTCTGATAATAGGCCTGCCCTAAGTTATAGTACGTATAAGGCGAAGTTGAATCATAGTATAGCGCCGTCTGGAACTCATCTATCGCCTCCTGCATCTGGCCGTTCTTCATAAGCTCGAACCCGTAATTATTGTACGCTGCCATAAGGTTCCTTAAGATGCTTTCGTTCGTCGGCAAATAACGGCGCGCGGCCTTGAGCGCCTCTATCGCTTCTTTATATCTGCCGCTCTTAAGATATTTGACCCCTCTTTCGTTCTCTGTCCACCCGCTATTCTCTTTTCCGTTGGCCTCGCCGCAAAATAGGACAGAAAGTATCAATGAGGCGGCTAAAAATCCGCTGAATATTTTTTTAAAATACAGCGTAGAAAATTCACGGTTTCTGGTATATACTGGGGTTACTATGACGGAAGTGATCATAATATTTGTTCTCGCCGTGGTTTTTCTCGCAATTGTGTTTTCCATACCCATAGCCTCCAATTATATCAGATCCGGAACATTAGTGAAAACAAGAACTGCAACTCCAGCAAAGTCCCTATTCACGAACATCGTCCAAATGGTGCTCATTTTTGTGGTACTGGGCATTATTTCATTTTTCCTTGTTTCCCGTTCGCGCCCGTATATTCCACCTTCTACAGGAGCCTCCGGAGGAAAGGGTACATTCAAAACGGAACTTTTTCCTGTTTTTTCCGAAGAACAGGATACCGAGGGCACGGGCGGCTCCGCCCAAGAAAAGAATGCCAGGTACTTGGGAAAGGACTTTTCGAGTCTTAGCAAAAAAACCGCCGCTACACGGAAAAAAACGGAGAAACCCGCTCTTGCTGGAACAAAAGACACGCTTAAGACAGTTGCCGAAAGATCGTCCGAAGAGAAAAACCAGCCCGACAAAGCACCCTCACAAAACACCGCCGCGCATAAAGAAAAAGAGGAACTCTTCGTGCCCGCCGCCGCGAAAACCGTAACTCCTTTTAAACAAAGCGCGAGCGCTCTATCTCTCAAAAAATTATCTGAGCTCATAAAGGAACCTGACATTTCAAACCTTCCTATTCCGAAAGGGGCAAAAAATAAATTAAGCAATCTTTCGGTGTGGCTCAGGAACAATGAAGACGCTTTCCGCAAATTTATAGATCTAAGGAACCGGCTGGGCTCGGAAAAATACAAAAAAGTGGAACGTAAATTCGCGGGTAAGAACATCGGGGGGCTTACCATAAAAAGTTCAGTGTTTATTTACGTTGTATGCCTCATTCTAATGAGCCTTCTTCTGAAAATAAAGGGAGCGCGGGGCTCTCTTTTTCCTTCGCCATCTTTTCCGCTCTGGACACTGGCCGGTTGTACATATTTGAACATGCTTATCTTGCTTGGAAATGCGTCACTTGAAAACCCGCCCGGCGGAATTTTATTAGCGTTAAGCGTTATTTCCTCGGCCCTGGCCGGTATTATCAGCCTTTTGTCCCTGGCCGCTTTTGTACCGGTCCCCATAAAACCTGCCGAGTATGCCAATAGAGTAACAACGGCCTTCAGGAATAAAACGCAGTTCATCGTTATTTCGCTCATAAATTTTTCGGCGCTTACCCTCGCGCCGGGAAGCGTAACATTTCTCACTTTCATCGCATCGTTTTCTCTCGCTATCCTGTATTTCAGGGCCGGCGCTGTGACAAAATAAATTCTTGTAAGGCCCCGGCCAAAATGTTATATTTAACTACCTAAGGGAGGCAAATTGAATATACTAAACGTGAACATAAAGTACAAGATCTTGACCGCGGCTCTTCTTTTGACGGTATCAACGATCGTGATAGTCTCTTCTTCCGAGGACCTTTTAATAAAAAAGGACCCGCCGCATTACAAACCCTATTTGGACTTTGTGGACCAGGTGTACAAGGCGATGGACGCGGAGTATTTCAAGCCCGTGGACCGTTATGCGTATGAGGGGTTTTTGGAAAAATATAAGGAAAAAGTACTGAAGCAACTGCCGCCCAACGCCGATTTCATCCCGTTCGTGGCATGGAAAGGCGCCGGGCTTATGGTGAACAGCTTAAAAGCCCCTAACGACAGATTTTCCAACTTCATACCTCCTAAGATAGCAAAACAGTATTCAGACACCATATACGGGTACAAGAACGACATAGGCATAACCGGCAAAAAGATCGAACAAGGTTTTCTCGTTCTGCGCGTGGAAAAAAGATCCGACTCTTTCGCAAAGGGCCTGCGGACTAATTATATCATCACGGAAATAAACGCCCAAAGTGTGCTACCGATGACTGAAGACCAGATAAACGTTTTGCTTACGCCGGATATAGATTCAGTGGTGAAAATACGGGCTCTGAATACCGAGACCAAGGAACTTTTATATTTTGAGATAGTTTCCAAAACATACTTTAAAGAAACACTGGTAGACGTTCCCACCGGCATGCCCGGGATATTCTGCCTGCAAATGCCTAAATTCAATCAGGAAACGGCGAATGATATGGCCGATTTCCTCCGGGATTACAACAAGAAAGGAATGAAATTCCTGATCATAGACATACGCGATAACCCGGGAGGTCCGCCTCTTGCCGTCAGAGAAATATGCGGATATTTTTTAAAGCCGCACCTTAAGCTGTGTTATTACAAGAAAAAGAACGCGCCGGTTTTCGGCATGATCGCGCCCGACGTCAGCGTACATTACGGCGGACCTATGGCGATAATAATAGATAAAAAGTCCGGGAGCGCATCGGAATTATTTGTCGGTACGCTAAAAGCTTACAAACGCGCCATCATTGTAGGTAAAGAACCTACAGCCGGTATGGCTTTTCTTAAGGGTATGCACAAATTCGACGATGGTTCCATGCTCGCCATGATAACCGGTTTAAGCTATGTCTTTAACGGCCAGGAACTGGACTTGAACGGAGTAACGCCTAACGTTGTCGTACCCGGCGGCGTCGGCGATGAGGTCCAATTCCTGGTAAGAAAGATCGCGGGAAAATGACATCTATTATTCTCCTATGCACGGACAAATCTCTAAATTTCTTTCGGCGGCCCGCTTGCTTGGCAAATTACTTATCATCCCTGCCGCGCTTGTTCTTATCGGCATAGGCGTTTACTACAGGCTCTTCCCCGTTACATATAACATCAGCGTTCCTAACGCGCGCTTGTATGACCAAGTGGTATTATTTAATCTCAAAGCGTCCCTGAAAAACACCATTAACGCGAAGTACTCTTACATTCCGGAAAATGAAAGAGCAAAAATATTAAATTCGGAATTCTCAAGAGCCATCTCGGAACACCCCGAAAGAATAGCCGACGCACGGAAAGAATTCGCCGAAAAGAACGCGAATAAGTTCTTTAAGTTCTATCTACTGGAAGCCGATTCATACTATTATCTCCACCTGACCGAGAATATCCTCAGCACCGGCAAGATCTCTGACAAGGTCGAGGACGGTCAGTACTTCGACCCGCTGATGAAAGCACCGAACGGAGAGTGGAGAAAGATCGAGCTGCACCCTTACATAGGGGCTTTTATCTACAAACTGCTTTCATCGGTAAAAAAAGACATACCTCTGGACGCCTGCGTCGCCGTGACACCGATCATTTTGTTCATCCTCGTAACGGCATTATTCCTGATAGTCGAGTCGGCTCTTAATATCCCCAAAATGATCATTTTTATCAGCGGCTTCTTTTTTGTACTTTCTCCCATATTCCTGCAAAGAAGCTCTTTCGGCTGGTATGACACTGACTCTTACAACGTATTGTTTTTGCTTTTGGCTATCCTGCCGTTATTAAACACCGACTTTGACACAAGGAATAAAAGGACTTTTATAAAAGTTCTTTGTGCCGCGGCGGCGGGAAGCCTTTACTCTCTTTTCTGGCAAGGGTGGACACTTCTGGCGTCTTTCATAATATTATTTTTCGCCGTGCTGCTCATAAAAAGGATACTTACAAGAAATAATCCACTGAATATTCTGTTTGTTTTCGTTTCATTCATGCTCAGCGTCGCGTTATTCTCGATGATCGCCCTGGGCCCGGCCGGTTTGAGACATTCGCTGAACGATATACGCGATATTTTTGCCGAATTCCTTTTCATCAAGATCAACCCCTGGCCGGACATACTTTTGACCGTAGGAGAGCTAAAGGTCCCGACACTTGAAAGAATAGCCTATTCACTTGGCAACATGTTCTTTTTTATTGTTTCATTGATGGGATTTATATTTTGTGTCACGAAAAGGTCCCGTTCCGTCTCCCATGGGGAAAGAACAAATGAAAATTATTTATTGATCGCCGTGTTTTATTTGTTAGCCTTTATTCTCTCCAAGACCGCGCAGCGTTTTATTATTTTTTTACTGCCGGCGGCCGCGCTCACTTTTTCGGTAGGACTGACCGAGATGATCTTTCTATTACAGAAATTATCCGCCTCTCTTCCCCTGCCCAGGATAGCGAGATCCGGCAAATTTGTCTATTTTTTGTGTTTGCTCCCTCTCGTGTTCCTACTCAAATTCCCGCTTATTTGCGGTTATGTGGTAGCGGTTACCCAACGGCCTATTTTCAACGTCGTTTGGGAAAAAGCGATGAACGATCTAAGAACGCTCACCGAGGAAGATGCCATCATAAACAGCTGGTGGCCGCCGGGACATTTTATAAAAGCGATAGCGGACCGCCGTGTTACGTTCGACGGGGCGACGATAAACTCTCCGGAAGCTTATTGGATGGCCACTTTTCTTCTTTCTCCCGACCAGGATGAAGCACTCGGCATTTTGCGCATGCTTAACCTCTCCGGAAATAAAGCCGCCGATTTTTTAACGAACGAGAAGCATATGCCGCTCTCAAAAGCCGTCAGCCTTATAAAGAAAGTCGTCGCGTTAAGAACTAAAGACGCCGAAATAGAAGCGCGTAAATACCTGAACGAATACGATACCCAAAAACTGTTGACTCTCACGCACGACACTCCTCCGGAGTCTTATTGTTTTCTGTATGATGAAATGGCTGAAGATGCGATCGGATTTTTATACGTGAAAAACTGGGATTTTGATAAGCTTGAAAAAATAAATGTCAGTAAAAAAGCGGCGCTTATGAAAGGGCATTTATTCTGGCGGGGCAGCGAGAACAACGTCGAAACGATATGGTCTATCGCCGGCGGGTTCGCCTATATAGGCAAGGAAAGCCGCCCTTCCAAAAGACAGGGCGATGTAATATCGTTCGATAACGGCGTGATATACAACACTAAACTCCGGGAAATACTGATAAGCAACCTCGAGAACAAGGTCTCGGGCATACCTCAAAGTATCTCTTTTTTGGATAACGGCCTTTATGTGCGGAAAAATTTCCCGAACTGGAGTTTAAAACTCTCGGTCCTTCTGACAGGCAACCCCGACAACCCCACAAGCTGCATCGTGGCCCCGACGGATATAACCACATCGATGTTATTCAGGCTGTATTATCTGGAAGGACGCGGACTTAATCATTTCGAGAAATTTTCGGTATCATCTAACCCCGCGTTCAAGACAAAAATAATAATTTACAAGATCAAGTGGGATTAAGATACCCGCCATTACACGGACGCATGAGAAGCGACGCGCCTGTTAATGTTTGTCTCTCATACTAAGGACCGAAGATATTTTAAGAAGGGGATCATTCTGGGTCAGCATACCGGTCTTCATGAACGTTTCCAGCGCAAGCGCCAGATACGCCTCGTTATTTGCGCGTAATTTCGTTACATAGTCGACAGCTTTATTTTTGTCACCCTGCATAAGATAAGTCGCGCCGATCAAAAACAGGGTCTTCGCGTCATTTTTATTCTTCTTCTCGGACTCTAAATAATATTTACGGGCGTTCTCATAGTCGTTTTTTTTAGTGAGGTACAGATGCGCGATATTAAAATCAATTTCTGAGTTTTTGGGGTCGTACGTTCCGGATTTTTTCAGATATTCGATGCAGCTGTCTGTCTCACCGGCGTCGCTGGCAAGATAAAATAATTTTTTGTATATGTCCGGCTGTTCGGGCTTTATTTGTACGGATTTTTCAAGACACTCCTTGGAATTTTTATTATCCCCCAAAGAACCGTATATACCCCCCAGAATATTGTACGCGGGATAGAACCTGGGGTTTATTTTAAGTATCGCCAGACACTCTTCTTTGGCCCTACCCAGAGAACCGTCCCTGTAATGCTGGTCCGCGGCTTTCAGCCTGACCACAAGCTCATCGAATGTTTCGGCATGCGCGGGGCAGATCAAAAATAACCCCGCAGCAATGAAACACGCGATAATTTTTTTGACCATAAGAGCCTCTTTTTGCGGATTTTATACGCTTGTCGCGCTGATCGTGTGGGGCTGATTACTTCACGAATGGAAAGATTATGACTTTTTCAAATGTGACGGTCGCTTTAACTTCGTACTGATCTCGGTCCTTCGGGGTTATGTTGTATGAAATAACCCTGATCAGACTTTCTGAAGCTTCCACGCTGTAAATGAAGCCGAGTAAATTTTTCATACTGCCCATGCAATCTACCGATAGACGATATAACTTGTCTTTGCCTTTGTCCTCAACATTCACGGGATTGATATTGACCAGCGAAATGCCGGAAGACTTGCCAATGCTCTCTATTTCATTCAAAAAAGCGGCTATTCTTTCTTCCTCGCTGAGATCTTTTGACGAAAAATAATTTTTAAGCCGTTCACTCTTTTTAAGAATAGCGTCTTTGTATTTCAGGATAAGAACATTTCTTTGAATAAGCCCTGTCTGGGACTTGATCTTATCCTGCAGTATTCCCGACTCATTGAATATAGGCCCGAGGATTATTCTGTCGAACAAAGCGACAAAAACGACAGCACACGCGACATAAAGCACTTTTTTCTCTTTAGCCGACAACCCCGAAAAAAACGCCTCAAAAAAATCTTTCATATCACTTCTTTTCCTCTAACGCTAATGTCAGGCCGAAATCCGCTACTTCGCTTTCCCCTGCCCGGCGGCTTTTAGTGGATTCGACTTTCACGTTGCAAAAGTTACTATTATTCTCCAAATCCGTTACCAGCGAGAACACTCTTGACATACTGTCGGCGGTACCGGTAAACACCATGGTCCTGTCGTCTTTATAGCTCACACTGTTAAAAAAGACTTCCGGGGGGATCGCTTTGACCAGTTCCGTAAGCGCTTTTAACCCGTCGCCTTTTTTTACGATAAAATTCTCTACCGCCCCGGTTTTCTCGGATACTTTTTTGAGAAATTCCGCTTCCTGTATCTCTTTAACATACGCCGAATTGATCCTTTTCAAATAAAACCCCTGGAACATCGTTTTAACAAGGAAAACGGAACAGAACGCGACGAGGCATACCATGGCGAGAACTCCCACCCTGGCCATGTCACGAGCCCTGCTTTTGAGATCTCTTCTCATCTTCACGTCTTCGGGCGTAAGGTCCAACTCGAGATCTCCGAAAACTATCGGAGGAGCGATAACCGACAGAACTGAAGCGTTGTTGTCGTCCTGATTGATGTGGATATCGTCTTTTTTAAGCCCAAGAAGTTCATGCACTTCGGTCACGAAAACCTTATTAATGTTCATGAGCTGCTTGATGTCGCCTTCGAGTTCTCCTATCCCATTCGTAGCGCCGGTAAAATAAACCGTGTCGGGAGGAAGGTCTATATTTTCAGACTGATAAGACTCGATAGAGCCCTTTAGACCCTCAAAAAATTTCTGTCTGTATAAATCATTCTTCACGTTGCCGGCGCCAACCTCGATAGGGATCGACCTTGTGTATATGCTGTCGCCTTTATGTTCCACGATGAAATCGATACTCGTCCTGTCGATATTGACTATTACAACGGGCTTTTCGGCCAGAGGGTCCAGACAAGTTTCGTTAAAAAACCTGGAAACACATTCGGCCGAAAGAACCGCCTTTTCAGCTTTAAAACCGGCGTTTTTAAGTATGTCATAACGTTTAGTGACGACATCCTTTTTCACAATAATGAGCAGCACTCTGGTGTAACATTCATGTATCACACCCAAGCTCATATATCCGAGTATGATCTCTTCTCTTGAATATGGCGTATGGCGTCCGGCCTGCAGTTCGATTATATCCTTTATTTCTTTTTCATCGACAGAAGGGATCTCTATGTTCTTGAAGATAACGAAGTTTGACGGGATGACGTTTATGATCTCGGGCTTACGCGAGAATTTGATAGTGCTGGCTATTTCTACCAGTTTCTTTGATATGTCTTCATCGGACAGCTTAGATATGTCCGCGACGGAAAGGTTAATTATTTCGGCTTTTCCGCCTTTAATCTTAATGCCCGCGACTTTAAGGTCGCTAGGTGTTAACTCAACGGCAATAAAATCTTTCTTTTTCTGCGGAACTATTTCATCAAATAGCAAATTTAATATATTGTCCATCATTTTTGTCCGGGAATATTACAGCAACCCCAATAGCCGACTTTACCCCTTTTATCAAAAACACATATGATTTTAGTCTGAAACCCAGAAAAATCAACCTTCGCAACGGATTCAACCCTGAAAAAAGTCGACTCGACATCAAGTATATTCCTAAAAATTAGTTCTGTCAACTTTTCTTTGTCATTTTCTTCCAGGCCTGAAAAGCTAGAAATCGTGGTAATTATATTATCCTTACCGGTGTACACGTTATCATCGCCTGTTCCTAACATAAGGTCAGGGCCATAACGATAAACTACTATTTTCGACGCGACTGCGTCGCTCAAACCCAAGGCAAGCAGTACCTTTTTTGAAGCCGTGTTTATGTTTATTTTACCGGAACTATGTACAGTTACATAATCCTTCACACTATTAAAGATCTTTTTATTCATGCCGGCTACCAGCAGCAGTTCCTCGACCGTCCTAAATTGGGCATTTCTGGGGTAGTACTTTAAACCCGCTTTTTCGTAATATATTTTTTCATCCATACCTCCGCCGGAGGAACCTTCACCATAAGTGTTATCACTATCCCTCCAATCTATGACATTAATAGCCAATACTTCCGCGTCGGGCGCTGGCATGCCAGCCACCTCCACAAATAGCCCCATCAGAAGCGATTTAGGCGCGAAATTCAGGTTTATTTTGCTCTCCTCATCACGAATACCGTAAAAAGTTTTTTTCTCACCGCTTATATCGTTTATCCCGTCATATTGTATGTTTATTTTGCAATCCCCTAACTTTTTTTCTTTGAACGAAACTTCGTCGTTAATCCATCTAAAATTAAGCAAAAATTTTCCTGTCTTTCCTTCGGTCTTATAGTAACTAGCTACCATATCAATTGCAAGCATAGCGCCTGAGTACGCTCCGTCATAGAGCTTTTGCTTTTCTTCAATTTTTTTTAAAGCTAATGCCGCCTGTCTGGTGACGGATCCCGCGGCAACGGAGAGCACGCTTAGAAAAAGGAGTACCCACATAGCCAGAATGAGTATGCTTCCTTTCTCTTTAACAAGGCCCTTATTCATTATTTCACATTTCATGCTGTTTTTACCGATCTTTTAATAACCCGCCGGTATTTCAATAAATCTTTTCATGACATTAACACTGTCATCCGGATTTTTTATTTTGATCGTGATGCCGATCGCACAAGGCATATTTCCGTCCCAGGATGGCATAGCCGTAAAATTACCTTCCGCATTTAAAAAATAAAACGCAAATTCGATCCCCTCAACGGAATCGAACCGATTAGAGACCAATACTTCGCCTCCGGTACCCCACTTGAAAACTCTGCGAAGTACCTGCTTGTTTTCATCGTTGAAAATGTATTCAACCCGCGAGATAGGCTGATCGCCGTAGTAGGAAGATTTCGTCTCCGTGCCATAAGAAGAAAGCAATTCGGAGTTATGCACGCAAAACGACATGTCCTCGGCGGTACCGTGAAAGTCACCGTCAAAAAAATTCGTCATATTCTTTAGGTCCTGTTCAGCCGTCGACAAAAGAAATAAAGACTCCATGCGGGTCTTGTTCCGTGAGACCCACTCCCATAATTTCATCCCGTTCGAGAATGTCTTATATATCCCGATCCCGGCGAAAACTATGAGCGAAAGAGTTAACAGAAGCTCTATTATCGTGAAGCCTTTTGTGCAGTTCTTATTCATGCCGGTTTTCCGCTAAACAAGTTTTCGTATATATATTTCGCGTTTGAAAGAAAAACTTCTGCTCCCGCTTTCCCACTTTACGGCACTATTGAGATCATATAGTGTTTCGCAATCCGGTTTTTTATTTAAACTTATGTCCACATTATATTTTTCGTTATCTTCCGCGGCCTTGCTCTCATTGTAACTGCCTACGAAAAAATTCTGATACAAAAGTTTTCTCGCGTTCCATTCCGCTTCGTTTAAGATCATGGAGGCCGTTATTTTTTCGTTTATGTACCGGATCCCCGAGACAGAAGTGAAGAACGCGCGGAAAACAAAAAGTATGCCGAATGAAAGGATAGAAATGGCGATCAGAACTTCTATGAATGTGAACCCGCGTACGCTCACGCCCGCGGTTCTTGCTTTAGGGAAAAACCTTCTCTGTCCTGTAAAAAAGGTCCTGATAGGCCGTCACCTTTTACCAGTTGGTGATATTCTTGTCCCCTTCTTGTCCCTGGACTCCTAAAGAAAGAAGATCATAATCCGGACCGTGGCTGCCCGGATACCTGTAAACATAAGTCCTGCCCCATGGATCGACGACACTTTTTGATTCAACATACGGACCATTCCAGTTCGAAGGAACGGGGTCGGACGCCGGCTTCTGCACAAGCGCTTGTAAGCCCTGCTCGGAGGTGGGATACCTTCCGTTATCAAGTTCATAAAGTTTAAGCGCCGTCGGGATATTGACCTGAACGTCCGCTTTAGCTATTGATTCGCGCGCCTGCTCGGTCCTGCCGGTAAGACGCGGTATGATCATGGCTGCCAAAGCGCTGATTATTACTACCACCATCAGTATCTCTATCAAAGTGAACCCTTTTTGACCTGACAGACATTTTTTCATGGATATCCTTCTCCTATATTAAGATTTTACCGTTTTAACCCGCCGTCACTAGTAACTGGCGACGTTGATATTGAATACCGGCAACAGAACCGCAACGACTATAAATCCAACGATAAGCCCCACCACAAGCACCAAAATAGGCTCTATGAGGTTCGTCATGACCTTTAAGGCCTCTTCGCAATCCTCCTCATATGTCTCGGCAATATTCGTTAAGGATTCCTCCAAATTGCCGGACTCTTCGCCGATCTTGATAAGATTGTAGACGAACGGAGGAAAAACCTTAGTATTTTTGAGCGCCTCGCCGAAAGACCCCCCGGCCTCAAGCTGTTTCAGACTTGAATTTACGGCATTGATTATACCATACTCGTTAAGAATGGGTACACAAATATTAACCGACTGAATTATGGATATTCCGGAGCTGAGCGCCATAGACATGGCTCTTGAGAATTGCGCTGTCTCGGATTTCATGATTATCTCGCCGAAAACCGGCAAATTCATCTTGAAATGTGAAAAATAATAATTAAAATTCTCGTTTTTAACGGCGCGATTCATAATAAGTAAGAGAAGTACCACCGTCAATATGACCCATACCCAGTTATGGGTTAAGAACATCGTAAGCGCTATCAGGATCTTGGTTGGTATCGGAAGATCCATTTTCAGGTTGATTATGACCGGGATTATACGCGGAAGCACATTAGTGAAAACAAAAATTAAAGTGAGAAACCCCACGATCAGGATAAGCATAGGATATGCCAGCGCTATGCGCACTTTCGAAACGAACTCATACCTTTTGGAATAATAATCCGATATTCTCTTGAGCGCCATGGGAAGCTTGCCGCTCTCTTCGCCGGCTTTCAGCATGGCCCTGTAAAATGGAGAAAAGATCTTAGGATATTCTTTCAGGCTGGAGCTTAAGCTGTGCCCGTTCTTGACATTCTCGGCGATGCTTTCGACGGCGGTCCTGAAATATCTGTCTTGTGTCTGCTCGCCAAGCACTGTGAGAGACTTAAGGATAGGTATGCCTGACTTTATAAGAGTCGCAAGCTGTTTTGTGAACGAGATCAGTTCTTTTATCCCGACCCCGAAAAGAGAGTTGAAATCGAACGATGTAGCGCGCACATCGGACTGTACCAGTTCCTCTCTTACACTGGTAGCCACATATCCGGTTTTATTGATCTTTTCGACGACTTCTCTGGCGCTATTGGCGTAGATAACGCCTTCTATCACTTTTTGAGGGCCTTTTTTAGCTTTATAATGAAACTTTTTCATCTGATCCGGTACTACTCTTTTTCGGAGGAATTTCCTGAGCAATAATCGTTAATTTTCACGCGATCCTCTCCCGACATGTCCAAAAAATTCGCCGCGATGAAAAAGTTACGCGGAAGATTTTTTTCCACTCTTATCACTTTAGCCAGGCAGCTCGTGATCTCTCCGGCAGATCCCGCCTTAAAAGACATTTCCAGAACCGACCCGACCGGTATGAAATATTTAGTTTCGAACATAAGGCCACTCGCGCTCAAATTGCAGGCGGCTGCCTCGGCGTTCTCTATTCTTTCGTCGGGCACATTTATCGCGCCTGCGCCTCCGAAAAGAATGTCCGGACTGCCGGGGAACGAAAGGTTTTCATTGATCTCGACCACATTGCCCTCGCCTTTTGGACCAGGCTGAAATTTATTGTAAAGCCGCCGGACATTCTTGGATACGATCTTTTTTCGTTATCGGCTGCTGACTGTTTTCCCATTGCTTGTGGTTTTCCGGTTGTTTGCGCGGATGTTTTTACGTCTGTCTTCCCCTGGATTTCTCCGGGCAAACTGTCTTCATTTTCCTCCACGATATTTGTGTCCTGGCAGACCCTCAAAACTTCTTCGAAAGTGGTGATCCCTCCCACGACCTTTACCCAGCCGCTTTTTATAAGAGGCCTCATGCCGTTTTTAACGGCAAACTTTTTTATTTCCGACGCCGACCTTTTTTCAGTTATCATCCGGCCGATCTCGTTGCTTAAAATGAATATCTCATAGATCGCCATTCTGCCGTAGTAACCGGCGTGGTTACATTTTTCGCATCCGGTCCCTTTGTATATGACCACGTCCTCCGGGAGTATATTTAAGGCTTTGGCGATAAAATCTTTATTCTTTTCGGTAGACTCGGGGTCCTTCACCTTGCAGTCCGGGCAGATCACCCGAATAAGTCTTTGGGCGATGAAAGCTTTAATAGTCGAGACGATCAAATACGGCGGTATACCTATATCGACCAGCCTTGTAACACCCGTAACAGCGTCGTTAGTATGCAATGTAGACAATACCAAATGCCCCGTCAAGGCCACCCTTATGGCGATCTCCGCTGTTTCGTTATCCCTGACCTCTCCGACCATCATAACGTCTGGGTCCTGCCTTAACATGCTGCGCAGTCCGCGCGCGAACGTAAGACCGACTTCAGGATTAACCTGGATCTGCACGACATTCTCTATCTCATATTCTACAGGGTCCTCTATCGTAAGGATCTTAATGTCCTTTTTATTGATCTTCTCGATACAGGAGTACAGTGTGGTAGTTTTACCGGACCCGGTCGGACCGGTAACAAAAATAATGCCGCTCGTATTCTTAAGGAGCGCGCCGAATTTTTCCGCGTCATCCGCCATTATGCCCAGTTTTTCCAGGTCCCAGTGACGTTTTGAGGGCAATATACGGATAACTACGCTTTCGCCGTGGGGAGTCGGCATGAAAGAGACCCTGAGGTCCAGCACCTGGTTTTGTATGCGTACGATAGCGCGTCCATCCTGCGGAACGCGGCGTTCCACAATATTTAAATTTGTCATTATCTTGATGCGTGAGAGTATCGGCGCTACAAACCTGCTGAAATCGTCCGAGACAGTCTGCAAATGCAGTTTACCGTCTATTCTGTAACGCAACATTACCCTGCCGCGGGACGGTTCGATATGTATATCCGTAGCCCTTTTATTGTACGCCTCGAGTATGATCTGGTTGACAAGTTTCGTTACCGACGCGTCTTCCGCCAATTTATCGATGTCCTCTATGCCTTTATGAACGTCGAAAGTGTCATCTAAATTATATCCGGCGCCGGTGTAGCCGACCATCCTGTCTACCGTATCGGAAGCTATGCCATAGTACGTTTTAAGCATGTTAAAAATGTGGTCTTTTTTGGCGAGGACGAGCGAAATATCGCTTCCTAAACTTAACCGTATCTCGTCCTGAGATCGAATGGAAAGCGGGACATTGACCGCGAGGGTCACTTTATTATCTTCGACGGAGATCGGCATGAATTCATAGTGCCAGGCAACCCTGACCGGAACGGCCCTCACCGCGTCGCTTGTTATCGGTGTCTCGTTCAGGTTAACGAAAGGCACGTTCATTATCCCGGACAGTAAAGAAAGAAGAGTTTCCTCCGGGATGATCTTTTTTTCGCGCAGAAATGAAATAAATTTTATTTTATCGCGGGAAGAGCCAAGTACCGTTTCGTCCAAAACCTCTTTCGCCACCAGCTGTTTCTTAAGGATCTCGTTATATATATCCCAATCTACCTTGTTCATCTCGCCTTAACCTTGCCGATCATGTAGAACTCTTTCGAATCGAGATCGTCGAATTCTCCGGCGATAATCCTTTCACACCCTTCAAGCGTATTTTCTATCGCTACATATTCACCTTTTATTCCGGTAAATACCTCTGAAACAAAGAACGGCTGCGTCAAAAACTTTAAAAGCTTATCCGCGCGTTTGTAAACGGTCTGGTCTTCCGCCGTTAATTCTTCGAGCCCTATAACCTGGACTATTTTATCAAGCTGTTTGTACTGGCTGATCATATTGATTACCGTCTGCGCGACACCGAAATGCCTCTTTCCCACGATAGACGGGTCCATGTTCGAGCTGGAGCTTCCCAGCGGGTCTACCGCCGGATAAAAACCCTTCGCCGCCAAATCACGGGAAAGCTTTATCGAAGAATCAAGATAACTGAATATCGCGACAACCGCAGGGTCTGTCATATCGTCCGCCGGAACATAAACGGCCTGCATAGCGGTAATGGATCCGCCGCCGTCAACAGAACGAATACGCTCTTGAACCGTGTTAACTTCGGACGACATTGTCGGCTGATAACCCGTCTAGGCAGGAACGCGCCCTAAGAGCGTTGACACTTCCTGTCCCCCTTGAACGAATCGATACAGGTTATCCATAAACAACAGGACGTCTTTGTTCT
>JADFYD010000099.1 GCA_015233235.1 Candidatus Omnitrophota bacterium | reverse complement strand
GATTCTTTTCGCTAATATACGCAGTAATTCCGATATAGCAAGCTCGATAAGAGGGAGTCTCAAGAATTTCGAGGATCTTGTAGAAAAATTAAGCGCAGCTGGGGCAAATCCCGTTGTTAAGGAAGAACTCGGCTCGGCCACGACAAAAGAAAAGGCCGGTGCGGGAAAGAAGGCTTTGCCTGCCGTCGAAAAAGTCGTGGCGGATATCAAGGCCGCCGGCCGTGAGGACCTCTCATTATTTAAGCACATCGCCAAATTGGTGTCGCCCGATAGAATGCCCGAAGGGAAATTCTCGATGGATATAGTTATCGAGGATGCACTCGTTGATGGACGCGATATCGACGAAAACCTTGAGACAATAGCCGTCTTGGCCGTTATTGCCGGAGGTATAGGCGATATCAGCGTAGGGTTTAGCGCGACGGGAGCGATCGGAGAGGGGATATCCGAAGCCCATGCGGCCGGCACACGAAATGAAACACTTAACGCAAAACTCAGAGAAAAAATATTATCTATAAAGGGATTTTATGACGTCACGCCCGAAAAGCTGGCCGGCATAGCCGGTATGGTCGCGAGGGGCATAGTGCCTTCCGTCGGAAGGCTGCAGTCGGTGCTTGTTTCAGGAAAAACCCTTAAAATGCTTAAAGAGACGGGGCTTAAGCTTGGTGATAACCAGTATCCCGTAGCAATGGATAACAGCTTGACCGAAGAAGGGCTTATACCTGTTCATGATTTCACCACGGCTTTCAGCTTGGGCATTCTAAACGCGGCACTTGTCAGCCGTGCGAAGGCCGATGACGGTACGGTTGACCTTAAAAAAGCCCGTGACATGATAAGGGGAAGCGCTAATTTTACCGCGAAACTGACGAGGCTTTCCGCTTTAGTATTTGGTAATCACATAAAAATAACCGAAGACACGATAATGAACATGATCAATCCGGATGTACACATTAGAATGTCAGTAGCCCTCAGATTTATCCTTCCCCCGGTTGCCGCAGGTTTAGTGCAAGATTTGATCCGTATCCATGATGAAATGCGATACGCGCTGACGTTCGCGTAAACAAAAAAAATACACTATTTTTGAAAGTTTTTCCATCTGAAAATTGTCTATATTAGTAGGGGGAACTCCCCAAACTTGACAACGAAATACGATGTGATATACTGATACCCGTTGTGCGGGGGTTAAAAGTTTATTATGTATAGGTAAGGAGTCGTATTATGTCGACGATGAAAGGCGCTGAAATACTTGTAAAAAGTTTATTAAAGGAAAATGTTGAACATGTGTTTGGGTATCCGGGAGGGGTAGTTATCCCTCTTTTGGATCAATTACACCGTGAGAGTAAAATTCGCTTTATTCTTACCCGGCACGAACAGGGAGCAGCGCATGCCGCCGATGGTTATGCGAGGGCGACGGGTAGAGTGGGCGTTTGTATAGCCACTTCCGGTCCCGGGGCTACCAACCTTGTTACGGGTATAGCGACAGCTTACATGGATTCCATTCCTATGGTCGCTATCACCGGTCAAGTTAAGTCTACTTTGATCGGTAATGACGCTTTTCAGGAAGCCGATATAGTCGGGATCACAAGGTCAATAACTAAACACAATTATTTGGTCAGGAATGTAGAGGATCTTGCCAGGACAGTGAAAGAAGCTTTTTATATCGCCTCGACCGGAAGACCCGGTCCGGTGCTTATTGATCTGCCGGTTGATGTACAATTTGCCACAGCTGAATTTAAATATCCAGCTAGTGTCGACATTAAAGGATACAAACCGACTTACAAAGGTCACATTAAACAGATAGAGAAGATCGCCGAGGTGATCAAAAAAAGTAAAAGACCCGTTCTTTATGTCGGCGGAGGAGTGATCCTCTCCGGTGCGAGCGAAGAACTGTCCAAACTTGCGCACAAAACCGAGATCCCGGTAACAATGACCATGATGGGACTCGGGGCATTTCCGGGTAATGATCCGTTAAGCCTGGGGATGCTCGGTATGCACGGTACGGCTTATGCGAATCACGCGGTACAGTCCGCGGATCTTTTGATCGCAGTAGGTGCGAGGTTCGACGATAGGGTAACAGGAAGACTTGATACTTTCGCGCCCAACGCTACGGTCGTGCATATTGACATAGACCCGTCAAGTGTGAGCAAGAACGTTGAAGTGCATATACCCGTTGTGGGCGACGCTAAAGATGTTCTTAGGGAACTTACGAGACTTGCCGAAAAACCCGATGTTGAGGCATGGCATCAAAAAATAAAAGAATGGAAAAAAGAGCTGCCGCTTGGGTACAAGGATTCCGGAGAATTGAAGCCCCAGTACATTATCGAGCAGATCCAGGATGTTACCAAGGATAAAGATGTCATTATCTGCACCGAGGTCGGTCAGAATCAGATGTGGAGTACCCAGTTCTATAAATTTCTAAAACCACGTACGTGGATCTCAAGCGGTGGACTGGGGACTATGGGGTTTGGCCTGCCGGCGGCTATTGGCGCTCAGTTGGGAAAACCTGAAAGCATCGTTTTTGATATAGCCGGCGACGGCAGTATCCAAATGAACATTCAGGAAATGGCGACGGCGGTCATTGAACGTTTGCCGGTAAAAATAATGATACTCAATAACGGTTATCTGGGTATGGTGCGGCAATGGCAGGAACTTTTTTATGAGCGCCGTTACGCGTTTACCGTGCTCGCGGAAGATGTGCATAACTACTGTCCGGATTTTGTGAAACTCGCGGAAAGCTATGGCGCCAGAGGGATAAGGGTGACAAAAAAAGACGATGTGCGTAACGCGGTAAAAGAAGCCGTTAAGACAGAAGGGCCTGTTATAGTTGAGTTTATGATATCGCGCGAGGAGAACGTGTTCCCAATGGTGCCGGCGGGGGAGTCCATCAGTAATATGCTGCATGGGCTCGCATAGGAAATAAGGAGAACGATTATGGCAAAATTCGTATTATCGGTTCTGGTTGAAAATAAATTCGGTGTTCTCGCGAGAGTATCGGGCCTTTTCAGCGCGCGGGGTTTTAATATATCATCGCTGGCCGTAGGCGAGACCGAAGACCCCGAGGTTTCGCGTATGACGATAGTAGTTGAAGCCGACGCCAAAATTCTGGACCAGGTCAAAAAACAGCTCAATAAACTGATCGATGTAATCAAAGTTCAGGATCTGACCGGTGAGGACCTGATAGCGCGTGAATTGGTTATCATTAAGATCAGCGCGGCAAATACAAAGAACCGCGAAAGTATTATCAAGATCGCCGAGACGACGGGAGCGGACGTCGCTGATGTAGGCAAAAAGACCATTACCATCGAAGAGACTGGGGACGAGCATAAGATAAACGCTTTGGTAGAGCTTTTAAGACCATACGGTGTCGTTGAAATGGTGAGGACTGGGAAGGTTGCGTTACAATCTGAATAAAATTACTAACGTTACAGGGCACAACAACACAAGGAGAACGTATCATGGCAAAAATGTATTATGACAAAGACGCGGACCTGAATATCATCAAAAAGAGCATTGTCGCTATCATTGGATATGGTATCCAAGGCCGCGGACAAGCGCTTAACCTGCGGGATAGCGGTATAAAGGTTGTAGTGAGCGAACTTGCCGGCACCGATAACTACAAACAGGCGATAAAAGACGGATTCAAAGTGCTTTCCGTCGAAGACGCTTCGAAAAAGGCCGATATCATACAGGTGCTTACTCAGGACCATGTACAGGCGGCTGTTTATAAAAATTCGATAGCCAAGAATTTGAAAGCCGGAAAATCGCTAGTTTTTTCGCACGGGTTTAATATCCATTTCAAACAGATAGTACCGCCGAAAAACGTGGATGTGTTCATGGTCGCTCCTAAGGGGCCGGGCGCATTGGTGAGACAAATGTACGAAGATGGTAAGGGTGTGCCATGTCTCATAGCCGTCTACCAAAATTACACTGGCAAAGCCAAAAAGAAGGCGCTTGCTTATGCCAAGGGTATAGGCGGGACAAGAATGGGTGTCATCGAGACGACTTTCGCCGAAGAGACCGAGACGGACCTTTTTGGGGAACAGGTTGTGCTTTGCGGCGGTACTTCGGAACTGGTTAAAGCCGGTTTTGAGACACTTGTTAAAGCCGGGTATCAGCCGGAGATCGCGTACTTCGAATGCCTTCACGAGCTGAAGCTTATTACCGACCTTATCTATAAGTATGGTATCACCGGTATGAGGAAGAGAGTTTCTGATACGGCGGAATATGGTGATATAACGAGAGGGAAAAGGGTCGTTGACAAGAAGATCCGCAAAGAAATGCAAGTGATCCTTAATGAAATACAGTCGGGTAAATTTGCAAAAGAATGGATAAATGAAAACAAAAAAGGTCGGCCGAACTATAACAAAATAACGAAGGCGGAAAGCTCGCACCAGATCGAGAAAGTCGGTGAAAAGCTGAGAAAGATGATGCCCTGGATATAGTGGCCGAACGCCACAACCTGGGGACATCCTTTACTGCAGTGTGAATCTTCTGCTGTTTAAAAGGGTGTCCCCCGGCTACCACTAACGATACAGAGCATGAACGGGGAGATATTATGAACAACAACATTCTGATATTCGACACGACTCTGCGCGATGGCGAGCAGACGCCCGGAGCGAGCCTCAATACCGTTGAAAAACTGCAGATCGCCAAACAGCTTGACGTTTTGGGGGTCGACATCATTGAGGCAGGGTTTCCGGTCTCTTCACCCGGTGATTTTGAGGCGGTGAAGACCGTCGCGAAGAACATAAAACGGCCCGTTATATGCGGTCTGGCCCGATGCATTAAAAAGGATATCGACGCTGCCGCCGGAGCCGTAAAATTCGCCAGGCGCCCCAGGATCCACGTTTTTTTAGCCACCTCTAAAATACACCGTGAGTTCAAGCTTATGAAGGCTAAGGACGAGATATTGGCGACTGCCGTCGAAAGTGTCAGGTATGCCAGGCAAAAAGTCGGCGACGTGGAATTCTCTCCCGAAGACGCGGCGCGTACCGAACTTGACTTTTTAGCCCGGGTCGTGGAGGCGGTCATAAAGGCCGGCGCTAAAACCGTCAATATCCCAGATACGGTGGGTTATTCCATGCCGATCGAGTTTGGCGCGGTAATAAAATACCTTATGAACAATGTGCCGAATATCGGCAAGGCCGTAATAAGCGTGCATTGCCATAACGACCTGGGACTCAGCGTAGCCAATTCGCAGGCCGCGGTTTTAAACGGCGCCAGGCAGGTCGAGTGCACGATCAACGGTCTTGGCGAGAGAGCCGGCAACGCTTCGCTCGAAGAGTTCATAATGGGCATCAAGATGCGCAGGGATATTTTCAATAATTTGAGAACGAATATCAACGCCAAAGAACTGTATAAAACAAGCCGTCTCGTAAGTAAACTTACCGGTATAGCCATACAGCCCAATAAGGCAATTGTCGGAGATAACGCGTTTAGCCATGAGTCCGGTATACACCAGGATGGCGTACTTAAAAAAAGGATCACTTACGAGATCATACGTCCGCAGGACGTGGGTTTCAAAGGCACGACTTTGGTGCTGGGTAAACTTTCCGGCAGGCACGCTTTTTCGGAAAGACTTAAAGACCTGGGTTATAAACTGTCCGAAAAAGACATGGATACGGCTTTTGCGAGATTTAAGGTACTGGCCGATAAAAAGAGCGTGATCTATGACGAAGACTTGGCTACTATCGTGGAGTCTGGGTTGTCAACGATCC
>JADFYD010000098.1:5348-5767 GCA_015233235.1 Candidatus Omnitrophota bacterium | reverse complement strand
TGTGATCAATAGTGTAGTTAGCGAGAAACTAAGAAGGGCGCTGCTGGGTAAAGTTGCCTACAATCTTAATGAGCGTGTTAAGATATTCGAAGATGACGATGTGGCGGCTATGGAGAAATACCTTGTCGAGGATATCGCTTATGGTACGGCGGCAAAAGATCAGATCGCTGCGCTCAAAACTGCCGGAAAAACGCAGGATCTCAATAATTTTATCAGAATGACGTTCGTAAAACGTATTAACATAGATCTTTCGCGTTCGGCACTTGTCAGAAAACCTGAAAAAGCGTATGACACTATTATCATTGTCTCATCTACTAAGGAGGAAGCAGATTTCAAACAAAAGATCCTGGATGAGGCTTTTGCCGGTCTTGGTGTTAATATCTTTTCTGTGTATGATTCCGCCGCCGGCGGGCAGATAA
>JADFYD010000098.1:3750-5338 GCA_015233235.1 Candidatus Omnitrophota bacterium | reverse complement strand
GTCATTCTGATAAAATTATTGAGATCCTGCGTTTTTCCGGCAGTTTTGAGCGCAGCGATCTGATCTTTTGCCGCCGTACCATAAGCGATATCCTCGACAAGGTATTTCTCCATAGCCGCCAAAGAGGTAGAGGTATAGATCTAAAGGCTCTTTTGAAAAGCGGTACGCACAGGGTAATGATCGGGCATGATGCGGGCGCGGCGACACGGTTCGGGAACCTTGGGGTCTCGAATGATAACGCCAGAGCCAGCATGGGTTTTGCCGGCTCTCTTTATGGCGCGCAACTGAAAGCCGAGAACGCGAAGCTTTTTATGATGATAGTTATGGGCTGTTTGGATTTCGCCGCAACAAATGACGGGAGATCAAGCGATACATTCTGGCTAAGCCAAAAAGTCGCGGGTACGGTGCTTCATTCACAGTTAACCAGAGGACCGAGCAGTTATCAGAAATTTGCGATACCGGTGAACTGGAATGAACCCAAAGAGGTGTTATATGCCAAACTTCGTCAGTTTGGAACTGTAACAAGGGATTCTAGAGGTGTTGTTATAGACTTTTTTGGTAATCAGGATAACGGAGCAATAAAAAGAATACAAAGCATAAGCGAAGTCGGCGCAACAGAGATCGACGAGATCCGTAAACTTCCCATGTGCCAGGATTTCACATTGACCGAGAATATGCGTTTCATCCCGAACTATAAAGCAAAGGATATTTGGAAGGCTTTCGATAGGGCCATACAATCGGGCGGTTCTGTCGGATATGATTATGGCTCATTTAGCATGAATAATGACATGATGCTGGCTTTATGGGAATATTGGACAGCTAAAAAAGATGCCGCCGGGAATTCGATAATAAAAAACTTCTTCAATACCGGTAAATTTGATTCCAAAAAATATAAAAGGGATATCGACCCGGATTTCACACAACCTCTTGCTTGTCTCCTCAACGCCATAACGAACAATCGTCAAAAATTCGCAGATATATTGGCTACGTCTTATGTGGGGGCAAGCAGCTCTGATATTGACAAGGTTGTCGCAAATATTAGAAGCATACTGGACGATCTGAGCAAGGAGGTCAATAATACCATTAATTTCAGGAAGAAAATGGGAGATGTTGATAAAAGTACAGGCAACGTTATTGTGAAAGAATCTGTGACTGAAACTATAGAATTCTTTTTGCTCAATAAAGATAATCCCAAGATCTTTGCCGATCTTACGAGAGTAGTTTCAACAATAAGTTTAGGCGCTGATGCCGAATGGCTGACATACAGGGACGCGCTTAGTATACTCAACGAAAGGCTCTTAATGCTTGCCGATATAGGCGACAATATGAGGGAAGTAACGCCGAACGGAGAAATTTCTAAACCCCGTCCGGCAACAGAAAGTGAAAAAATACTGGCGGAAGATCTAAGAAGGGACAGGAACATCTCTAACGATGCGTTCTGCGATTTTTGGGCGCACGGCGCGCATTTTGTGCTTACACGAGCCGATGTCACCGGCAAAACCCCGTGGGTGGGCAAAGGGAACGCGGCAGGTATAGTTATTCATAATTCGATAGTCCTGTCGGACAAAAATAATCCGATACTGGCCGG
>JADFYD010000098.1:0-3732 GCA_015233235.1 Candidatus Omnitrophota bacterium | reverse complement strand
CGTCGTCGACAGTTCTTCCGGTGTGATCATGGCTGAAAACTCTTATGTGCAATACAGTAAGGCTCCGCTCATTGCGGTGAGTAACAGTGTTGTGAATAAGGTTATATCGGTTGTTCCAATTAGTGGCAAGGCGGTGGCTATAGCTGACGTTTACAGGAATCAAATAAGTGATAACCGTCAGGAATGGCAATTTGTGCCGGGCCAGACCCGCGTTGTCGTGCCGGTGGGCCAGGATGCCAAAGCGACTAATTCAAAAGTGCAGCCCGGCAATACATATGCCGTGGATACACTCAGGGATATGCCATGTAATAAGCCGGATAATGATAAAATTGAGCAGGCCGCCGCCGTTAAAGTTGACAGCGTTATTGCCGATCTGGCTAAAATGTTTAAGACCAATAAGGGTTTGGATTTTGGTACAAGCGGTTTAAGGGCGCTCGTAACCGACATGACGGATATGGAGGTTTACATAAACACACGAGGTTTCATTAAGTTCCTGAAAGCCGAGGGCGAGGCGCAGGAGGGTGACTTTATCTCTATCGCGGGAGACAGGAGGGATAGCACTCCGCGTATTATGACGGCTGTAGCGAAAGCCATTCTTGACGAAGGGTTGCAGGTGGATTTTTGCGGTCTGGTGCCGTCACCGGCAGTTGCTATCAGGGGATTCTCCAAAGGGAGAGCCAGTATCATGGTTACCGGAAGTCATATCCCCGAGGACAGGAACGGCATAAAATTCAACAAAAAATCCGGAGAGGTTTTGAAGTCCGACGAGAAAGGTATACTTCAGAATGTGGCTCGTTCACGAGCCGAAACATACGCGGGAATGTGGGGAAATCCTATTTTTGACGAGAAGGGAGTTTTCAAGACCGCTCCGATCGATACCACCGGTAAAAAACTGAGTGATAGACTGGCCGAAAATCAGGAAGAGGTTATCGAGGAATATGTTGCCAGGTATAAACAGGCTTTTCCTGCCGGATGTTTTCAGGGCAAGACTGTCGCTATTTACCAGCATTCCGCGGTGGGCAGAGATATAATGGTAAGGATACTCGAGGAACTGGGCGCGAAGGTAATAGCTCCGCATGGCGCCGTCAGCATTACTTATACGGATGAGAAAGGTAATGTGATCACGGAAGCGGTCGATTTGAGAAGCGATGTGTTCGTGCCGGTAGATACGGAAAGTGTCAGTAATAGAACGAAAGCCGTAATCAAGTGTCTTGCTGATACTTATAAGCCCAATGTTATCATGTCTACCGACGGCGATTCTGACAGGCCTTTGTTCGCCGATGAAAAGGGAGATGTTTTGTCCGGTGATAAACTGGGTCTGCTGACAACGCTTCATCTGAAGCCCCAGATGGTCGCCATACCTATCAGCGCGAACAAGGGTGTGATAGATAAGCTGGTAGCCGAAGGGATCAAGGTAGTACAGACCCAGGTGGGTTCACCGCATGTTATAAAGGCCATGAACGACTGGATGGCTAAACCGGAAAACGCGGGTAAACTGTGCATGACATGGGAAGTCAATGGTGGCTTTCTTTTAGGTAAAGACACGCCCATTCCGGGTGGCGCGACCATAAAGGCACTGCCGACAAGAGACGCGCTTGTGACTCTTTTTAGCGCGTTCCTGTATTCCAATAACTATTCCAGCGTTTCCGAAACCATAGATAAAAGCATACCGCATATTTACAACACTGCCAGCGTTTTTAAAACATGGAAAGAAGCCGATGGTTCGGCAATGGAAAGCCGGAAGGCCTTTGAATTGATGAAAATGGTAAAGGGTTCTATCCTTCCGCCGCTAAAAACTGTCTGGGTGAACCCGGCGGATGACAGCAAGAAAGAACCGTATGTGACAAGCATGACTTTTAAGAAAAACGCTCAAAACACCGTTACGCGCCGGCTGGTAGACGCCAACGGGATCTTGACGTTTGACGTAGAGACAAAGAACGTCGAGGAAGTGTATCCCGCGGGAATGAGCGATGCCGACTACAAAATGTGGATGGATGTAAAAGAATTACTGTCGGGTGTGTTTACCAAGGAGAGGGGATTCGCCGAGATAGAGGCAATAGACGTACTCGATGGCGTTAAAGTAACCTTTACTAACGGCGAGGTCTCTCATCTCCGGCCGTCAGGCAACGCGCCGGAATTCAGAAACTATACGACCGCAGCCACGGAAAAACGTGCTGTTGAAATACTTAAAATCGGGTTGGGAGTGATAATCCCCGAGCTTGTCGCGAAAGTGCAGCCTCAAATGTCTACTGCCGTGGCGGGAACCACTGTACCAGGTGCGATCATGGCCAATAATTTAACTCCGGGCATGCAAAATGCGACGCCGGGTCAAACTAATTCGACTCCTGTCGATGAAAAACTGCCGCCTGTCGAAAAGAGAGTTCTCGTAAAGGCCGGTGAGGTCGTTCCGGGTGACACTAAAGCCTTTGATCACAAAGTCGAGATACTCGTCGACAGTGAATTCGACAAGGTTACCGGACAGGTCAGCGAACTCTTGACGTTGAACGGTGCGAGTACCACCGCGCCGGAAATTATCGGTGATCGTCTGATGCGGTTGGTTGTGGTGCAGGGAATAGTCGTGATCAATGGTGTCAGGATAGACGCGATGAATAATTCGCAGGAAGTAGATCTCGCCGCGATCAATTACAGCGCCTCTAACACCAGGATAGAGATAGTAAATCCTAAAGAGGCAGCAGTGCCGGCGGTGATCAAGTTCACTTACAAGGTTGACAAAGCGAACGGCGAAAAAGCCGCGTATATCGTCGCCGAGACGGTGAAGAAACATTATGCGGATATAGCGAAGGAAAAATACGCTTACATCGCTCCTGTCGAAATTTACGCCAAAGGCGGCAAAGGGAGAAAGGGCGATAATTGCGGTACTCTTTTCAATATCGAGGATGAGGAAGCCTTTATGGATGATGCCATAGGAAAAGGAGCATTCAAGGTAAGGGCGTATGATGCGACATACGATGTTAACGCGTCTAATATCGGCACGATAATAGGCGCTATTACCAAACAGATCGAAAATGCCGAGGCGGAAGGAAGAGTACCGGTAGTCGCCATGACAAAAGAGATGTTTGAATTGCTGGCGAAAGACGCGGCGCTTGAGGCAAGTTTTCAGAAATTCTTTAAGGACCATAAAGCATGGTTAGCGCAACCGTTCAGTTATAAAATGAAGGATCTCTCTTCCATCGCCGGAAAGGCATGGGAATTCATAAGAGAAGCCGAAGGCTCGGCGCTTCTGCAGACATTGCTCACGCCGGAAAAGATCCGCCAGGCAGTGGCGAACCAGGGCGGCGTGGCCGAAGACGTCAGGCTTGTAGTGAACCAGATGGCGCCGGAAGCGGTAGACGCGGCGGCATTATACCTTCTTCTGCCATATAATGTTTTACTTGGAAAAGAGATCGGAGATACAGACAGAAAAGCCATCGACGAATTAAAGGCGGGGATCGACCTATCGGACTTAAGGACCGTCGCCAGTTTCATAATATCGAAATTGCCGATGTGTATGAAGATCGTCGCTACGGGTGTCATGCAACAACTTGACAATCGCAGACATGTGCAGTGGAGCGCATAAGAGTTCAAAGTTCAGAGTTCAGGGTTCAAAGTTTGAAGGGCTCGGGAGGTGTTCCGGGCCCTTTTTGTTTGTAGAAAATTGTTGACAAGGTATCCAAATTCGGCGAAAATGGACACCATGAAATACATCAAAAGACTGCTTGAGGAAAAGATAAG
>JADFYD010000097.1 GCA_015233235.1 Candidatus Omnitrophota bacterium | reverse complement strand
GAAGTCCGATCTCGAAGCGGTAAAAGCCGAATACAAAGCCAAAGAGAATTCAGTGCTTTTCGACGTGAACGATGCCTATGCGAGGGTCGAGGCTAACAAGAAACTGGTCGAATTGTATGAGACTTCATTCATACCTGAAGCGGAAGAAGCCGCCAATGTTTCCTCTAAAGGATATGAAACGTCGAAAACAGATCTTACGGACTTTTTGGAAAGCCAAAGCATGCTCATTAAGTTCAAAGAAGAGCACTACAAGGCTATCGCGGACTTAAGGAATGCACTAGCGGATCTGGAAACCGCGGTCGGATGTGATATTGAGTGATAAAATGCGCGCCGGAGAAAATATGAAAAAAAATAGAAGTGTTATTTTGATCGTAATAGTGATCCTATGTTTCGGAGTACTGCGGCTTACCGCGGGATTCGGGAGGTATGGCAAACATTCAACCGGCTCCGATACGTTAAAAGAAAAAGTTGTTTATACCTGTCCTATGCATCCGGCATATACGTCCGACAAGCCGGGTGATTGCCCCATTTGCGGCATGAAATTGGTTAAAAAAGAAAACAAACCGGAAAGTAAACCTGCTCATGTGAAGGGCGGGTCAAACAGGGCCGAAGAAAAAACATTGGATGAGATCTGTGTAGAACATAAGTGCGACATGCAGAATTGCCCGATGATGGTTAAAACTCGCATTAAGCCGGGCGAGAGGATATTCTGCCCCGTCTGCGGCGAAGTGATAATAACCAAAAATGGAAAGGCTGTTGAGATACCTATAAAAGGAAAAACCGGGATGGCGAACGGTCAGGCGGCAGCTGCTTCGGCGCCCGTAAGCCCGGCGATAACGGTCAGCCCCGAACGGCGGGCCCTGGCAGGGATCAAAACAGAAACTGTTAAGACTATGGACCTCGTGAAAGTGGTACATGCCTCCGGCAAGATCGCTTATGATCCGGCGCTTGCGGTGGCCGAAGAAGAATTTATCCAGGCGTTGAACGCCGGGGATAATGTTAAAGATTCTCCGCTTGCGGATGTTGTAGACAGGTCGAAGAGCCTCGCGGCCGCTTCGCGCAACAAACTGAAACTCCTTGGAATGAGCGACGAAGAAATATCCATTATCGAAAAAACACGCACGGCCGAGTCCGGCCTGTATCTTCCCGCGAAAGGAGAGGATGTCTGGGCATACGTTGCGGTCTACGAATATGAAATAAGTTTTGTCAAAGAGGGAGACATAGTAAGCATTGAGGCCGTGGCTTATCCGGGAGAAAAATTTTCAGGGAAAGTCGTTTCTATCAATCCCGTGCTGGACCCGGAGACAAGGACAAATCAAGTGCGTGTCCTCGTGCCGAACCCTGTCAACAAACTAAAACCCGAAATGTTCGTGAACGCGTTGATCCAGGAAAGTCTGGGTGTGAAATTGGCCGTTTCGGAAACGGCTGTCCTTGACACGGGGCTTCGAAAGATCGTTTATGTCGCCGGAGAAAATAATACGCTTGAATCCCGCGAAGTAACGCTCGGGCATAAAGCGGAAGGCTATTACGAAGTTTTAAGCGGCCTTAAAGAAGGGGATACGGTCGTAACAAGCGGCAACTTTCTGGTAGATTCCGAAACGAAACTGAGCAATTAACAGAATAAGAGGGTATTTAAAAAACTTAAACAAGGCCGTCATCGCGAGGAGACCGCAGGTCGACGAAGCGATCTCAGCGCTATCTGAAGAGATTGCTTCGTCGGCGCTTTGCGCCTCCTCGCAATGACGGTGTTAGCCCACAATGAACCCATGATAGAAAAAATTATAGAGTTTTCTGCGAAAAACAAATATCTTGTCATTATCTTTGTGATAGCGGCGATGATAGGCGCCGTTTATTGCGTAAAGAACATACCCTTGGACGCCGTTCCTGACCTCTCCGATACACAGGTGATCATTTACTCAAAATGGGATAGGTCCCCCGATATCATCGAGGACCAGGTGACATATCCTATCACGAGCGCACTCTTGGGAGCGCCCAAGGTAAAAGCTGTCCGCGGGTTTTCGGACTTCGGATTTTCGTATGTTTACGTTATTTTTAAAGACGGCACCGATATTTACTGGGCAAGAAGCCGTGTGGTCGAGTATCTGAATAAGATAACCTCATCGCTGCCCGAGGGCGTAAAAACCGTGATCGGCCCCGACGCTAGTTCCGTCGGCTGGGTGTACCAATACGCGCTTGTCGACAAAACCGGGAAAAACGATCTCGCGAAATTGCGCGGTTTCCAGGACTGGTATCTCAGGTATTGGCTGCAAAGTGTCCCCGGCGTAGCCGAAGTCGCTTCAGTGGGCGGATTCCAGAAGCAATATCAGGTAAGTATAGACCCGGGCGCGCTTCTTTCCTATAAAATACCGCTCACCAGGGTAGTTGATGCGATCCGTGATAGTAATAACGATGTGGGCGGCCGTCTTGTGGAATTTTCCGGGGCCGAGTACATGATACGGGGCCGGGGTTACGCCAAGTCAATTAAGGATATCGAGAATATCGGGGTCGGGACCGATGCGTCCGGCACGCCTATACTTGTAAAAAATGTTGCCAAGGTCGCTCTGGGGCCGGAAATGCGCCGGGGTGTGGCGGATCTCGACGGAGAGGGCGACACCGTCGGCGGCATCGTTATCATGCGCTATGGCGAGAACGCTCTTAATGTCATTAACCACGTGAAAGAAAAGATAGAAGAGATCAAACCGTCTCTTCCAAAAGGTGTCGAGGTCGTCACCGCTTATGACAGATCGGAACTTATTAAAAGGTCCATAGAGACGCTGAAACGTCAGCTTGTTGAAGAAATGATCATTGTCAGCATTGTTATCCTCATATTTCTTTGGCATTTCCCGTCGGCGGTCATCCCCATTGTTACGATACCCGTCGCCGTGCTACTTTCTTTTATTCCTATGTTCGGGATGAACCTTACTTCGAACATTATGAGCCTATCCGGCATAGCGATATCGATCGGCGTCCTGGTTGACGGCGCCATTGTCGAGGTCGAGAACGCGTATAAAAAACTGCAGCTATGGGAAGCAGGGGGGCGTGTCGGAGATTTTCATGCCGTAAGGCTCGAGGCGCTGAAAGAAGTAGGGCCTTCCGTGTTTTTTTCGCTTCTTGTTATTGCGGTCGCGTTTTTACCGGTTTTCACTCTTGTGGATCAGGAAGGCAGACTTTTTAAACCGCTCGCTTTCAGCAAAAACCTTGCTATGGCTATCGCGGCGTTACTTGCCATAACGCTTGATCCGGCGATGAGAATGCTTTTTACGCGGATGGACTATAAGCATTTTAAGCCCAGGTGGCTTTCAAACCTGTTCAACACGGTGACGGTCGGCAAATATTATCCCGAAGAAAAACATCCTATCAGCAGTGCGCTTTTTCGTATTTATGAGCCGGCCTGCAGATTTGTACTGAGACACCGCAAGACGACGATCATAAGTGCGATCATACTGATGCTTTCCGTAATTCCCGTCTATTTTCAACTCGGGTCTGAGTTTATGCCCCCGCTTAACGAGGGTTCGATCCTTTATATGCCCACGACTTTACCGGGTATTTCGGTCACGGAGGCAGCGAAACTCCTTCAGTCAATGGATAGAGTTTTCAAGGAGACTCCCGAGGTTGAAAGAGTTTTCGGCAAGGCCGGCCGCGCCGAGACGTCTACCGACCCGGCGCCGTTCTCCATGATGGAAACAACGATTGTGTTAAAACCCGAGAAAGAATGGCGAAAAGTTAACCGTTGGTATTCATGGCTGCCGCTTCTTATGCAAAAGCCGTTCAGACCCATTTGGCGTGACCGCATCACATACGAAGATCTCATAAACGATCTGGACAAGAAAATGAAATTTCCCGGAGTATCCAACGCGTGGACCATGCCCATCAAGGCCAGGATCGACATGCTATCTACCGGCGTGCGCACACCGGTTGGGATAAAAATATACGGCGCGGACTTAAAAGAGATCGAAAAGATCGGGCTCAACATTGAATCGGTATTGAAGGATATCAAGGGCACGCGTTCCGTTTTTGCCGAACGTGTTACAGGAGGATATTTTGTAGATTTTGACATAAAAAGAAAACAGCTCGCCCGCTACGGTCTTACGGTAAAAGACGCGGAAATGGTCATCACTTCGGCCATAGGAGGCGAGGCGGTCACGACGACGGTCGAAGGACGGGAACGATATACCGTCAATGTCCGTTACGCGCGGGAATTCCGTGACGATCTCGCGAAACTTAAAAGAGTTCTTGTTCCGACGGCGGCGGGCGCCGCGATACCGCTCGAAGAATTGGCCGATATACATCTGACTTCAGGTCCGGCCATGATCCGCGACGAGAACGGCATGCTCGCCGGATATGTGTATGTCGATATCGCCGGACGTGACGTAGGGAGCTATGTTACTGAGGCGCGAAAAATAGTCCGCGAAAAGGTACAATTACCCGCTGGCTATGCCCTGGGGTGGAGTGGGCAATACGAGAACATGCTTCGTGTGCGTGAAAGATTGAAAGTCGTTATTCCCATTACTATTTTTCTGATATTCATTTTGCTCTACATGAATACCAAATCTCCGGTCAAGGCTTCAATCGTTATGCTGGCGGTGCCGTTCTCGCTGGTCGGAGCCATATGGTTTTTGTATTTACTGCATTACAATATGTCGATCGCTGTCTGGGTGGGAATGATAGCTCTTATGGGGCTGGACGCCGAAACAGGAGTATTTATGCTATTGTTCTTGGATATGTCTTACAATGGCATGGTCAAACAGGGTAGAATGAGAACAAGAGAAGATCTGGAAGAGGCGATAGTTCACGGAGCAGTTAAACGCATACGTCCGAAAATGATGACCGTGGCCGCGATGTTCATGGGGCTGGTCCCCATCATGTGGTCGGCCGGTGCCGGGGCGGATATGATGAAGCGCATCGCCGCGCCGATGATCGGCGGAGTGTTCACGAGTTTTATCATGGAGCTCCTAGTGTACCCGCCGATATACTCTCTTTGGAAGGGAAAAGGATTAGTGACAAAAGAATAATTCTAAAAAGGAGAAAGGAATGAAAAAAATGTATTGTGTTACCATTTCATTGGGTCTTTTGTTGCTGACGTGTGGGATAACGGCTGCGGATGCCGCTAGTACGAATAAAACGACACTTGCCGAGCCGAAGGCGAAAGCGCAGGACGCCGGCAATAAGATCTGCCCCGTCATGGGCACACCGATAGATGAAAGTACAAAAGTGACATATGAGTACAACGGCAAAATATATAATTTCTGCTGCCCGATGTGCGTTGAGGAATTCAAAAAGGATCCCGTAAAATATATAAAGTAGGAGGATGTTGAAAATATGAATGTTAAAGATCATTCCGCGCGGGTAAAGGCGGTCCTTACCGCCGTTTGCGCCGTAAGTTTTTTGTTAGTTATCGTGGTCTCGGGTTTTTATTTTGTGGACAGATACCGCGCCGAGAGGTCCGCTAAAAAATGCGTCAGGACCGAGGCGAATCGCATCGCGAAAGAACTTGAAAAGGGCGTATCGGAAATAACCGCGGGCGCCGAGTCGATAAAAAAAGACTTCGCCGCGGGCAGCCTGACAGACAAAACTATTGGCAAAAAACTGGAGAATGGTTTTCAGGGTAATCAGTATATTTTTAAATGCGGCGCGATATATGTCCCTATGTCTGACGGGGGTACTCAACCCGCGGCGTCAGTGCACTACGAACGTAAAGACGGGAAACTTCGGGTGTCTGCCGTTCCGGAGGTGGATGCCGCGAAAGAGGATTGGTACAAGAACGCGCTCTCGGGTAATTTCGGATG
>JADFYD010000096.1 GCA_015233235.1 Candidatus Omnitrophota bacterium | reverse complement strand
CGAAACGATCCGGCGCGGCACTATGCCCAGATAGAGGAACTACAAGACCAAGTTATGCGGCGATAATGAGGGTTTTAGCGCGGGCGTAGGCTTTCGCGATGTCGGCGGCGTCATATTTTGTGGCGGGAAGGAGTTTGGTTATTTTCCTTAAAGCCTTTGTTACGTGGTTAATATCGCCAAGGGCGAGATCTATGATATCCTCATTTTTGAGGTTGAAATTTTCTATGCCGTAACCCATGCAAAGCGCTCTGTACGCTTCGATCGTTTCACCGACGAATTTCTCGTCAATTGCGCCCTGCCCTTCCTTGTGCCGCGCTATCGAAAGTAATCTAAAGCCCATTAAAACACCCTTTACGAGCCCCGTCGGGTCCTGACTTAACCTTACGGGCGAAATTATTGTGTTAGAATATTTCACGCCTATTTTACCAAGGCTGGAAACGAGATCTCCGGATGTAAATTCTTCTCCCGGAGCGATGAACAACGTGATTGTGTTCTGTTTCGACAGACGAAATCCATCCGGCAGGTGTTTTTCAGGTATAGCGTACCTGGCACGCGCCAAAACGGTATCGACAGTTCCGCCGGCCGAATATAGCTCTACGTAAACATTAGGCGCCTGTTGTAAAGCGTTTAAAAATTCTTTCGCGCAAGACGCCTCAATAGTTTCCAATATCTCAATCGGAACCCTGACCAAAGTAATTTGTTCGTTCGCACTTATTACATTTCTCAGCAATTCCTCATTCTTATCGTAATATTTTATCTCGGTACTAAGCCCATTATCGGTACGCAAGCTTTCGTTCGACTCCATAACTTCCCTTAACAACGATTTGACCTCGCTCTCAAGCCAATCCGTCGTATCCACATCGAACCATTTTACGGATTCCGGCCTTATCATGCCCGTCTCTTTGACGCGTTCTTTAAGGCCCAACTCCGCCTGAAAACGGCAGTAGCATATGGCGGAAGTTATGAGATCGAGCCGTTCCCTGAAAAGGCGGTTTTTCGGATTATCTTCTTTTGAGAGCGCCAATAAAAGTACAGGTACGGCCTCTTCCGCCATTTTAGTCACCGCAAGAGCGTTTTTAAGCGCCCCCGCAAGGTCAGGTTTGGTGTTTGTGCCCTCTGTCTTAGCACCGCGGGTATCAAGCCAATCGACAATGTCGGCAGCCATCTCTATATTCACCTTATTGTGTGCGCCCTGCGTATAAAATTTAGAGAAAGGCTCTAGCCCTTTCCCCCGGTAAAAAGCGGCGGCACGTTGAGCGTTCGCGACATTCACCACCCGGTCGTTCGTGTATTGGAGAATAAGAATGTCCGGATATTTACCTCCTGAGCCTACACTCGCCAGTTCTTCACTGCTGAAATAATCTTCCCTGAACGGTGCGTTGACAGAAATAATTTCTTTTATTTTTTCCGGCATTCTCATACCGGCAAGTTGAGCGAGATATCCCCCTTCGCTCACACCCAGAAGAGAAACCCTGCCGTTTACCTCACCGCGCACTCTAAAATATTGTACGATCTCACCGATAAAAGAAACCGACCGGGCTTTCATTTCTGCTTCTTCAGGCGTATTTTCATTGAACCATGTGTAGCCCGCGCCAAATCGATAAGGCGCTCTCGGTATGATCACTATCGCGTTTTTCCTGTCCAGTTTTTGGGCTATGTCCATGATCGAGGCTGGATGCGAGGCCTTGCCGTGAAGAGCTATCAGTATCTCATATTTTTTGTTCGGGTCATAATTTTCTGGATATATGGCTATGAATTCTTTATCTGTCACGTTCGCGCCGGCGGGAAAGTCACCCGCATCACGCCACGTTTGGCCGGAACGCGCGAATACCCGCACCCTGTCAAAATCGATCAGCATTTCATCCGGGATATTTTGCTGTTTTTCTATAGGCGTAGTGGAATCGGTGATTTTCGAGACATGCACCACGACCCGGCCATGCATCAGAGCCGGCATCGCTTCAAGTTGTTTTATTTTCCTTTCATACTCCGTGGGCCTTAAGAGAGGCGCCCCGCTTGCCGTAAAAAGCACGGTATTACTCCGGTCGGTCTGCGGTTTTTTCGCGTGGCGCAGAGAAACATCACTGATCTCGGCCTGGCTTTCCGGATAAGCCTTATAAAGTTCTTCAAACGCATCCTTGAAATGGTTGAGCAGAGATTGCCTGAACGCGACTTTGTTCATACGTCCGTGGTATCTTTCGACCAGAGTTTCCAGGATCTGACGCATAAGATAATTTCCCCAGTAATGATCGAACACCACGCTCAGACTCGTCGACTCACTCGCCTCATCTCCCATAATATGTTTGACAAAGCTTGTACGTGACGCGGAAAGTCCCAGTTGAAGCCTGCGATCGAGGTTCACCATAGTCGACTGCCAGTCTTTAATGACCAGACGGCATATTTTGCCGTTCTTGTCGACCTCCACATAAAAATTCTGGCCGTGCGGCTCTAATAAGATGCCCTGTTGAAATAAATAGTAGAAAAGCATTCCGTAAAGCGGCTTCACAACTTCACGCGTAAAATATTCGGCCGGATCCTCGCCCGTATCTTTCGTGTTCCAGTTGATGAGCTGCGTAAGCGGCGTCTCGGCATCGTTGTCTGGAACATTGATGGAATTATTGTGAAAAGCGAAAGTTGGGATAATAAATCTTTCCTCCTCGCCTTTAACGTACGGATAGGGATTGAGAGATCTGTATATAACGCCTATGCCTTCTTCATAAAGTACAGGGTCATTAAACGTAAAGCCCTGCTCCTGGAAGTAAGCAAACTTGTCCTTTATGTCCGGCGGAAGTTGGCCCCTGTCAATAGATTGCCGAATTTTCTCGGAAACACGGAAAGTATGGTCCACTGAATTGGGCCTAAGCTGCCGCTTCGCGGGTCCCGCCCAGATAACGGAATGCGCCTTGCCGATCAATCGGTGTTCGCGGTCTTCGCCCAGTACAAAAAGCGTCCTGTGCGACGAAGTGGGATACACAAGCGCCCATTCCATAAGAGTTCCGGGCCTCGGGAACTCAACGGAAGCTTCTTTCCATTTTTTGTATGTGTACGGGTGAAGCAAAAACCTTATTTTGCCGTCGCTACGATGAACAAAATCAGGCATCTGTGTCGAGGCGAATTCCCTGAGCAAAGGGTTATCTTTGGACATCACCAGTACCGGCGTCTTCCTAGGCATTACCCTCATTTCGTTCGTGGTGAACTTAATGACCTCATCAAAATTTTCGTTACGTACGAAGGCGTCCAGGTTCACGCGGTTATGGAAAAGTTCATAGACAAGTTGGGCTATATCGGGCCGAAGTTTGCCTTCTTTCATCATCGCGAGCATTTTAGGGAAATCGTCAAGTATGCCGGGAGTCGCCAGGGTTATTATATCTTCCAAATGCGGTCGTATGCCCGGCCACATTTTTTCATGCAGCACTGAATTCACGAAAATAAAATTAACGTCGGGTGACTTCATCGCGAGTTCCTCGCCGCTGTTCGTGTCCGGCAAATAAACGGTAAGGGGTCTGACCGCTTCGTCGACTGCCTCGCTAACAGGATCCAGCCATCCACCGTGAGTTTCATCGTCAAGGGTCAGCATGAGACCCAGAAGACCGTTAACTATCATCATCGCTTTCTTGTGCCCTTCGATGCCATTATTTTTATGCGACTCCAAAATATGTTTCACAAGCGTCGTGACCTCACTGGCAATTTTCTCAGTCATAACGGGCAAGCCATTCGACCCGGTTTTATACATATTCCCGGGCACATATAAATTCATTTTTGCCGGTATATTTTTACCGTTTATCGGCAACGTACTTGTAATGCCTGCCTTCTCAGCAGGCGATGTTTGAGCAATACAGTAATTTTCCGTTGTTTCATCCGTATACTCTATTCCCAACCCGCCGGCCGTTCTTTCAACGTGGAGCTGCGCATACATACTGCGGAGAACAGCAAGTTCTGATCTCAAAACGTCAAAACTGACACTTTCCATATCGATCTTTTCCAATAAAGAAAGAAAGGCTCTGCTGTCAGCCATGTTTGCGGTATTGAACGGGTCATAGCTTGACAGAAATATCTGATGCAGCGCGTCGCGCAGCATATTCGTTTTGTCGGCACCTTCTTCCTTTCCCTGACCGACACATCTCAGCGACCCGTCAGGATAAAGAAAGATCCCGTTAAGCGACATGGGTACGTCTTTATCTTTCAGAAGGTCCACGAGTTTTATGAGTACCCCCAGAGGTTTCGCCAGGTCCGGATGCCTGTACAGAAAATATTCTTTGAGTGATGTGCGGTAATAGATCTTAAATTCAGGCAGAGTTTCGCCGGGCAGAATGTCCGCCGGTCCGCCGGCGGCTCTAAGCGCGCCGTCGTGCTCTTCTATGACTTTTTTAAGGAGTTCCCTGAACTTCATGCCGCGATCTACCGCATCGGGACTGGCCGAGTAGTACGATTCCCATCCGGAATCCATAAATGACTTCAATCTGTTGACCCGTTCGGTAAGAGCCACTTTAAACACGGCGTTAAGCGAGACGCTGATCTTATTTTTTTCTTCGCCGGAAAGCATGCGTAGGGCCATGTCTTCGCCTATGTCGGCGATCCAGCCCCTGTATATGTCGGGCGGTGTCTTGTCGAAATCCCAATCAGCCGGTATGGCCACTTTAAAGAACGATTTCAGGAAAGCGGTCATTTCAACACTGTCAAAGCCATGTTTGGCGGCATACGCTTTTATGTCGGCGTAAACATCGGTATGTGGAAATATCGACCGTCGGAGTTCAAATAATATTTTGTCAGGCGGAAGACCCGCGAGAGTGTCAAAAAACTTGTCTATTTTAGCGTTGCGGTCCGGAATATTCCCCGAAAGAGCCTGACAGGATTCCTCCAAAAGCACATACCCTCTTTCTCTCATCCAGTTAAATAGGTCAATAAAGAGTTTCGCGCGTTCCATTTCGTCGGCCGACTGTTCCGCGTGCCAGACCACACCCTTCAGGGAATATTCCATAACAGAGATCATGTCGTCCCATTTTTTTCCGATATCCATTACCATTCTTATATGGTCTGACCTGTATACCAGGTCGTGCATAAGTGTATCCGGGTTGGTGTCGCTCGAGATAAGCCCGATATCGGTATAACGCCGGACTAACGCTGAGCCTGTTTGCGCCCTGAAATGTTTGAATGGGTTGATAGGTTCCGTGATAGGGTCGCCGTGCACAAGACCCATTTCACGCGCGAATTTTATGTCATCCCTGAGCTCTCCCAGTGTGACGGACGGGTCGAAAGTGATAAACCCGGTAACGACCTGAATACCAAGGCCCCGTATTATATCAATCGCCTTTTTCATTTCATCGAGGTCAGCTTCCTTATTGTAGGTTTTCTTTAACTGAACGGGCGATCCGCTCTCCACTCCCAAAAATATTTTTACAAGCCCAACGCCCTTAAGGCGTTCCAGCATCTTTATTCTTAATGCGTTGCCCGCGTCATCACCTTTTCGATAGATCGCGCGCGCACGCACGGCGATGTAGAACGACATGTCATCGGGTTCTATTCCGTGCTCGAGAAAATAATCGTTGCGATACTTTTCTTTCACCCTTTCGATGCGATCCATGAAGTTATCGAGACCCATGGGATCGTTCGGCAGAAAATCCTCGTCGGCGTACACGATAAAACTCGCTCCGCCGCGAAGGTATTCCTCAAAGTCCGCCACTACGCGCGTCAGGCGTATGGCGCGCGCTTTCCCGTGCGTCCTCGTACAAAAAGCACCGGCCCCGTACTGGCACCCGCGGAACGCGCCTTCAGAATTCATCAAAAACCCCGCGTGC
>JADFYD010000095.1 GCA_015233235.1 Candidatus Omnitrophota bacterium | reverse complement strand
TTTGTTACGCGAAAGATAACAAGCGGTGCCGCTAAAATACAGAAAGGCCTTCTGGATAAGATCTATCTCGGCAACTTGTCATCCAAGAGGGACTGGGGCTATGCGCCGGAGTATGTCGAGGCGATGTGGAAAATACTTGATCACGTCTCTCCTTCCGATTATGTGATAGCGACCGGTCAGACACATAGTGTGCGGGAGTTTTGCGAGGAAACTTTTAAATGCATAGGCGCTGATCTTGTTTGGGAAGGTAAGGACGTTGAGGAGAAAGGAATAGACAGGAAAACAGGGAAAGTTTTGGTAGAAGTCGACCCTAAATATTTTCGTCCGGCGGAAGTGGACCTTTTGATCGGCGACTCTGCGAAAGCTAAAAAAGAACTTGGCTGGGAACCCAAAGTGAAATTCAAGGAACTCGTGAGCATAATGGTCGAAGCGGACATCAAGCTATTAGAGAAAAAGGGCGAGTCGGGGTTGGATTATTTTTACTTGTAACAGCATGTCAGTCGCTAGTCGTTAGTCGTTAGTTATATTCGGCAAAGCGCATGCTTGTTGTTTGGCAAAATAAAACTAACGACCAACAACTAAAGACTAACGACTAGCACGCAACGGGCTGCGGATAATGAACTTTGAATAGGAGCTAACTGATATGACTTTCTGGAACAATAAAACAATCGCCGTGACCGGCGGCGACGGGTTTCTGGGCAAACACCTGGTCGCCCGATTGATGAAAGACAGAGGGATCAAAAAAGAAAACATCCGCGTGATCGACCGGCCCGAGTATGACTTGAGAATATGGGAAGACTGCCTGCGTGCTACGGAAAATGTTGATGTGGTGATACATCTTGCCGCGAGGGTCGGCGGGATAGGGTTTAACCGCAAATACCCTGCCCAGCTATTTTATGATAATGCATTAATGGGGCTTTTTATGATGGAAGCGGCGCGCCGCAAAAATGTTTCAAAGTTCGTAGCTTTGGGTACGGTTTGCGCGTATCCGAAATTTACGCCTGTTCCTTTCAGCGAAAATGACCTTTGGAACGGCTATCCGGAAGAGACAAACGCGCCTTACGGGATCGCGAAAAAGATGCAACTCGTACAATCCCAGAGTTATCGGACGGAATACGGCTTTAATTCCATTTTTTTGCTGCCGGTGAATTTGTACGGCCCCGGTGATAATATTGATCCCGAAAATTCGCATGTTATCCCGGCGCTTATAAGAAAGTTTTTGGAGGCCAAGAAATTTGGTAAACCCTGTGTTTCAGTATGGGGCTCAGGCAATGCTTCACGGGAATTTTTGTATGTCGAAGATGCGGCTATGGGCATCATACTTGCTGCCGAGGCCTATAATAAGGGCGAACCGGTGAACCTTGGGGCGGGTTTCGAGGTAAAAATAAAAGATCTGGTTGAAAAGATAAAAAAACTGACCCGTTATGAAGGCCGGGTTGAATGGGATACTTCCAAGCCGGATGGACAGCCGCGGCGTATGCTGGACGTGTCACGCGCAGAAAAAGAATTCAATTTCCGCGCCGAGACTTCCTTTGATGATGGCCCTGTCACTATCCAGTCCCCCGCATTAACGCTCATATTGTTTTCGGCAGGGATACCGTTCCTGGACCCAAGCGGAACAATTTTGACATCCCCCTGATAGGAGATCACATAGGCCCCGTCGGAAACCGCAAAGATGATAGTACGGGAACTATTGATGCAGAGAGTAGCAATTACAGCCAATAACAATGCTTTCCACATGATCCCCACACTCCCAAACCACGCTGATCTTACCAACCTGATAGGATCAACGTGGTTATCTGTAATACCAAAGTAAAGTATACCTAAAAAGATGTATCAAAACAATTTTTTATTGCTTTTTATTGGATTAACAAGAGAATTTCTTGTGCCATTACCTAAGTCTTAAATACTGAAAATTGCTGGCTTCTACGGCGATCTCATTCCTGATATTCACAATCTTCATGTCTATTTCCGGATTTTCACGGCCATGTTCCTTGTAGAAAATAAAATAATTCTCTATCGCGGAAAACAATTTTTTTATAAGTTCGTCCAATTTTTTAAGTTCTTTCGCCGGCGGGAACATTTCCCTGCCATAATCGTGCTCATATAGGTTGAGTTTTTCCAGCGCCTCATCGGCCTCTACATATCCGTCGGAAAAGTTTTGGAACAGGTCCCCTATAAGCTGGGTTACCTGCATCGAAATATCCACCTGATAGGCAAGGTTAGACTGGTCCGCCGGAGGCGAAGCGAACGCGCTGGAAAGCGAGAGCTCAACAACCATAAAAAAAACCGAAAAAATTATACAACAAGCTTTCTTCACTTTCATCCTATTAGTGAGTCAATTTTTTTCATGAGCCCATGCACACTGTAAGGTTTTGTGATATACGCGGAAGCTCCGAGCTCCATGCCATACTCCTGTTCGAACGGTTCATCTTTAGCGCTGAGGATTATTATGGGAGTGTTCTTTGTCTCCTCATTCTGTCTGACCTTTCTCAAGACGTCCCTTCCGTCCATTCCCGGCATAGACAGGTCCAAAAGGACGATATCAGGCTTGCCCTTCAAAATAAGTTCCAGCCCGGAGATACCATCATGAGCGGAACTCACCACGAAATTTTTCCTTTCAAGAAATTCCTTGAGTATGTTAACAAACTCTTTTTCGTCGTCGATTATGGTTACCCTGCGCACGTTATCGGACATGACTGGCTCCTTTTCTTACCTAATATAGGTGGACATCCACGGACAGAGTAAGTATACCTACAAACTGATGGAATGTGAAATGAATATAAATGGCAAGGGCCGGAAAACGCCCCGTCAAGAGACGCCTTCCGGCCCCGGAGGAAACAGTTCTTACATCATGAACAGCATTTCGGCATACGTCGGAAGAGGCCACTTATCAGCGGGGATCAAGTATTCCAGACTATCAACCGCTTTTCTAAGATCCGTCATACCGCCTATTATGTCTTTGGAGTTTTCTTTAGCGACGGCGCTTTCAAGTTTCTTGACAACTTTGAACACTTGCTCCGTCTCATCGGAAACCTTCTTTAAGAGTTCTTTAACCCCGGAAACGCCTTTACCCGAAGTCTTTACGTTTTTTACAATGGCCGACAATTCTTCCATGTACTCAAGCGCCACGGGGATAATTTTAGTGTTTGCCATTGTCAAGGCGACTTTACCCTCGATCTCGATAGTTTTTTCATATTGATGTTTGTAAATTTCGTAACGAGACAAAAGTTCTTCTTTGGAAAGAACGCCGTGCTTCGCCATCATTTTAATCACTCTTTCTTTTTTAACGACTTCATTCGCTTCCGGCGTTGTTTTAATGTTCGGCAACCCTCTTTTGGCGGCTTCCTTGTGCCATTCCTCGGTATAATTATCGCCGTTATAGAGTATCCTTTTATGTTTTTTCACTATTGCCTGAAGCACTTTCTGCAAAGATTCCTTAAAATCTTTACCCTTGGCGGCATCCGCCTCGAGCTGCGTGCAGATCTCATCGAGCGCCTCAGCCACTATGGTGTTAAGCATAATGGACGGGCCCGCGCAGCTTTGGCTGGAGCCGACGGCGCGAAACTCGAATTTATTTCCGGTGAACGCGAAGGGTGAAGTCCTGTTCCTGTCGGTCACGTCACGCCTGAATCTTGGAAGCGAAGTTACCCCGATCTCGAGTATCCCTTCGCTTTTCGATTTTTTGGCACCGCCTTTTTCTATCTGGTCAATAATATCCGTTAGCTGCTCGCCCAAAAATATGGACATGATCGCCGGCGGCGCTTCGTTCGCACCCAGCCTGTGATCATTCGCGGCGGACGCTACTGCGACCCTGAGCAGTTCCGCGTCGGTATCAATGGCTTTCATAAGCGCGCATATCATCGTCAAAAATTTTGCGTTCTCATGCGGATTGTCTCCCGGAGTGAGCCAGTTTTTGCCGTCAGGTCCGCAAACAGCCCAGTTGTTATGTTTTCCTGACCCGTTAACCCCGTAGAAAGGCTTTTCGTGCAGAAGACACACCAAGGCGTATTTCTCGGCCGTATCTTTAAGTATCTTCATGGTCATCATATTATGGTCGACCGCCAGATTCTGTTCTTCGTATATGGGAGCTATCTCAAATTGCGCGGGACAGACCTCGTTATGCCGGGTTTTGGCCGGGATGGCGAGTTTCCACATTTCTCTGTCAAGGTCATCCATGAAAGCCATTATACGCGGTTTGATGGAACCGAAATAATGATCTTCCATCTGTTGATGCTTGGCGGGCCTGGCACCGAAGAGTGTCCTTCCCGTCTGTATTAGGTCCAATCGTTTCTCATAATATTTCTTGTCGATAAGAAAATACTCCTGTTCCGCGCCGAGCGTCACATGGGCCGCTTTATCCTTCGCATCTATGCCGAATAATTTGGACAGACGGCATATTTGTTTAGAAAGCGCCGCGGCGCTTCTCATGAGCGGGATCTTTTTGTCAAGAGCCTCGCCGTGATAAGAATAGAACACCGTAGGAATGCAAAGTACCGCCCCTTTCTCGCTTTCCTGTATAAAGGCCGGGCTTGTCGGATCCCACGCCGTGTAACCGCGGGCCTCAAAAGTCGCCCGGAGCCCGCCTGAAGGGAAACTTGAAGCGTCCGGCTCTCCCTGAATAAGCTCTTTTCCCGAAAACCCTAGGGTAACTCCGCCCTCTTTATCGGGCTGTATGAACGAATCATGTTTCTCTGCCGTGGAACCCGTTAAAGGCTGGAACCAAGGCGTAAAATGCGTCGCGCCTTTGGAAACCGCCCAATTTTTCATAGCTTCCGCCACTTCATCCGCTATACCGGGATCTATCGAAACCCCTTTTTCTATAGTCCCCAGAAGCGATTTGTAAGCTTTCTCGGAAAGCAGACTCTTCATGTTCTTGATACCAAAGACATTACTGCCGTAAATCTCCGTTACGGAACCGCTATTGTTTGTTTGTGTTTTTTTGTCCATTGTGCCCTCCTATTCTTCATTAGATCGTTTTAGTCCGTGCTAACAAAAAAAGCGCCCAGAAAACCATTCATTGGTTTTGCAGGACGCCTTTATCCTCTCCCACCGTTCTGAATACGGCTCATGGAAAGAGCCCGTAAACAAAAAAAGCGTTTCCTACGAAACGCTTCATTGGCATAATTCCCGGCACTGCATCGTGCGGCAAGGTGATTTTATCCGTACACGCGATTTTTGTCAATGGTTTTTCACGAACCTTTAGTACGGCAAATATTTTTTGCGTTTTACGTTCAATCTCCCCAGAAGTTCATCTAAAAAATAGGCTCCGTTACCTCTGGCAATATGCCTCATTTTGTATATCCAGCCGAGTTTCCGCATAAGAAATTCATTTCTCAATAGAGGGAAAACCTTGTCGCCGTATTTTTGGCGGATCTTATTTCTTTCTTCCCTGCGTTTATGCTGTATGTTGTGGGTCTTGGAGCTTTCATGCACCCTGAAATTGACAAGATGTTCCGGCAGATACCTAAAAACCGAACCATTAATAACAAATCTTGCGAATAGGTCAGGGTCCATAGCGAAAATAAGATCTGGGTCTATGCCCCCAGACTTTTCGTAAATTTCTCTTGTCCAGAAAGCGGCGGGCTGATATGGAGAAAACCCTCCGTACACCATAAAAGCCAGGGCTATTTTCTTCGGCGGCTCCGGAAGAGACAACCTCTCCCCCAACACCTTAGCTTCCTCATCAACCACGTATTCGTCACCGTATACGCAATCGCATTTTTCACGTGTAAAGATTTCCGCGATTTTTCGAAAAGCCCCGGGGACGTAAAAATCGTCGGAATTGATCCATGCAAAAATATCTCCCGTGGCCTTA
>JADFYD010000094.1:1179-5863 GCA_015233235.1 Candidatus Omnitrophota bacterium | reverse complement strand
ACATCAAAACCAATATAAGCAAAGAACGCGATCGCGGCCGCGGCCTTGACGCCCGCAAACCCGTTAGGCGCGAACGGCACCCAGTTCTCGGGTTTGACGTAAAAAGCCCCTGCGACGACAAAAAAACCGAGCACCAGGAACTTGATAATGACCATGACGGTATTGAACCGGGCGCTCTCTTTTATTCCTATTACCAGTAGCATCGTAAGAAAGAACACAACCATAAATGCCGGTAAATTGCAGATGATCGGCAGACCGAAAACATGCGGCGAATTATGTACAGCCAGCCATGTGGTCTTAAGCCCGGCTTCAAGTTTATCAAAAGGCACACCCCCCGCCAGAAGCACGGAAGCCTTTTCAAAACCATGCATGGCGGACCTATAGTCGATCGTTGCCCAGGGAGGGATATTCACGCCAAACCCGTGCAGAAGTTCAACAAAATAACCCGACCAACTTATGGATACGGCTATCGCCCCGACACCGTATTCGATCATCAGGTCCCACCCGATGATCCAGGCGACAAGTTCGCCGAAAGTGGCATACGAATAAGTGTAGGCACTGCCGGATATGGGTACAAGCGAGGCAAGTTCCGCGTAGCAGAAAGCCGCGAACCCGCAAGCTACCGCTGTTATTATAAAAGAGAGGATCAGAGACGGCCCCGCTCCGGGACGCGCGGCGTCGCCCGCCGCGGCGGTGCCGATAGTAGTAAAAATTCCCGCGCCGATTATCGCGCCGATACCCAGAAGCATCAGGTCCCACGCGCCCAGCACTTTTTTTAGCTGTTTTTTCGGGTCATGGCTCTCGGCCAGGATCGAATTGAGGTCTTTGCTTTTAAGAAGTTGTTTGCTGAGGTTTCTCATTAAAAATCGCGATTAGCTTACAATGCGGATGAAACATTTGTCAACGCAAAACGCATACTGCTTGGGAAGAAAAAGTGCAAGTTCAAGGAGTTGGTATTTGGTTCATGGTACTTGGTACTTGGTTTGATAGATATCAACATCAACCAGAAACCAGATACTAAGTACCAAGTACCCTGAACTCACAGCTAGCGACTCGCGACCGTCACTTTCGCTCTCTTTGACTCAACGGGGCTCGCAGCGACGAATTTCGGAATGCCATCCACTTTGTCTTTCCAAAAATTGGAATTAAGATGGACATGGCAATAGTTATCGTGGTTATAAATGCTGAGGATATGCTTGCACTCCGGATATTTACACTGCCTGTGCATAGGCGAGGTCTTTATTTCCATACCATCGCTCCTTTGAACACCGTAGTGATACACCGATATTGTACCACGTTCTGAAGCATATTTGTTTTATATCTTCATGCGGTCACAATTTTTCGGGATGGTGGCGGACGACCTCGGCGTGGACCATATAGATCACGTCTTCGGCGATATTGGTGGCGTGGTCGCATATCCTCTCAAGAAAACGGGCTACCAGAAGATATTGTATGGCTCTGTGGGCGGTAGATCCGTCTTTGGCCATGTAATCCTCGATCAACTCCCGCTGTATCAGGTTCCGTAGCTGATCGGCGTCGGAGTCAGACAATATCACTTCTTTCGCCAGTTTAACATCCTTTTTCAAAAAAGCATCCACGGACATTTTGACCATATTCTGCGCTATCGTAGTCAATTTGGGGATATCTATGAGGGGCTTTAGCTGCGGTTTATCGGCTATTTCTAATACTCTTTGGGCGATATCCACGGCTATATCGGCTATCCTTTCAAGTTCCGCGTTCAATTTCATACCGATCGCTATAAATCTCAGGTCCCCCGCTATCGGTTGATATCTGGCGATAAGGTCGATGCATTTCTCGTCTATATCAAGCTCGAGCTGATCGACCCTGGCATCTTCATTTATTACCGCTTCCGCCATTTTTTTATCGCGATTTTTCAAAGCTTCCACAGATCTTTGTATGGATTCTTCCGCCAAAATACCCATTTTCAATATTTCCTGGTTCAATTCTTTAAGTTCTTCGTCAAAATGTCTTTGCATCATCATTCTCCTGTTTGATTATGTACACCTCATTGTGCATCGTTATGTCTGTCGCTAGTTGCTTGTTGCTGGTCGCTAGTATCTGCCTCACTAGCGACTGGCATACATTCTTCAAATCACCCGAACCTTCCGGTGATATAATCTTCGGTTATTTTTTTTGAAGGATTGGTAAATATCATACTGGTCAAATCGTATTCCACAAGTTCTCCAAGCATGAAAAAAGCCGTGTAGTCCGAGATCCTGGCGGCCTGCTGCATATTGTGTGTCACGATGATTATCGTGTACTTCGATTTAAGCTGATGGATAAGTTCCTCAATTTTTAACGTCGCCGTCGGGTCAAGCGCCGATGCGGGTTCGTCCATAAGAAGAATTTCCGGCTCTACCGCGAGCGTCCGCGCGATACAGAGCCTCTGCTGCTGCCCCCCTGAAAGCTCAAAAGCGTTTTTCTGAAGCCTGTCTTTCACTTCTCCCCAAAGCGCCGCGTCTTTAAGACTTTTTTCGACGCGTTCCTGAATAAAATATTTATCTTTGATGCCGTTTATCCTTAGACCGTAGGCGACATTATCAAATATAGATTTAGGGAAAGGATTAGATTTTTGAAAGACCATGCCGACCTGTCTCCTTATGTCGACCACGTCCATTTCCGGGTCATATATATTTTTCCCGTCCAACAATATCTTTCCTTCAACTTTAACATCGGATATAACGTCATTCATACGGTTAATACTTCGTAAAAACGTAGATTTGCCGCATCCCGACGGACCTATTATCCCGGTAACTTTGTTCGCGATGACCTCGGCCGAAACGTTTTTCAGCACATGATGAGCTCCGTAATAAAAATTGAAATCCAACGCCTTGATCTTCGCGTTCTCCATTTGTATCACTCCATTTTAGTTTTTCTCAGGCGGTATCTTAATATCGTGGCAAATAGGTTCATGGCGAATACCGCCGTTATAAGAACCAGCGCCGTGCCGTAAGCGATGGGCCTGACCTGCGTTATGGCATGGTGTTGTGTGGACATAATATAAAGATGATACGGAAGCGCCATGAACTGGTCAAATAGCGATCTCGGCAGGAACGGCAGATAAAAAGCCGCTCCCGTAAAAAGTATGGGCGCCGTTTCCCCTGCCGCCCTTGAGAGACCCAAAATGGTCCCAGTGAGCATACCCGATATCGCGTAAGGAAGTACGTTAGTCCTTATCGCCTGCCATTTAGTGGCCCCAAGCGCGAGTGCGCCTTCTCTAAAAGAATTCGGAACGTTTTTAAGGGCTTCTTCGCTTGCCGTTATGGTCCAGGGTAATGTCATTAACCCCAGCGTTAACCCGGCAGAAAGCACACATGTTCCGATATTCATCGCCTGAACGAACAAAATTACACCGAATAAGCCGTACACTATGGACGGCACACCCGAAAGGTTACGTATCGACATGCGTATAAGCCGCGTCAAGTTATTGTCTTTGGCATACTCGTTAAGGTATATCGCCGCGCCCATCCCGAACGGGATCGACAGAATAGCGGTGATGACCGTGACCAGGACCGTACCCACTATGGCCGGAAGTATGCCCCCCTCTTTCATTCCGTTCCTGGGCATGGCGGTCAAAAATTCCCAGCTAATCTTGCCGGCACCTTTGCTGATAATGTCATAAAGGATAAAAGCCAGAGTAAGAAGCACCAGGACCATGCACACACGCAACAAGTTGAAACCCAGTATTTCCTGCAATTGTCGCTTCTTCATGATTCCTACTGAACTTATCGTTAATGGTTCATAGTTCAGGGTACTTGGTATCTGGTATTTAGTATTTGGTTGATGGTGTTATTTATAAACCATGTGCCATTAACCAAGTACCAAATACCATGAACCATGAACCATGAACCCTATGTTTTTTGCCAGGCTACTTGACCACCTTCTGATACTTATGCAACACCATTTCGGATATCATGTTCACGATGAAAGTGATTATAAAAAGTACAAGCCCTATGGCGAACAGCGCGTAATAATGCGTGGTGTTAAAAGGCACTTCTCCGAGCTCAATGGCTATCGTTGTAGTCATTGTCCGCACCGAATCCAAAAAACCGTGCGGCACCGCCTGGGCACAGCCCGTCGCCATAAGCACCGTCATGGTCTCGCCAATAGCACGGCCCATGCCAAGCATACAGGCCGCGATTATACCTGACATCGCGGCCGGTATCTTCACACGCGCTAGGGTCTGCCATTTGGTGCCGCCCAGGGCCAACGACGCCTCGGTAAAAGATCTCGGCACGCTTTTCAGCGCGTCTTCCGAAATGCTCACTATCGTGGGAATGGCCATCACCGCGAGCAATATGGAGCCATTGAGCGCGTTGAGCCCGTTGGGGATGTGAAACACTTTGGCGATAGCCGGGCCGACAAAAACAATGCCTAAAAATCCCACAACCACCGAAGGTATCCCCGCGAGTATTTCGACCACGGGTTTTATGATCTCACGCACACGGGGCGAAGCGACATCCGACAAATACGCGGCCGTGCCGATACCCAGCGGCACCGCGATCGCGAGTGCCCCGATCGACACCATAAACGTGCCGATGATCATGGCGCCTATCCCATATTCCGGCTCGGTGTAACTGGCGGTCGGGTTCCATGTCATGTGAAATAAAAACTGGCCAAGCTTTATTTCCTCAAAAGCCGGGACAGCCTTAATAGCCAGCAA
>JADFYD010000094.1:499-1144 GCA_015233235.1 Candidatus Omnitrophota bacterium | reverse complement strand
TTCATGAGAAACAGGCCGTGCACAAGTTTTTCTTTGATTTTCCTGTTGAACATTATCCCTCGAGAGCCACCGCATTCAACTTTTTGTATTCTTCGGGGATCGCGAAAAAACCTTCGTCCTCGACTATTTTCTGGCCCTCGGCGCTGAGCTCGAATTTGATAAAATCTTTTATTTTTTCGTCCGTTACGCCGCTCATGTATTGGTTAAGAGGCCTTGTTATCGGATAATAACCGCCTTTAACCTTCGCGGAATCGAACGGATCCACATATTCGCCGCCCGCGTTCACGGCGACTTTCATGACATTTATGTCACCGGCTTCTTTCGCGTATCCTACTCCCACATAACCGATACCGGTCGAGTCCTGTTTTACGGCCTCAACTATCTGCGCGTTACCGTTCATCTGTCTCATGCCACTCGCGTATTCACCTTTCATCACGAAATCTTTCATGAACTCGTAAGTGCCGGAATTGGACTGCCTTCCGTATATAGTAATGGGCATATCCTCTCCGCCGACATCCTTCCAGTTTTTTATTTCGCCGCGGTATATTTTGCCTATCTGGTCGACGGTCAGTTTGGTAACGGGATTTTTCGATCCGGCTATAACACTTAAAGCGTCAATGGCGATGACCACCCTTACCGGGTTCA
>JADFYD010000094.1:0-385 GCA_015233235.1 Candidatus Omnitrophota bacterium | reverse complement strand
TTGCCGGAACTTTTAGCCATATAATCTTCGGCCAACTTCTGCACAAGATTAATGAGCGTATCCGATCCTTTAACCTGGAGCACTCCACTCGCGAAACACGTGCCCGCGAAAAACACCGCGGCCACGGCTGTCACAAACATCGTTCCAATGTACTTTTTCATCATTCCCTCCTGCTATCCGTTAAATCACTCGTTTATCGTTCATTTTCAACTACATTCCAGTCGTTAGTCGCTAGTCGTTAGTTTTATTCTGCCAAGCAACTACCTTTGGCTTCTTCTTTCACACTAACGACTAACAACGAACGACTAACAACTGACATGCATCTATTCCCCTCGCTAGAACTTCACGTTCACATCCGCCTGCAAAAGCTGGTACCACTGGTTCT
>JADFYD010000093.1:5292-5928 GCA_015233235.1 Candidatus Omnitrophota bacterium | reverse complement strand
CTTTATCATGCCCTTCACGGGATATTATCTTTACAGGGCGTTAAGTAGAGGCGAAAAATTTTTCGCCCCTACCGCGTCCGTCGGTTCCAACAGAAGATTATTTGCCGCCGGGATAGCGGGCTATTTCTCTCTAAACGGTGCGGCCCTATTGACCGCGCTAGAGTGCGGCATACAACCGTTGTTGCATCACACCGCGACCGGCCAGGCCCTGTATTGTCCTTTTGGTTTAAAAACCGCGGTTTTCGCGATGATGGGCGGTAACCTTTTGGTGTTCGGATGGATAGAAGCCATAGTTACCGCGCTTGTGGTGAAATTTCTGCAGAAGCAATCGCCAGATCTCGTAAAAGGATAAGGCTTATGAAAAACGGGTTCATCGAACGTTCGATCATAGGGGCGATATCTTTTGTTAAAGCCTCTGTACTTGCCGAAGAATACGCTTCGGGTAAGGGGTTCCTGCAGGCGCGTGACCCCATACTTAAAACGGTCGCTATTCTTGTTTTTCTTCTGTCTATTCTTCTCACAAAAAATATAGTTTTTGTCGGGGTGCTGTATCTGTTGTGTCTTGCACTTGTTCTTCTTTCCGGAATAAGCATATTTTTCGTTGTGGTGGTCTTCGTGCAGATGCGCGTGAGTATG
>JADFYD010000093.1:0-5282 GCA_015233235.1 Candidatus Omnitrophota bacterium | reverse complement strand
TCTTAAAAGGACGTGGACATTCATTCCTTTATTCTCAATCATTGTGGCGTTCCCGGCAATATTCAATTTTTTTACTCCCGGAGAGACTGTCTGGGGCATAAGCTTTTGCGGTTTGAAATTTGACGTTACCCGGCAGGGTCTGGCCGGCGCCGCGCTTTTTATCGCGCGTGTCGCTTCTTCCGTATCATTCGCGGTGCTTCTGGCTTTAACCACAAGGCACACGGAACTTTTGAAAGTCTTGAGAGCTTTCAATGTGCCGCAATTATTCGTGATGACCGCGGGCATGTGCCGCAGGTACATTTATGTATTTACTGAAATTGTCATTAACACACATATGGCGATCAAGTCAAGATGCGGGGCGGCGGTGCGTTACAGGGAAGGGCAGGAGATAGTGACGTGGAGCATCGCGAATTTATGGAAGCGGTCATACGAAATGAATAGAGAGGTCTATAACGCCATGCTTTCGCGGGGTTACCACGGTGAAGTTTATGTGCTGGACGAATTCAGGGCGGACGCGAAAGATTGGGTGTTTTTGGGAATTGCGGTTGTGGTAGCGCTGGTAGTGGCATTTGATGTGCGATTTTAAGGGCAGGTTCGAGCACTGCAGTGGCGGCGCCGCGGCCTTAAATAACATACTCTACAGCGTTACGCTACTCCTGCTTGATAATAATGGACGCGGCGTCCGACCAAGGCGCGGAGAACCTGCCTTTAAAATCGCCGATGGCTATTTTTATGGAAAATGTCGTATATGATTTAAAAAATGTATATTATGCCTACCTCGGGAAATTCCCGGCTCTTGCGGGAATAGACCTCGCGGTCGTGCGCGGCGAGAAGATCGCTATTATCGGAGCTAACGGTACGGGTAAGTCGACGCTACTAGCGATGTTTGACGGGCTGATATTCCCCGATACAGGTGCTATCAGTTTTTTTGGCCGCGTAATGGATGAAAGGGCTTTTGACGACGCGACTTTTTCGCGACATTTTCGCACTAAAGTGGGTTTTGTTTTTCAGAATCCCGATGTTCAGCTTTTTTGTCCGACGGTGAAAGAGGATATAGTGTTCGCGCCGCTTCAATTCGGCGTTGAAAAACATAAGATATTGTGGCGACTTGATAAGCTTGTCGAGATACTCAAAATAGGGCATTTGCTTGTCAGGGCGCCGCATGAACTGAGCGTAGGGGAAAAACGCAAAGTAACTATCGCGTCGGTGATGATAAACGAACCGGAAATACTTATACTAGACGAACCGACGGCGGGCCTTGACCCGGAAACATCGCGCTCGATAATCGATATGGTGCTCAACCTTGCCGCTGAGGGTAAGACGGTTATCACGTCCACGCATGATCTGCACGTGGCGGCGGAAATATCGGATACAGTCCATGTGTTCGGCAAAGATAAACGCATCATCAAGACCGGCGGAGCCGGAAAAATTTTGACGGATGAAAAATTTCTTATCGAGAACAATCTTATGCATACGCATAGACACAGGCATGGCGACAAGATCCATACTCACGCGCATCTGCACGAAGACCACCACAACGAAAAATATCACTGGCCCGGCGCGGTAAACCTCAGGGAGGGAACCGATGGCGCGAAAAGATAAAAATGTGATCGCCATCCTGGCCGCCCTTGTCTCCGCGATCCTTGTTTTTCCAGCCTTAGGAGCAGCCGATAAACACTGCGTTAAAATAGTCACCTCTTTTTATCCTGCATACATCGTGGCGATCAATGTCGCCGGGGAAGTGCCGGGAGTTTCCGTTGAAAATTTAACCGCGCCTTTGGCAGGATGTCTGCACGATTACTCGCTAACCCCGGACGATATGAAAAAACTTGCCGATGCCGATATTTTTATAGCCAACGGCGCTGGCATGGAATCTTTTATGGAAATAGCAGCGAGTCGATATCCCAAACTCAAAATTATAAGGCTCACGGATGGGATGCCGCTTATTAAAAACGCCGATGGATCGCTCAATCCGCATACATGGTTAAGCGTTTCTAACGAGATCGTCGAGGCCGGGAATTTAGCCAAAGCACTTGAAGGTATGGATGCGTCCCGCGCTAAATCTTACAGACAAAACGCGGAAAAATATATTTTTAAACTTAACGTCCTGAAAAATAAAATGGAAGCCGGGCTCACCGGATACAAGGGGACGAAACTGATAACTTTTCATGAGGCATTCCCGTATTTTGCAGGTGAGTTCGGCCTCGACATCGTTGGGACGATCCTGCGAGAGCCTGGCAGTATACCGTCCCCGAAAGAATTAGCTAAAGATATTGAACTGGTCAGAAGAACGGGTGTAAAATTGCTATTCGTCGAACCGCAATATCCCTCGGGAGCTGCGGAATTGATAGCTAAGGAAACCGGCGCAAAAGTTTACACGCTTGACCCGGCGGTCACGGGGCCGGTTGACCCGAACGCGTATATCGTTATAATGGAGAAGAATTTAGAGACTCTAAAAAAAGCGGTTACAACGTGATGTCGCTGCCGTGTGCAGTTTCACCCGGGGACGCTCCGTCCGAAACCATCCACGGCAGCGACAAAAATGACAAGCGAAGCGCGCAGGATGAGCTCTTTCGCTCTGTCGGATGATACTATGACAAATGTATGCGCACATTGTTGCACGAAGATCGAGAACCTCAGCGTAAAATTCGGTTCGCATGCGGTGCTTGAGAATATCAACCTGCACCTCAATTGCCATGAGCTTCTGGTCCTGATAGGGCCGAACGGCGCGGGTAAAACCACTCTTTTGCGGGCTATTTCTGGTGAGATCCCGTATTCCGGAGCCGTGCATTACCTGGTAAGGTCAAATCCAGTAAAAAAGCCGCGTATAGGCTATGTTCCGCAAAAACTTCATTTTGATCAGGGCGCGCCGATCAGCGTTATGGACCTCTTGGCGATGAGCCTTTCCCGTGGGCCGGTCTGGCTTCACACAAGAAGATCCATAAGGAATAATGCCGAGATGTTGCTAAAAAAAACCGCGTCCGAAAAATTGATAGACAGGAAGATCGGACAGCTTTCCGGCGGGGAACTTCAGCGTGTACTTTTGGCGGTGGCTTTGACCCCCGTGCCGGATATGCTGCTTTTGGATGAGGCAGTTTCAACCGTGGATCTCAAAGGGTTGCAGATCTTTTATGAAGTCGTGACAAGGTTGAAGGAAGAATTTGATATTTCGATAATCATGGCGACGCATGACCTTACGGGTATAGCGCCTTACGCGGACAGAATGGTGCTCATGAACCGTGTGATCGTCAGTGATGGCGCGCCGCGTGACGTTCTCTCGGACAAACTCACGCTAGAAACATTCAGGCTGAGTTTGTAGCAGGGAATTGTATAAGTTGATCTGTTGCTGGAAGCACAGGTAATAATCACGGCGCGGCTTTAACGGCATGTTCGAGCACGGAAGAGTCGGCGCCGAGGCCTTAAATAACATACTCTACAGCGTTACGCTACGCCTGCTTGATAATAATGGACTCGGCAGCCGACCGACGCGCGCAGAATATGCCGTTAAAGCCGTCTTTGGGATCCTAACAATGGAGGGTTATTTGGACCTGATACATCGCATACTCGACCTGATGCTCCCATTCGCCTGGGCGCGGTATGATTTCATGAAAGACGCGCTTATTGCCGTTATTCTTTTCACGCCTGTTTTCGCGCTTCTGGGAACTGCGGTCATAAGTAAACGAATGGCTTTCTTTTCGGATGTCCTGGGACACTCGGCTCTGACCGGTATCGCCCTCGGGGTAATGTTTGGCCTGGCCGATCCGTTTTGGATGATGTTCGCTTTTATGGTGCTTCTGGCCGTCGGGATCAATTATTTCAAAGGGATCACTCAGGTTCCCTCAGATACGGCTTTGGGAGTATTTTTCGCGGTAGTGGTAGCTTTGGGCATTCTTATTTTGAGCAGGGGCGGGGGGTTTAATAAATTCACCGGATATCTCATTGGCGATATCCTGACGGTTTCGCCGTCGCAGCTTTTATGTCTTTTCTCGGTTTTTGTGCTGGTGATCGTTTATTGGATGTTTTTTGGCGGAAGTGTCATTTTGGCAAGTATTAACCCCGTACTTGCCAGGACTCGGGGCATTAACGTCTATCTGGTCGAGACAGGTTTTGTGATAATACTGGCCGTTTTGGTCGCGGTCTCAATTAAAATGGTGGGTATACTTTTGGTCAATTCGCTTCTCATCCTTCCGGCGGCCGCCTCCAGGAACATTGCCAGGAACGTCCGAGAATATACGTGCTGGGGCATCCTTATAAGTCTGGTTTCCGGGGTAGCTGGCCTTATACTCTCATTTTACATCGGCACATCTTCAGGTGCGACAATAGTCCTTGTGAGCGCCTTGTTTTATGCAGTCACGACGGCAATGAAACTGCGCATGGCTTGAATGTGAGAAAGGCGAAAAGGTTGTTGCAAAAATATTCGATTTGTGTATAATACTGTCCGTTGTTGTCAGAACCCCTTGTAAGATAAGGCAAGGACGCGAAATACACTATACACGGTTGTTCATATGATGGGACATAACACTATATTGTGGGCGGTCTTTGTGCCGGTGATCGGCGCGTTCGCTTTACCTATTATAGGGCGTCTCTCAAATACTCTCAGAAACTACTCGGCATTCATACTTCTGGCTATTTCTTTTGTTTTATCCTTAACGCTGGTAAGGCCAGTTTTGACGGGGCCCATTAATGCCGGGGTTGCGCTTTCGGGTCCATTCAATATGCTTTTCCATGCCGATCCTTTGGCGGTTTTTATGGCGCTGACTTCGTCATTCATCGGACTGGTCATAATATTGTACTCATTTGAATATATTAGCCATTACGAAAATCAAAATGAGTATTATGTGATGGTAGTGCTGTTCCTGGGTTCCATGATGGGTATAATCTACGCCAGTAACCTGATCTTCCTTTACATATTCTGGGAATTGACCGCCATATCCAGCTGGAGGCTCATAGGGTTTTTCCGCAAAGAGAACGATGTGATACGAGCAAATAAGGCGTTTTTGGTCACGTTCTTCGGTAGCGTGGTCATGTTGATCGGGTTTATTATGATCTATTCACAGACAGGGTCGTTCGATCTTGGTGTTTGCAAGGAATATTTTAAGGCTAATCACTTACCTAATATAGTGGTTCTTCTGATATTGGCGGGTATTCTCTCTAAATCGGCCACTTTGCCGTTCCAAACGTGGCTGCCGGACGCCGGCGTCGCGCCGTCACCTGTTACGGCTTTACTCCACGCGGCGGTACTGGTCAAGATCGGTGTTTACGTGTTCGCCAGATTATTTGTG
>JADFYD010000092.1 GCA_015233235.1 Candidatus Omnitrophota bacterium | reverse complement strand
TCGGTAAGCCTTTTTTATGTGTTGCATTTTATCAGGCGGGACCTCGACATCACCCTTGTCGCCGCGCACCTGGACCACGGCATAAGGGTGGAAAGAGAATCTAAAGCTGACGCGGATTTTTCGCGAAATTTAGCTAAAAATTTGGGGCATCCTTTCGCGTACAAGAAACTGAAATTGGGAGCGAAAGGAAAAGAGGGTAGATCTATCGAGGAGATCGCCAGATACGAGCGATATAAATTTTTCGTCGAATCCGCCGAAAAACACAAATGCAATGTGATAGCGACAGCGCACAACCTTGATGATCATGCCGAAACCGTACTTATGAGGATAATTAAGGGGACTTCAGTTGAAGGACTTAGAGGCATCCCGCCGGTAAGGTACGAAGGCCCTTACAAGGTGATCCGCCCGCTGATAAGGTGTGAGAAGTCAGAAATTTTATGTTTTCTGGGGGCTATTGACGCGGAGTTTTGCGTTGATAAGACCAATTCTGACAAAAAATACTTACGCAACAGAATAAGAAGCGAAGTGCTTCCTTTTCTTGAGAAAATAAACCCCAAGGTTCGCAGGGCTTTGATAAATTTAAGCGATTCCTCCGGGGAAGACTCGATTCTTGGCGGGAATTCGGCATCCGAAGTTATTCTCAAAAAAGGACCGGGCGGCGCCCCGCATGTTAAATTTAACATTAACGACATTATGTTAACCCCGCGATCGACCCGGAAAAACATATTTAAAGCGGCAATACTGGCACTGCGCGGGGATGTTAAAAAACTTACTTACCGTCACTGGATGGATATCGACCTTCTCTTAAGGTCAGACAATAAGAACTCCTCCCTGGACCTTCCCGGCCACATTACCCTGGAACGCGTTCACGAAACATTGACGATGTCAAAAAAACAATAAGTGTTCTCCGCGATTGTTTGACCGCATAATATGAGTGTGTTACAATATCCGCGGCTTAGAGAGACATATATTAACAATAAAAAGTATTTGTAAGGGGAATAAAATGTCTGATAATTTTAAAGATGATAGCCGGTTCGAAAGCAATTTCGATGACAATGAGCCGGAAATAAAAAAACCTGATCCGAAGAAACCGAACTTGAATCAGAATAACAAAAATAATTTTTTTGTCTGGCTCCTTATTATCATGGGCCTGTTCTATCTTTACCAGTGGATCTTCTCGAATTCCGAGAATAACATGGGCGAAGTTACGTACAAACAGTTTTATAACATGGTCGCGAATAACTCCAAGACCGGAGAGATCGTCTCCGCGAAACTTGTAGAAGACAAGGTAAACGGTGTGACCAAAACAAAAAAACGATTTTCGGTCAATGTACCCAACAAAGACGTTGAACTCATTAAGCTTATGCGGGAGCAGATCCCTGACTTTGACATACAGCCGCCGCAGACCCTAATATCCAATCTTTTTTACACGCTCGGGCCGATGGTGCTTTTTATCGCCTTTTTGTGGTTTTTTGTCTACCGCGGACCGGCGATGGGAGCGGGTGGCGGCAAGATACTTTCCTTCGGAAAATCACGGGCAAAACTGGCCGATAAAGACGCTATGAAGATCACTTTCAATGACGTGGCTGGTATAGAGGAAGCCAAAGAGGAACTGAAAGAAGTCGTCGAATTCCTGAAAGATCCTAAGAAATTCCAAAAACTCGGCGGTAAAATGCCTAAGGGCGTTTTGCTTATGGGGCCTCCCGGGACGGGAAAAACGCTTCTTGCCAAGGCTGTGGCCGGCGAGGCGGGAGTTCCTTTTTTCAGCATCTCGGGGTCGGATTTTGTGGAGATGTTCGTTGGTGTCGGCGCTTCAAGGGTGAGGGACCTCTTCGATCAGGCAAAGCGTACCGTTAAAGCCAGCCAGAAAGGATGCATCCTGTTCATAGACGAGATCGACGCGGTCGGCCGCCAGAGGTTTGCCGGTATCGGCGGAGGACACGACGAAAGAGAACAGACGCTTAACGCTCTTTTGGCCGAGATGGACGGTTTCGACACGGCGGAAGGCGTTATATTGATAGCGGCCACTAACAGGCCCGACGTGCTGGACGCGGCCCTCTTGAGACCCGGCCGGTTCGATAGACAGATAGTGGTCGACAGACCCGATGTGGAAGGGCGCAAGGCAATTTTAGCCGTACACGCGAAAAAAATAAAACTCGCACCGAATGTGGATCTTGAAAATATCGCGCGGCAAACTACGGGTTTTTCGGGAGCGGACCTGGCCAACCTCATAAACGAGGCGGCCATACTGGGCGCCAGAAGAAATAAAGAGGAAGTAGGCCTGGACGAACTTCAGGAATCGATGGAGAGGGTCATGGCGGGCCCGGAGAGAAGGTCCAGAAAGATCAGCGATGACGAGAAAAAGATCATCGCTTACCACGAATCGGGGCATGCCATCATGTCGTACCTCATAAAAGGGGCGGATCCGCTCCATAAAGTGGCCATTATTTCGAGAGGCCTGGCGCTCGGCTACACGATACAAATGCCGAGAAAAGATCAGTACATTTATACCGAAAGTGAATTTATCGGAAAGCTTTGCGGCCTCCTGGGCGGCCGCGTCAGCGAGGAACTGATCTTTGACGAAGTTTCTACCGGGGCGCAGGACGATATCAGAAGGGCCACGGAACTCGCGCGTGACATGGTGACCATGTACGGCATGAGCAAAAAGCTCGGTCACCTTACTTTTGGCAGGCGGCATCATCAGGTATTTTTGGGCAGGGATATCTCGGAGGAAAGAAATTATTCCGAAGACACCGCGAGACTTATCGACGACGAGGTAAAAGGGATAGTCGACAGATGTTATGAAACGGCGAAAGAAGCGCTCTTAAAGAACAAAGACAAACTTAAGCTTCTTGCCGACAGGCTCATTGAAAAAGAGACCTTGAACGAAAGTGAGGTCCGGCAACTTCTGGGTTTTCCGGAAAATCTCGCCGTCCCGAAGGTCGGAGCGTCGGGTCTTCCGATTTGAGGGTGACGGCTGATGATAGCAACTGATCACACATTGATAATGGGCGTCCTGAACGTTACGCCCGACTCATTCTCAGACGGCGGGAAATATTTTGATACAGATAAAGCGGTTCTTCGTGCCCTAGAAATGGAGGGAGAAGGCGCCGACATGATCGATATCGGCGGAGAATCCTCGAGGCCCGGATCGGAAAGCGTCAGTGAAAAGACCGAGATCGAAAGGGTACTCCCGGTCTTGAAGGCCATTCGTGGAAAAATAAACGTGCCGATCTCGGTCGATACCCATAAAAGCGCCGTGGCGCGCCGGGCCCTCGAAAACGGGGCCGAGTTTATCAACGATGTTACAGCGTTACACGGCGATAAAGATATGGCGAAGGTGATAGCCGATTTTTCCGCGGGTGTGATCTTAATGCATATGCAGGGGGACCCGCGTACCATGCAGAAAGCGCCGTCTTACGGAAACGTGGTCCGGGAAATAAAAGATTATCTTGACGGATCTATACGCGCGGCGATCAAAGCGGGGATAGATCCCGGTAAAATAATAGTGGACCCGGGGATCGGGTTCGGGAAGAACCTCGAACACAATCTTTTAATCTTAAAAAATTTGCATGAGTTCAGATCTTTAGGTAAACCTGTTCTTGTAGGAGTATCAAGAAAATATTTCATAGGCGAGATCACGGGAAAAGCCGCTGCGGCGAGGCAATTCGGAACGGCCGCGGCCGTGGCCGCTTCGATCCTGAACGGCGCGGATATTCTAAGGGTGCATGACGTCGGAGACATGAAAGACGTGGCCAAAGTAATAGACAGGATAAAAAGCATATGATGCATTTGCAGATGATATTTAACCATTGGGACGCCATCATCGAGGTATGTATTCTTTGGGGCGTTTTTTACATGGTTTATCTTCTTCTGAAAGGCACCGTTGCCGAACAAGTAATGAACGGTCTTGTTATTATCATCATCGTGACGATGCTTACGCGTGAACTTGACCTTGGCATAATAAATTGGCTGCTGACGAGGCTCCTCACGATATCGGTCCTTGCCTTCCTTGTTATTTTCCAGCCCGAAATAAGAAGAGGGCTGGCAAAAATAGGCCGTTTAGGGTTTTTCCTTAACGAAAAAGAGACGTTTGACGAAATAGCTAAATCCGCCAACGTCCTTTCCAAGAAAAAGATCGGCGGGCTCATGGCAATAGAAAGGGAAACCGGTCTCAGGCGTTATGTGGAAAGCGGGGTGGAACTTGACGCGATCGTTACCAGCGAGATGATAAACACCATCTTCAATCCGAAAAGTCCGCTGCATGACGGCGGCATAATAATTTCGGGGCAAAGAATAGAAGCTGCGGCGTGTCTTTTTCCGCTCACTCAGAACCCGAATATACCAAAAACGCTTGGCACGAGGCACAGGGCCGCCATAGGCCTCAGCGAAGACACCGACGCGGTCGTCGTGGTCGTAAGCGAGGAGACAGGTACTATTTCGATCGCCGTTGACGGTAAAATAACGCGGGAGATCGAAGCGAAAGATCTGGTCCGGTTCCTGACGGAAGTTTCCAAACCTAAAAAAAACAGGAACGGCGTCAAGGAATTCGTAAAGAACATCATTGTCCCTAAAGAGAAGATCTCATGAAAATAAAACCTGTTAACATTATTACGCATAACATAATACCAAAAATAGTGGCGCTTTTCTTTGCCATCGCCGCGTGGATCTATGTGTCGGACCTTATCAGTTCCGAAAGCGGCATAGGTAAACGCGAGAGCGTGAGGAGTTATTTTTCCAAACCCAGGTTTACCGCTAAAAAAGTTCAGGTGAAAATAGATTTTTACGGTGAGATCCCTAAAGGGTACAAACTTATAGAGGACCTTGTCACAGTGACGCCGGAAGATATTGTCATAACCGGGCCGCATGACTTGATCGACAAGGTGAACTCCGTTAAAACGGAACCGATAAATCTGGGCGAGTATACGCGCACGACTACGGTGAACGCGGCGGTCGGGCCAGAGTCAAAAGCTTTTCAGGTCGACGGCAAGGTAGTCAAAGTTTATCTTCCTGTAGAAAAGATCGAGAAAGTGAAATGATTAAGTTGGGCGTTAACATAGATCACGTAGCCACGGTAAGGGAAGCAAGAAGAACCTTCGAACCCGACCCGGTAAAAGCGGCGGTCATCTCCGAAAAGTCCGGCGCTGACAGCATTGTCTGCCACGTGCGCAAAGACAGGCGTCATATCAATGAAAAAGATCTTTTCGCGCTCAGAAAAATAATCACGACAAAATTAAATCTGGAGATGTCGATCGATCCCGAGATCGTAGATATAGCTCTCGAGGCCGGGCCCGATCAGGCGACGATAGTTCCCGAGAACAGGCTTGAGATCACGACCGAAGGGGGCTTGGAAGTTAAAAGCCGCGTAAAGAAGATCAAAAATATAGTCGACCGGCTCAGCGCCCGGGGCGCGCGGGTAAGTTTGTTCATCGACCCGGTCAGGTCACAAATAAAGGCCGCGGCGGATACCGGCGCGGAAATGGTAGAGTTCCATACGGGCCGCTACTCGGAAGCGTTCAACCATAAAAAGAATTACAGTAAGGAACTGAGCGATCTCATGAGGGCGGCGGAGTTCGCATTGAAACAGAACCTTGTAGTCGCGGCCGGGCACGGATTGACTTATGATAACGTAAGTTTGATGAAAGGCATACCCGGTCTATACGAACTTAATATCGGCCACTCGATAATTTCAAGAGCTATCTTTACGGGTATAGGCGAGGCGGTCAAAGAAATGAAGAGGCTTATAGCATGAATATTGCCGGGATCGGGATAGATATACTTGAGATAGACAGGTTCAAGGACGCTTATGAAAAAAGCGGCGAGCCTTTTTTAGAGAGGATATTCACCGCGGCAGAACTTAAAGGCGCTGACGGAAAAAATAAAAATCCGATGCATTTAGCCGGGAAATTCTCCGCCAAAGAGGCCGTGAAAAAGGCGCTTCCCGACGGGGCCGTAATAGGCCTCAAATGGACAGACATAGAGATATTGAACTATGAAGATGGCAAGCCGTATGTGTGCCTGCACGGCAGAGCAAGAGACGTAGCCGACAAACATAAAATCGCGAAAATACTGGTCAGCATAACACATTCGGAACGTAACGCGGCGGCGAACGCGATAGCGGTCAGTGGCGTGTAGATAACAAAAGGTTCATGATATTTGGTTAAGGGTACTTGGTTTGATCACTAACACCATTAACCAAATAACAAGTACCAAATAACAGATA
>JADFYD010000091.1 GCA_015233235.1 Candidatus Omnitrophota bacterium | reverse complement strand
TGCCGTACGGCGATATATGGACAATCTTGGATTCGGAAAGGATATATCTTTTTATCCGATAATCGAAATGCCCCAAATGGATCTGGCCTCTTTTGTCACGGGCGAAGGTGTGAACGTCAAAGGTGTTGTAATGGGGCTTGATGATCTTACAAAGGCGTTGGGAATAGAACGTAACCCGGACACTGTAGAGGTCATTAAACATTCTCTGGCAATGGTGCGCGCCGTTTGCCGTCATAAGGGGTATGAGTTCATTGGGCCCACTTTCAGCTGGAACAGTGAGGATATGTTTCTTAAAGAGGCGGAACTTCTCGGGGGGATGGGTTTTACGGGATCGCTTACGGTGTTCCCTCAGCATTCGTATATTCTGAGGGATAGTTTTGATATCGACCGGCCGCAAAACGGAGATAAGGATCTTCCGTCGGTAGAGAATATCGGCAGCGGCTCATTTTTTGAATCGTTAAAGATGGAAACTTCTCATCTTGATCAGTTGGATAGCGCATGGGCGGAAAAGTTGCTGACAGATCAAGAACAGGCATCTCTCGGCGCAGGTTACCACATTGACGCATTCGGGAGATATTGGGACGAACCCTCTTATGCCCTCGCTCGAAGGATTTTGGGAAAACATGTCAATGATGGTGTGCCCGGGGACAGTCCTAGCAGGGACACACCTCATAGCGGAATCGCCGCAGAAGGCGTAAGAACCGGGGTAGCTGCCAGTCGTCAGTCGTCAGTCGTCGGTCGTCAGTCGTCGGTCGACAGTAGTCAGAAAGAGCAAGCAGCAGTTAGCAATGTGACAGGAACAGGTGATCGGTCATCGGTTATCGGTGGTCGTGAAGTTGTTTCCAAAGTTCACATCTTGAACGATCACCGATCACCGATCACCGATAACCGGGCTTTAACTAGTTCAAGTTCTTCCCTGAAAATGTCGCAAGCGACTAGCGACGGGTCGATTAAGCTTGATGTTGACGTCTTCAGCCGTTTACACTCCGCGGTGAATGGGCTGGATGGGTTTAAGACGAAAATGAGCGCCTTGCGCGGGAGTTGCCAGAGGCTTTATGACGCGACGAAAATACGTTTGTGTATTCCGGTCGACGCGTTCCGGAACGCGCCGGATTTTGTCGAGGCGCTTTCAAAAACGGGGGCTCTAAAGAATTTGCTCGAAAAAGATAAAAATATCGAGTTTGAATTGGTTATAACCGGAGTGAAAGAAGCGGATGCGCCGCTTCTTGCCGGTATTAACGGCGAAATAATCAAAAAGAAGTTAGGATTACCGGCGAATTTTACAATATCCGTACTTTCGGAAGAAGAAATGTTGAAAGCCGCCGGCTCTTACGATAAGGCGTATGACCCGAAAAAAGCAGAGGATAGGATAGCTCTTACCAAAGATTTCTTTACGGGGACGGCAGGGGATAAAGAATACACTTTCGTTGCCGAGGGAGTTTCCACGGAAAATGAGGCAAGCGAGTTAGCCGCGAAACTCTCCGCCGGCGACATGGCCACGGAATGCGCGAGAGAGAACGTTGCCGTGCGTTTACTTGTTAGGCCCGTGCCCGGTGAAAGTATGTATTCGCTTTCCGCCATCATCAATGATTGCCTGAATACGTTCAGGCACAGTTCCGGAGAAAAATCCTTCTCGATCGCGAAAATACTTCCGGTTCCCGCTCCAATGACTAACGAATTGACCGCGGTGCTCGCGGAAGCCTGGTTCGCGCTCATCTCGGCGTAATGTGACACGCCCGGGGTGTGTCACAACGTTGGTCTGCGACACAACCGGCATATCCTGCGCGCATTTGTAACGGCCGCCGTTGGCCATTATTATCAAGCAGGAGAAGAATAGCTAAAGAAGCGTATGTTATTTAAGGCCTAAGGCGGCCGACCAAATGTGCTCGGATATAATGCCGGTTATGGCGCAAAATCTTCCCTATAGAATTGTGACACAGTCTCTTAACGTTGAAGAGGATCAACAACGTACCGTAGGGCACACTTTAGTGTGCCCGTAAGCACACCCGGACTTAGCAGACATTTTTGTTTCGACGGTCCTATTCGCCCGCATCAATTACCAACGACGCTTGACTTTGCCGTGAAACACCGCTAAACTAGGACTCATATGGTCAAAGATCCGAAAAAATTGCGAATATTCGAGAGGAAAATGTTAGAGAGCGAGAGGTTCTCTTATGAAGAAGCTGCGCGTATTTACGATAGTTTGTATCACGAAGCATTCGATCTGGGAGTCATAACCAGCGCTAATGTTATGGAGGGTATTGAAAATACCATCAGGCTCGCTAAAATAATCAACGGGTTGGGGAAATGATCCAGAAACTGATAGTAAAACTGGCTGAGGAACTTGATAAACGGAAAATATCATATATGCTCATTGGCGGACAGGCGGTCCTGATACATGGTAGCCCCCGTTTGACCCGCGACATAGATATAACTCTCGGCATCAGCGCGCTTGATTATCGGCAAATAAAAGATCTGTGCGTCCATTTAAGATTAAAGATCTTAACGGATGACCCGGAAAAGTTCGCGGGCGATACGAATGTCCTGCCGGCGGAAGACCCCGGGACAGGGATCAGGGTGGACTTTATATTTTCGTTCACTCCCTATGAAGCGCAGGCTATTAAGAGGGCGCGAAGAGTCAAGATAGGCGGATATGACGTGAATTTCGCCTCATGTGAAGATCTGATAATCCACAAAATATTCGCCGCGCGCGAGATAGATAAAGATGACGCAAAAAACATCCTGGTAAAGAACCTGGCCAAAATAGATATCTCTTATGTTGAAAAGTGGCTTAAAGAATTTTCCGCCATCCCAGGTCAGGAAAACATATCCATGATCTTCAGCAATATTCTCAAGGACGTACGTACGCACAACGCATAACGCAGTACGCCGTACGAATCATTAGTTAACCTGCACTAATATCTTACTATTTGACACGGAACAAACACATCACTATAATGGTGAAAGCGTTCGCTTGGGGTAAAAGGCGATAGCGCATGTATACAGGAAATAATATATAATAGGGAGATTTGATATGTCTGACGAAAAGAGGCACTCGGGTGCCGAAAATCCGGTTCCCGAACAAGATCACAACGCGGTTATTGAGCAGCGTTATAAAAACCTTAAAAAGTTAGAAGAAAGCGGCATAGATCCGTTCGGCGCCGGATTTCCTAACGTAATGAACATCCAGGACATTAAACAAACTTTTTCCGAAGGCAAAGTAGTGCGTGTCGCCGGCAGAATTATGTCCAGGCGTGATATGGGAAAAAGCATATTCGCCGATCTAAAAGATTTTAGCGGTAAAGTTCAACTTTACTTTAAAAAGGACCTGGTGGGAGAAAAGAGTTTCGACGTGATTAAATCGCTGGATATTGGCGACATTATCGGGATAGATGGAAAATTATTCAAAACCCGTACCGGCGAGGATACGGTGCAGGTGGAAACTTTTACGTTCCTCTCAAAATCCCTGCATCCTTTACCCGAGAAATGGCACGGGTTGAAAGATGTAGAGGCCAGGTACCGGCAGCGATATGTTGACCTTATTATTAATGACGATACGCGTGATAAATTCAGGAAAAGAATAAAGTTGGTGAAGAGCATAAGGGAATATCTCGACGGTATCGGGTTTCTTGAAGTTGAAACGCCTATGATGCATCCGATAGCCGGTGGCGCGGCAGGGAAACCGTTCGTGACACATCATGAAACGCTAGACATGGACCTATTTCTCAGGATAGCGCCTGAAATATATTTGAAAAAACTTCTTGTAGGAGGGTTTGACAAAGTTTACGAGATCAACCGTTCGTTCAGGAACGAAGGCATTTCCACGCGACATAACCCCGAATTCACCATGATCGAGGTGTACGAGGCATACTCGAACTGTGAAGGGATGATGAATCTTACTGAAAACTTGATCAGGAATGCGGCGAAGCAAGTTCTTGGCACTGAGAAGCTGAATTACCAGGGCAAAGAGATAGATCTCTCGGTTTTCAAAAGAGTTTCTTTCGCCCAACTTATGGAAGAGAATTTCGGCATTAAAGTAGACGACCCTCTGCCGTCATGGGTGGCGAAACTGAAAAGTAAAGGCGTTAAGATCGAAGGCGACAAGGTTAGTAAGACTCAGCTGCTCAATATAATTGGTGATCTTGTTGAACCGAAAGGCGAGTCTAACCCGGTTTTTGTTGTGGATATTTTTAAGGAAATAAGTCCTCTGGCGAAAGAAAAGAAAGGCTCACCTGGGATAGTCGACAGGTTCGAGCTTTACATGGGCGGTATGGAGATCGCGAACGCGTATTCCGAGCTGAACGATCCTATAGATCAGAGAAAAAGATTTGAAGCTCAGGCAAAAGAGGACCCGAAAGCGGTAGTTGACGAAGATTTTATCGCGGCGCTTGAATACGGCATGCCGCCGGCGGGTGGGCTGGGTATCGGGATCGACAGGCTGACCATGTTATTCACCGATTCGGCGAGCATCAGGGAAGTCATCCTGTTCCCGCACATGCGACCTGGGGAGTAACAACTATGTGGACACTATTTTTGAGCATTCGATATTTCCTCGCGCGTAAGAAGCACGGGTTCATATCGTTCATAAATTTCACGTCTATCTTTGGTATAGCAATAGGCGTAGCCGCGCTCATTATCGTGATATCGGTCATGAATGGTTTTGATAACGAGATACAGTCGAAAATTATCGGTACATACTCGCACATAATGATCTTCAAGAGTGACGGCGTAGAGAACAAAGAGAAACTGCTGAAAATGTTGGACGCGCTCCCTTACGTCGAGCACGCCGCGCCGTTCGTTACGGGCCAGGCAGTCCTAGAGAGCAAAAAAGATATTTCTGGAGTGCTTATAAAGGGCGTTGAGCCCGGGCGCGAGGCGCTTGTCACAAATATTATGTCATATACGGCTGGTAATGTTAAAAATATCCCAGGCGGCGAAATAATCCTGGGCGAGGAATTGATGCACAATGCGAGGATAAACATCGGTGATACAGTGGAAGTTATGGTGCCGTATTCCATCATGGATATAAAAAAGAAAAAGTTCACCGTGACGGGATATTTTAATTCAGGAAGGTATGATTACGATTCCAATATCGTTCTTATCAATATCGCCGACGCGGCGGAACTTTATAAACTGGGGGACAGGGTCTCGGGGTTGGCTTTGAAACTTACGCCTAAAGCCAATGTGTTGGACATAAAGGACAGAATGTCCAATATATTCAAGCCTCCTTACAGCGTGAAATCCTGGATGGACCTTGACAGAAACCTCCTTTCGGCGCTGGCTATGGAAAAGAAAATGATGTTCCTGATATTGGGTGTGATCATTATTGTCGCGTGTTTTAACATTTGCAGTTCCCTCATCATGATGGTCATGGAGAAGACGCGTGATATCGGTATTTTAAAAGCGATCGGCGCGAACTTTATCGGCATAAGCGCGGTTTTTGTCATGGAAGGATTTTTTACCGGGGCTCTTGGCGCCGGCATAGGTTGTTTTATAGGCATAAATGTCGCGAATAACGTGAATTCCATCAGCGATCTCATAAAAAGATTCACCGGGTGCGAGCTTTTCCCGAAAGATGTGTACTATTTTGACAAAATACCGGTAGACGTGAACGCGCATGACGTATGGGTGATAATAGCGCTTGCGCTTTTATTCAGCCTGGTATCGGGGCTTTTCCCGGCATGGAAAGCGTCGCGTCTTGACCCGGTAGAGGCTATACGTTATGAGTAACAACTTATTAGAAGCCAAAGGCCTCTACAAAGTATTCAAGCAAGGCATTGCCGGCAGAGTTCACGCGGTAAGCGACGCCTCTATTGTCGTCGGTAAGGGCGAAAGGGTCTTTGTACACGGGCCCTCTGGCGCCGGAAAATCCACGTTCTTGTATCTTTTGGGAGGATTGAACAAGCCTACAAAGGGGAAAGTTCTTTTGAGAGGCAAAGATATTTATCGCGCTTCGTCGCGTGCGAGAAGCAGGATAAGAAACACCGATTTTGGTTTTGTTTTCCAATTCTATTATCTTTTGCCGGAACTAACTGTGCTCGAAAATGTGATGTTGCCGGCGATCATAAAGGGCGGAAAAACTGCCCCGGTCATTAAAAAGAACGCAGCGGAACTTCTGGACGGTATGGGGCTTTCCGGGAGGATTAATTTTTTACCCAGGCAGCTTTCCGGGGGGGAATCGCAGCGGGTCGCCATAGCGAGGGCCCTTATAAATTCGCCGGAAATACTTTTTTGCGACGAGCCGACG
>JADFYD010000090.1 GCA_015233235.1 Candidatus Omnitrophota bacterium | reverse complement strand
GGACTATCACATTGCGTTCGCCTATGACCGAACTGCTTTTGGGTATTCTGAGAATTATATCTGTTTTTCCTCTTTCCTGTATCCGGACAAAACCTGATCCTTTTACCGCGGCACGCCCTCCCGGCATTGGGTAATATTCACCATTCGGGTTGTCAATCGTACAAATAAATATAGTTTCATTCGCGGATGTTCTCTCCCACATCCTTTTAACACCGTCACTATGCGTTGTTGTAAAATAGTTACTCCCTGACGGGGTTATTTCTGTCGTGACAATCTTGATCGTTACACCTTTCAAATCCGCCGGCACCAGAACATCCAGAAACCCGCCGTCGGCGCTCCATACACGCGTTTCACCGTCTGAATCGCTAGTCACGATCTCACCGTTCTCGAGAACCATCGCGTCCTTACTCCCGACTACAACGCCTTTCAATTCGTCGATCCGCTTCAGGTTCATATCGCACTCGATGAGTTTCCCTTCGGGCGAAAACAAGTGGGCCTCTTTTATCCTTTCATTATCTTTTTTCCCCAACAGGCTGTGGAATAAAATATTCCCGCCGGATAGCACCTTAAAATCGCCGCTCGTGGCACGCCCCTCATCGTCTCTGATCTCATCGCGAATGATATTGCCGTCGAAACCATAAATGGCGCACGGTTCCTCTCCGCGCGTGCCTCCAAACCTCCGCACCATAGTGGCCAAAATGTATTCGCCGCCTATGACCTCCACTTGCTCGATCCCGTCGCTGTTAAACTGCGTCTTGAGAAAAGTTCCGTCAAGAGCGCTAAAAAGCCGGTATTTATTATCTACATAGGCCAGAATTATTTTCCCGTCCTTTGAACACCGTACACTGCGCTCGTCCAACCCTCCCACGGCCTCCGGCTTTTTCTCGCCGCCGTACATAACTCTTTCATACCCGACAAAGGGAGCAGGCGCGGCGTTCTTGTCGTTAGTCGTTAGTCGTTGGTCGCTAGTTATCGGTTTGTACTTGAGATACGCCGCTTCGGCGGCGGGGAGGAGTCGGTAAGTGTCTTGGATCGGCCATTTGACGTGTTTGGCCGGTGTGGTAGGTTTAAAAATTGTGGCTCCGGAGCTATTAACGGCGCAGATGACCTGAACGAGATTTTCGCCCGTACTGGTTGCTGCCGGTAATTGTATCCTCGCGATGCGCCACTGTCCGTTACCCCTATCTTTCGCGACGATATCGCCTTTTTCGAGCTTTTCGGGCCTTAATGTGAAACGTTCTCCCGGATCCACCTTTTCGGAAGAGTAGCGCATAATGCCGTCTATCGTTGCCTTGCCGCTATCGCCTCCAAATAAAGTTTCAATGATCTTCGCCGAAGCCTTGCCCGCGAGTGTCGTATCTTCTTTTAAGATCGCGCCGAGATATTCCGCGCGCAGGGCTCTCATTTGCGCCCGTTTTCCGCCTGACATCGTCAGGCCTTCGTACTCGTCTTTTTTCATTATGGTACAGAACAACTTATACACATCATGTTCCGACTTTTGTCCGTTGCCGGCGACGTTAATATCGGCTACCTTATCGCGACAAATAAAAATGTCGGATAACATGACCTTGCCGTCTTTGATCCCAATGACCTCACCGATCGTATATATAGCGGCTCCGTCTTCCAGGTAAGCCATAACAATATCGCCGGGTTCGATATCGACAAACACGGTAACGCCGCCTTCTTCTGCTTGTCCAATACTTGTATGATTTCTAACAAAATCTATGACCAAAGAACCGCCCTCTACCACCATCTTTGCCCTGCCAGAGTCCTTCCCTGCTATGCTCTCTTTTAAGGCCTTCCACACTATCTTCTCATATTCATCGGCGGTCAGCACTTTATGCATATTGTCGGGGCTCATAACGGATGTTTTCCGGGCGGAGAAACGTTCTATCCCATTTTTGGTAATTCGGCATAACAGCTCGAACTCTATTTTCATTTTCCCGGTCCATGCAGAAGTTTTTCCTGTCAGCCGTAAAAAATCTATACTTCCGTCCGTGTTGTTTAGTGCGGCTATGTCTCCTACACCTTCGGGCTTATCGGCTATATTGGTTATCAGTGCTTTTAGCATATCGAACGTACTTGTATTCAAAGGATCAAAGGAAACCGGCTCGCCCGACAATATCTCAACCAGTTTTTTATCCAGGAACCCGGCGATGGGTTCGGGATACACGGGAATATCTTTTTCGGGCACCGACGCGAGCACTTCAGTTATCTCGGAGTTATCGGCAAGCGTATGTATCTCTCCTGACCATTTGGTTATCACGGGCACATCATAGAAAACTATTCCCTTGGCATCTAGTATTGCGAACTCGACCACATAACGTTCTCCCTGCCCGGGAGAATCTCCCACAACTTCACCGAATATATACCCGGTTTTTTTATTTTCTGTAAAAACAAAGTTGCCCCTATCCGGTAATGGCTCCGAAAGGACGGATGTTTTTCTTGCCGCTATCAATCTCCAGACCTGGTCAGATAATTTTTTCAAGGCCTCGGAGTCCCTCATAACAAGGCGCCGCATGACCTCCCGGTCCAGTGCTCCTTCCGCGTCAAAACCTCGAATCATTCTATAACATGAGTCTTTCGTAATTGACCTCACTATTTCCGGATCTAGAATAGTTATTTGAAAGTTGTTCGCTTTTTTTACCTCCGCGAAAACTTTCACTTTCAAAGTTTTTTCTCCGGCAGTGATTATTCTGGCTATATACATATCGCCGTCGGGCGTATCCTCCCAGCACACTATGTCGTCGGTATCGAGATCCTTATAAAAATAGCCTGTGGAACCGTCTTTCGAGTAAGGCTTATGTATTTCCTTAGCCAATCGCCAAAAACGTTTACCGCCGGCGATGGCGTCGGCCTTAGCGTTATCTTTTAATTTTATGGCGGTCAATAGTTCCCCGAAATACCCATCATAGATCTCTTTTTCTTCCGCACTGTCCGCTATGAGATATAAGGGGGTAATATCCGTACTCACATCTTCAGTAATAACAACAAGTTTGTTATTTTCAATTTTACGTATACATTCAAGCCAAACGACAAACCCTTTACCAACCCGCTCAGGTCCCCTTTTCAATTTAGCTATGTCATATTTTCCGGACGCGCCTTTATAAATAACAATGTCGCCGAGTTTAAGGCGACTGATACCCTCATTAATTAATTCGTTATCTATTTTTCTCGCGAGTGGATTTCTTTTTATCATTATTTCTTCGAACGACGCGCCGTCGGAAACATATTCGGTGAAAGTCTCTCCGTCTCCCAAAAGTATCGCCTTTAAAACTTTGCGCGCGATATTTTTCCCGGCGGGTACGTTCGTCTTCGCGTTGTCGCCGGGGGCGGGCTCTGCGGGAGGAACTCCGGTCGTAACGGGCTTATCACCTTCTTTGTCGCTAGTCGCTTCCGCCTTCGCCAAGGCTACGGCGGACAGGTGTCGCTTGTCGCTAGCTTTTGTGGCGGAGGTCTTCGCGGCTTCTATTGCCGGATCTACTTTCAGCTCGAACTGCCACCCATGCATGTTGCCGTCGCTATCGGCGACACAAAATAAATTATCGCCGACCTTTCTCACCCACCTGCCGCTAAGCGCGGGGACCTTTCCTGTTTCGTCAGGGGGAAGAGCGAGTTCAAGAAGGAACTCACCCGCGCAATTAAAAACAAGCCTTTTCGTGCCATGCCTGAGAAATATAATGTTGTCTATAACCTGGGGCTGCTCTTTGGAAACTATCTCTGTGCCATTGTATGACAATGTTGAGATCACGTTACCTTGATCATTCCACACACGGTACTTTTCATCGTCGTCATGCGTAATGAACCGGTCACCGGCAAGCGGAAAAGCACTATGAGCTCCAACCTTTGCTTGGGGGATAGTCAGCGTAATGATATTTTTATTTGTTTTATCGAAGACCTTTACTTTATAACTGTCTTTTCTGAAGATATCGCCCTGGTCACGCACAAGTATCCTCGAACCGGAAAGTATTTGCACCATGCCAAAGTTAGCGTCTCCTTCAAGGGACATAACTCCGATATTCTCACCTGACGAGTTCCAGCGCCGGATGCATTTGTCGGAATCGCCCGTGATAAAAGTACCGTCGTCTAAAACTTTTATATCAGGGCCGCTACTCGAAAAAGCGATGTTGCACGGCGTATCGACCTCGAGTTTACTTATGAATTTTCCGTCGGCGCCCCAGATCCTTACCTTTATATCACTGTCGACGGTCACTATCCGTCCGTCGGCAAGTGATTCGCCGTATCTTTCGGCTATGCCGTCGCAGGAAAAAAGCCCTGCCGACTCATGATCGAATAACACGGGGTTTTTGCCTTCTTTATCCCAGATCCTTACTTTGTGATCGGAATCGGGCGTGACTACTCTAGAGTCTTTGAGATATTTTGGCCCCCTATGGGCACTGCCGCGATCTGTCCCGACGTTTACACCTTTCACATTGAAAGCTTCCGTTATCGGAGCAAAATTTTCGTCGCGCATTACCAGTTCACCCCATTTGGTTTCGGTAATGAACTTGCCGTTATCCAGTTTTTTATGGATACAATCCCTCATATTCTCGCTTTTCTCTTCTTTGTTAAAATTACCGTCCGCGTCCCATAGCCTGGCTTGCCCCTCGCACAGGGTAATAAACTTTGTACCGTTGTGTATAACGCCGACGGACCAGAACCCGACTTTCGAGATCTTTCCATCCTCATCGGAAATATGTTTAATGAACTCACCGTTCGCCCTCCAAAGACGCACCGCGTAATCGCTGTCGTGCGTGAGAATATTGCCGTTAGCAAGTCGCTCCACGAGAAGCATTTCACCGACCTCAACAAGTTTTTTCTCGGGTTTGCCGTCTTTATCACTAGGCGCAGGTTCTTTATCCTTTTCATCAGGAGGCGAAGGCTCATTGCTCGGAAGGACCAAAAGCGTGCTATGCACCGCCTTGACATTTTCGCCCGTCAAAGCGAGCACACCAGCTGCCGCTCCACCCGTCGTTGCGAGGAGGCCGCCAGAGGCGGCCGACGAAGCAATCTCCTCAGCGTTACCGGCAGTCGCGCTTTGAGATCGCTTCGTCGCCTCCGCTATAGCTTCGTCTCCTCGCAATGACGACGCACCCCCCAACCCGGCTAACGATTCACGGAGCCGGGCTATACGTCTTTGCAAGGTTTCTATTCTAATTTTATCACCGGCAGCAAGCTGTACCGACATGCCATCATCTCCGATGCCGTATGTGCCCAATAAAACCTTGAGTTCACTTTCGTTAGCTTCAAGTTCCTTATTTAAAATACTTTTCCATCCGTCTATTATGGCGTTGTTAATATCCACGGCATTCATACTGACCCCGGCACGGGCCATAGCCGCGATAGAACGATGTGCTGAGGGCCATTCCAGGGGAGACTCGGCGTCAGTTAGCGTTTTCAGGAGTATCCCCATATATCCGGAGACCGCCTCAAGAGAAAGAAAAGTACCCGACGCGAAAATGTATGCCGGCGTTGTCCCGGCAGTTGCCGGAGTGTTGCGGTATAGAACTTGTTTCTGCGTATCAATATAAGCCCTGGTAACCGGGTTTTCCCGAATAAATCCGGCACGGTGAAAAATAGCTTTTTGCAGCGCCTCATGTATAGAGAAAATCGTCGGTCCAATACCGGTATTCCACTGGCCTCCCCAATATCTTAACAATCGTAAAAGCGCCGCGTCACTATCCGCATTACCGATAAGAGCCAATCTAATAATGGCCCGGACCTTCTCCGTCACGTTGACGCCTGTAGACATGGCATTTTTTTCGTTATCTTCTACCGTACCCAATTTTTTTAATAGTGAAACATCACGACCCAGGCCTCTCTTAGACATAAAATAAAGTGTATCGGCTACAATACCCATAAGGTTACGATCTAGATTAGAACTCTTGGCAGGGTCCAAAAGTTCGGTAAGCCACAAAAACGCGTCTTTGTTCATGAGATCCCCCGCATAAAGCACCGCTCTAACCTTTTCATGAAAAGGTTCGGTTGCAAATGTCTGTCTCAGCGCGGAAAGATCCTTACGAGTACCCGCCGCAACATCGCGCAATTTGTTATAGCTGTAAAGAGAGGCGCGCCACATATCATTCCAGGTATCTGTGTCCGGCAATGTGCGAAGCGCTAATTCAAACGCCTTGGTTCTTAGTAACTCGTCCATGACCTTACTGCCGGCAAAAACCGAAAGCAAATAAGCGTCGATCACTTTTGTGCTATATGGCACACTGGGAGCTTTTAAGTCATTATCTATCGAAGCAATCATCCGCGAGGCGAGCTCTTGTTCATCGGGTGTGTCTAGCAAATATTTATTGCCGTAAATATC
>JADFYD010000008.1 GCA_015233235.1 Candidatus Omnitrophota bacterium | reverse complement strand
CCGTGTTACAATGAGGAAAAAACCCTTCCTCTCGCTTTGAAAGATCTGCCGAAGAAAATAGCCGGGATCGACAGTTTGGAAATCCTGGTCATAAACGACGGCAGCACGGATAAAACTTTTGATGTCGCGAGGTCCGCGAAAGTCGATCACATTTTGAACTTGCCCGGGCATTTAGGACTGGCCGAAGCTTTCAAACGCGGTTTGGAAAGATCTGTCGAGCTTGGCGCGGACATCATAATAAATACTGACGGTGACAACCAGTACAACGGAAAATTCATACCCGAACTTGTGAAGCCGATCATTGATGGAAAGGCCGAGATCGTGATAGGGTGCAGGGATATGTCGGCGATCAAACATTTTTCCCTTATGAAAAAATTGCTTCAGAAAGTGGGCAGTCATTTTGTGCGAAAATTCTCGGACACGGATATTCCCGACACCACAAGCGGTTTCAGGGCATACTCAAGGGACGCGGCGCTTAAAATGAATATTTTTTCGACCTACACATATACGCTTGAGACCATAATCCAGGCCGGAAGAAAGAAAATACCCATGACATATGTGAACGTTACCACCAACGAAAAACTGCGGGAATCACGTCTTATAAAGAGCATACCCGCCTACATCACCAGGTCAATAGCGACGATATTGAGGATATATCTTATGTACGAGCCGCTGAAAAGTTTCGTCACGATCGGGCTCGCGCCGATAGTTTGCAGTTTTTTACTCGTGGGAAGATTTTTCTATTATTATTTCACGAGCGTTAAGGGTAGCAGCGGGCATGTTCAGTCGCTCATTATAGCCGCGATGGTATTTGTCGCGGGCCTCATGATAATCGTGATAGGGCTATTGGGAGACATCATTTCCGCGAACAGGAAGCTTAACGAGGAGATCCTTTACAGGTACAGGAAAGATTCTGTAGAAAAGTCCAGACTAGGCAAATAGGGAGGCATTTCTTTGAAGGATTATTTTTTTAAAGCAAGGGACGGAGGGAACAAAGAATTTTTGAGTATGCTGATATACAGGCCGATCGCGGGGTTCATGCTAGAAAAGTTCTTTCGTGATTCTAAGGTTACGCCGAACCAGATAAGTTTAATGTCGCTGGTCGTAATCGCGGCGGGGTGTTGTTTTTTCGCTTTTTGCCCTTATCCCTGGAACATCACGGGAGTTCTGCTTCTTCACTTTGGCTATGCGCTTGACATGTTGGATGGGATATATGCCCGATACAGAGGTGTTTCCTCGGAGTTCGGCCGCTGGCTGGATGCTTTCTTCGACGTTATCAAGGGATTTCTGCTCTTCACATCGCTCGCGTACAGCGCCTATGTTACAAGCGGACATTATCTTATACTCATCGCGGGTATGGCCGCGCTCGCAAACACGTTCCTGACCTTTTACGTCCTGAATACCAAGGAACATGTGATAAAAGAAGTGATATTTGAGGTTCAACCCTGGAAGGGTATATACATCGGATATGAGATCATGCTTTATTGTTTCTTATCTCTCATGGTCGTGTTCGATAAAATATATTTAGGTCTGATAATTCTCGCGACATTCGGGGCTCTGGCCTGGTTAAAGAATTGCAGGACCATTTGGATATATCACCTGACTCACAAAGAAACGGTGAAAGAAGCATAATGTTCTTCAAATCATTTTTCTCAAAACACGGGCTTCATCTGGATCTCTTTCTGTTCTTTTTCGCCTGTTTTCTTCTTTTCGCGAACGGGCATTTCGGAGGGGACGGCCTTGAGAACTATTTGACCGCCGAGAGCATAGTTCTGGATAAAGATATTTCCATACACACCAGGGCCTTCGATGTTAAAGAGGTGCGCTACGAGGTCAGAGGACCCGGGGATCAGGAGGGAAGGCATTACGCTAACAGCGGTTTAGGCATGCCGCTTTTACTGACCCCGTTCTATCTGGTGGGGCATGTCATCTCGAAATTCGCCGCGTTCGTTCCCGCCGGATATATCACCCAATTTACCGTTTCCTTTTTTAACCCTTTCGTCACCGCGCTCATTGCACTGATCCTGTTCGTTTTTTTATCTGAGTTGGGTTTCAGCAGGGCAAATAGTTTTTATACGGTCGTGTGTTTTGCTTTTTGCACGATGGTCTTGGCATATACCCGTTCGGGGTTTTCAGAGCCGGCTGTGACATTGTTAGTTCTCGCGGCGTGTTTGTTTTTATTCAGGAGTTCCGTCAAGTTCCCGCTTAAAAATATTTTTTTCGCCGCGTGCTGCATAGGTTTCACTTTACTGATCAAGAACAATTCGTACCTGAATTTTTTGCTTTTTTTCATTATTTTGATACGCTTCAGCGCTGACATCAAGAATAAAGTTCTGCTTTGGAAGGTCTGGTCGGTAGCCGTATCGGCGATAGTCATTTTCGCGGCTGTTTATTTTTTAACTAAAGAGTTTTGTGGGATGACACTAAAAGATAATGTGACCGAATTGGCAAGCAAGGGTTTGACTCCGGGGAACAGATTTTTTAAGGGGCTGTATTATTACCTGCTGAGTCCAGGTAAGAGCCTGGTGCTCTATAACATCCCGCTTATACTGGCCGCGTTATCGTTCAGGAATTTTGCCAAGAGGAACAGACCCGTGTTCTTTATGATCGCGTGCGTTGTTTTAGGGCATTTGCTTTTCTATTCGTTCAAGTTCGTCCGGGGATCGCTTTTCTCGTGGGGGCCGAGATATTTGTACACACTGGTGCCGTTTGTCTCGATTTTTCTAGCGCAATATCTCGAAGACGCAGGGCAGAAGAAAGGGAGACACTTTATCTTTCGTATCGTTTGTGTTTTGAGTTTTCTCGTTTATTTTCCGGTATTGATCGTTAATATCTCGTCTTATCTTTTCTTTATAAGGGACGGGCTGAAACTGCCCGAATATCTTGTGAATTTTGTCCCGGAACTATCTCCTCTCTGTGGCAATTGGATCATATTATTATCGGCATTTAATAAGCTGTTCCTCGGGGCTTCGCTTAATTTCTCATATAACCCCGATTTTTGTTTTATAAGTCCTATCATACAGTCTTTGCAGGGGTTTGATATGCCGGATGTCTGGTGGTTCAATGTGATAAGGATAGTTCCCAAACTTTTGCCGGTCGTGATACTGTCGGTGGCAATTTTGCTTTTTCTGATGGTCACAACGTTCATTAAAATTAAAAAGTTGATATTAGCCGGTGAGCAAGCCTGATATGGGTAAAAACTTCAAATGGTGGGCATCATACCTTCTGCTTTTCGTGGCCATGTTCTTTTGCGTAAGGTTCCTGGTCGCTAAAAAGGACCAGCTGCTTTTGCTTTGTCATATTCCCTGGCAAAATGTCCTGATCGTCATCGTCCTCACCGTTATTTTCGTCATAGTTAACGCTTATTCCTCCGCCGAGCTTACCAGGTCTTTCGGGGTCAGATTGACCACGAAAGAATGGATAGGGTTATCCTGCGTTACGATGATGCTTAATCAGTTCCTTCCGGCCAAGTCGGGGTTTTTGCCCAGGGCAGTATATATGAAAGAAAAGTACAATTTTCTATATTCAACTTTCTTCGCGGCATATCTGGGGTTTTATGTTTTTTTATTTATGACGGCCTCTGCCATGGGGATATTTTTTTTGTATATCACATATTTCAGCAAAGGGATCCTGCATTTTAAATTGCTTATGTTCTTTTGTTCGGTACTCTTCCTGTCTTTTGTATTCCTGGTGATCTGTGATATCGCGGACAGGTTCAAGCTGAACATAAAGTTCCTTAAGGATGTTCTTGCGGGCCTTACATTTTTCAACAGGCAGTGGAAACTGCTCCTGAAGCTCCTTGCTATGAACGTTCTATGCACATTTATCCTGGCAGCGCGGCTTTATTTTATTTTCGGATCTTTCTGCAAAACCCCCGATTTTGTAGGAACTTTGATAATCGCCAATGTGGTATTCCTGTCGGTAGTGACAAGTTTTACGCCCGGGAACCTGGGTATAAAAGAAATAGTTTTGACTTTGTGTTTCACCATGATAGGCGCGAGTGTCGTCGAGGGCGCGATGGTGTCGCTGATCGACAGAGTAGTGACAACTCTGGTGTTTATTTTTATGGGCGGCGTGTCTTGGTTATTATTGTTCTCCGGGGCGAGAAAAAAAGATATCGGTTTGGCTGTTGATCCGTAAAAAAATGATGTTGTTAACCATGAAAAAATGACAGTCGGGAGCATGAGCGTGAATAAAAACGCGCTTAAGAAAAAGTTCGGTCCGGCATCTTTGTCCGTTTTTGAGACCGTAGCAAAAAAAAGCGGTGCCGGTTACGGGGTTCACACGAAAAGTGAAATCTCAAATGTTTTCTCCTTGAGAATAGATGCCGATGAGTATTACGAGGACAAATTTCCGCTATATTATCCGTTGTTCGGTAAATACATTGATTGCGTCAGTATTTTTTTTAACGCGTATTCATTCAAAAATGCCGTCCCTATAATACTGAAATGTAAAGATCTGGGTGTGGACATACAATCACATGCCTATTATCACTACGTTTACAATGATTATGCTGGTAACCGTTATAACATCAATAAAGCCAAAAAATTCTTTGAAGACCTGGGGATAAATACGATCGGTTTCGCCGCGCCGATGGGGAAGTGGAACCCGAACTTGATGAGAGCGCTTGAGGATGAGGGGTACAAATATTCTTCTGATTTTTCATATGATTATCTTGGTTTGCCCTCGAGGCCTGTTTTATCCGGCCGAGCGTGCTCTATCCTTGAGATTCCTATTTTCCCGGTCGCGCCGGAATTATTTATACAGGAAGGGTACAAAGACACAAAACGGGTAGCGCAATATTACAAAGATGCGATCGATGAAATGATGAGATGTAATTTACCCGTCATCATATACGCGCATACCTCAAAATACACGGAAATACCCTCCATCTTGGAAGAAGTTCTAGATTATGCGCTCAATGTGAAAAAACTCATTCCGAAAAATATGACCGATATTTACAATATGTGGACAAGCATTGCTGAAAATAAAAACAAGGCGGAAAAAGAAAGTGTTAAGGACACTATAAAACAACCTTCAGAAATGTTTAGAGGAGTTCCGGTAAAAGAGCCACTTTTAAGAAAAGCCAAAGATCTCGCGAAAGAATTTATCGATTTTGAACGCATAACACCTCCCGATGAATTGCGTTGTAATTTTGTCGTAAAAATGCTAAAACTTTTGGCGAGAAAAATTATCAGATAGCGAAAGTTATGCAAATTATCTTTTTAATGTTGTATTTGCATGGAATGCGCCGTATGTTTGCAAGGGGTGATTTCGGAGTATTTTCATTGACAATGAACACATTATGCCATATATTTTCATTATCAATGAGAATATGAGGAGGATGCGTGGAACGATCTTTATTGAAGGAAATAATACTTGAACAGGAAAAGGATCGAACCGGCCTTGATGCTGGTGTTCCGCGGGAGGCACTTTCTGGCGTATACCGTTACGCTTCTTTGCCCCACGCGGTTATTGTCTCAGGCGTACGGCGCTCCGGCAAGTCGACACTGCTCAATCAGATAATCATGGATCTTTATAAGGGTGGAGTTTATTATTTTAATTTTGAGGATGAACGCCTTGTGGATTTTGGCGTGGAGGATTTTAACCGTCTGTATGAGGTATTTTTAGAGATCTATGGAGAAAAAAGGGTATTCTTTTTTGACGAGGTGCAAAATATCGCCGGGTGGGAGGTTTTTGTTCGGCGAATGATCGGAAAAGGATGTAAGTTCTTTATAACGGGTTCGAATGCTTCGCTCCTCAGCAAAGAACTTGCCACGAAACTGACCGGAAGAAATATTAGTATCGAACTCTTTCCGTTCTCTTTCAAAGAGTTCCTTTCATTTAATAAATTCAAATTGTCGAAGAACAGTTTATCGTTGACGGCCGAGAGGGCCGCTCTTAAGAAGCATTTTTCGGAATATCTCCGGTTCGGAGGGATGCCGGAATATCTTAAATATCAGGATACGGCCCTATTGAAAAGGGTCTATGAGGATATTCTTTACCGCGATATTGTAGCTAGGTACGGTATTAAAAGGGTAAAGCCGCTCAGGGAGCTAGGGTTATATTTTTTAAGCAATATCGGCAGCACATTTTCCTGCAACAACCTCAAGAATGTGCTTGGCGTGGGCAGTACGAACACCATTAAAAGTTATGCGGATTTTCTGGAGAACAGCTATTTGATATTTCTTGTCAATAAATTCTCATTTTCCTTAAAAGAACAGCTCTACTCGCTTAAAAAGATATACTGCATCGATAATGGATTAGCTGAATCGGTGGCTTTTCAGTTTTCAAAGAATAAAGGCAAGTTCCTGGAAAATCTTGTATTTCTTGAACTAAGGCGAAATTTCTCCGAGATCTATTATTATCGGACGACGAATAATCTCGAGGTTGATTTTTTAGTCAAATCGGGAAAAAAAGAAATGCAGCTTATTCAGGTAACGGACAGCATGGACAAAGAAAAAACCAGGCAGCGGGAGATAAGCGCGATTTTAAAAGCTTTGGATGAGCTTAAGTTGAAAAGCGCGTTTATTCTGACCGAGGATTCCGAAGAAGAGATAGCCGCGGAAGGAAAGAGCATACAGGTAAAACCGGTATATAAATGGCTTTTGGAAAATGCGGTGAAATAAAGGAGTATCGATGAAAAATTCTTACAAAAACAAAAGAGTGCTTGTCACCGGCGCCGACGGGTTCATGGGGTCGCATTTGACTGAAAGGCTTCTCGCGGAAGGGGCGAGGGTCTCTGTGTTTGTCCGGGGGAACTCCGTTACCGGGACCACTCAAAATGAGCTTAAGAATATTAAGCATATTGAGAACAAACTGGAAGAGATAATTACCGGGAACATTGCTGCTTCCGACTCGAAGGATATGGTGATAAAGAACAGGCCGGAAGTGATATTTCATCTTGCTGCTGACGCGTATGTGCCGAATTCATTCGATCATCCTATTGAAGTCATGGAGACCAATGTTATTGGTACGCTCAATATGTTACATGCGGTAAAAGAAGGAAAGGGGATAAAGCGTATTGTATGTACTTCCTCAAGCGAAATATATGGTATGACTATTGGAGGGTCCATAAATGAGGAGCATCTTCTGTATCCTTCCTCGCCTTATGCCGCCAGTAAAGTCGCCGCTGACAAATATTGTTACGCGTACTGGAACACATATCATTTGCCGATAGCCGTTATTAGGCCATTTAACACATATGGTCCGAGGCATACATATGACGTTATACCTAAATTCATCACTTTGGCGCTTGCTAATAGGCCGATAACCGTGCATGGAACGGGCAGGCAGTCTCGCGATTTTACCTATATCGATGACATGGTCGATGCGTTCATGATAATGGGGAGCCACGAAAAAGCTGTAGGTCGGTCGGTTAACTTTGGAACAGGGGAAGCCATAACGATAAACTATATCGCCGGAAAAATAAAAGAGATAAGCGGGTCGAAGTCAAAGATCATTCACACGGAAGACAGAATGGCACAGGTGCCGAAGCTTTTATGCGACTACTCGCTCGCGAAAAAGTTGTTCGGGTGGAAGCCGCGGGTGTTTATTGATGAAGGTTTAAGGAGAAATATCGAATGGGTAAAAAAGAACGCTTAAAGATACATCCGACCGCGATAGTCGCGAAAACGGCAAAGATAGGTGACGGAACCGTGATCTGGGCATTCGTGCAGGTTATGGATAACGCGAAGATCGGGAAGAATTGTGTTTTGGGTAACGGGGTTTATATCGACAGGAACGTGAAGATCGGTGATAACGTGAAAATACATAATAAGGCCTGTGTGTATGACGGCACGGTCATAGAAGATAATGTTTTTATCGGTCCGCATGTGATCTTTACTAACGATAAATATCCTACGCACAAGACGACCCGCAATTTGAAAGGTATCACATGGAAAGTTGGTAAGGGAGCGTCGATTGGAGCTGGAACTATAGTTTTGCCGGATGTTAATATCGGGCCGAAAGCGGTTGTGGGAGCAGGATCTGTGGTCACGAAAGATGTTCCGGCGGGAGCGGTTGTGTATGGGAACCCGGCGGCGGTTGTTACGGAAAGGTGATATGCTAGGCGCCAGACTCCAGGTTACAGGCTCCAGTTTGTGGACAGCATGCTGTTTACGAACTGACGCCTGGCGCCTGACGCCTGACACCTGGAGTGCAATGAAAGACAACAACATAATGATAAGCGAGAATGCGGTCATGGCTAAGGACTGGATATTGAATTCAGGTATACAGAACCTGCCCGGGCCTGATGCCGGCGGATTCAATGCCTGGTATGATCTTGAAAAGGGTGAGCATTCTTATGTTTACTCTGAGATCACCGGATACGGGATCACGACTCTTCTTTTTCTTTCGAAGTATTTTGTTGGCGATTTTATTTCCCGTGCGAGACTTGCCGCGGATTGGATCACAAAAAAAGCGATGCACGAATGCGGTGGTGTGAAGACCCGCAATTATCTCTTAAAAATGCGGGAAGCGGAACACTACTCATTTGAAAGCGGAAATATTTACGCTTTCGATAACGGTATGGTGCTTTATGGCCTTGTGAACCTGTACAAGTTCTCCAAAGACGCGTCATATCTTAAGGTGGCCTCCGGAATAGCGGATTTTTTGATCGCAAAAATGCTGAGATCGGATGGTTTCTTTTACGCGGTTTACAATCCGGCTACCGAAGAGACAACCGATGCCGACTGGAAATGGTCCACGCAAAGCGGAAGCTACCATGCGAAGCTTGCGCTGGGGTTCACCGATCTTTACGAAGTCACGGGCAAAGCCAAATATAAAGAAATAGTTCTGGGCCTGTGTTCAAGGAGTTTAAAAGAACAGCGGTCATCCGGTAGATTTATTACTTCCAGGGTCGATAGCAGCACTCACATGCATCCTCATTCGTATTCAGCGGAAGGACTGCTTTACGCGGGGTTATCTTTCGAAAGAGAGGACTTTATCGATTCTGCGGTTTCAGCCACAGAATGGGCCCTTGACAGCCAGAAAAAAGACGGCGGAATACCGAAAAAATTTATCGGGAACAAATTTATAGAGTACTATCGCAGCGATGAAATGGCTCAGACGCTGAGGTTGTCGCTGCTGCTTATGAGCCTTGGAAAAATTCCTGGCACAAAATTCAAGTCGCTTGAACTTTTACGAAAGAAGCTGCTGGAGTTTCAATATGCCGAAAACGGTTCGCAAAAGGGCGGTTTTTATTATGGGCAGACTTTAACAGGCGATAGACCTGCGCATATCAATTCCTGGTGCACAATGTTCGCTCTCCAGGCGCTTGTCATGTTTGACGGGCTAAATATGGATAGGGGAAAAACACTGGATACGGAGTGTCTTATTTAGATGAAAAATAAAATAGCATTTATTTTCGGTACACGGCCCGAGATCATAAAATTGAGCTCTCTGGTACGAGAATGCGGCAGACGAAAAATACCGTTTATCACGATCCACACCGGTCAGCACTATTCTAAGAGTTTATCAGATCTTTTCATCAAAGAATTGGAACTGCCACGCCCGGATTATAATCTCAAAATAAAGTCGAAAGCGCCTTACAGGCAGGGTGATCATACGGGTAAGATGCTTATAGAGCTGGAGGAAATACTTCTTGGAGAAATGCCGTCTGTTGTTGTGGTGCAGGGCGACACGAATTCGGCGCTTGCCGGTGCGCTTGTCGGGTCAAAAATATCCACGACAAAGGCTTTTACCGGTTATGACATGAAAATCGCTCACGTGGAGGCGGGCCTGCGTAGTTATGACAGATCAATGCCGGAAGAGATAAACAGGGTCATCGCGGACCACCTTTCGAATTATCTTTTTGTGCCGACACCCGCGTCGGCTAAGATCGCGATCGGAGAAGGTATCTCAAAAAATAAAGTGTTTGTTACAGGGAACACGATAGTAGATGCTTTACACTTCGGTATTAAAAAAACCGGGCTACGAAAAATATTTTTGAGGTCACTAGGCCTGGTAAGTGAAAAGTATTTTTTACTTACTTTGCATCGTCAGGAGAATGTGGACAATGAAAAAAGATTAAGAGGGATCCTTGAGGGAATACATCTAGTTTACGAGAAATTCAAATGCGAGATTGTTTTTCCTGTTCATCCCAGAACAGTACACTCACTGGGACAGCTTAAAATAAAATTGCCCAAATGGCTCAGAATGATCGAACCCTGCGGTTTTTTGGAGTTTTTGGAGCTCGAGAAGAACGCGGATCTCATTTTGACGGATTCGGGCGGTGTGCAGGAAGAAGCGTGCGTTTTAAAAGTGCCGTGTGTGACCCTGCGCGATTCAACTGAAAGGCCGGAGACGGAAAAAGCAGGGGCTAATATTGTGGCAGGATTGAAACCCGATGCTATTCTAGACGCTTCAGTTCAGATGTTGAAAAGGAAAAGAACCTGGGAAAATCCATTCGGGGATGGGAAGACAGCACAGAAGATTTTGGATATTTTGCAGAATGATGCGTGCTAATAATTTTTCGAATAGAATTCTTATGGCCGTCATTGCGAGGGAGCGATAGCGACCGAAGCAATCTCATCAGTTCTCTTTGAGATTGCTTCGCTTCGCTCGCAATGACGATGTATGGAAACATAATGTTTAGTAGCAAAAACAGAGGCTTGGATGTCATGAAAGTCGCGTTCTTCATATACCCCTCCGCCTTCCAGAACAAAGGCGGCGGGGAAATACTTCTCGAGAACACCGAAAAGTATCTTATTAAAGCCGGCATCGATGTCAAACGTTTCGATATGTGGAACGATAAGATCGAGGATTTCGATATACTGCATGTTTTTGGTTCCGTGAAGGAATGCTTACCGCTTATGGAAGTTGCAAAAAGCAGGAAAGTTAAAGTGGTTCTTGAGTCTATTTTTTGGTCGGATTTCAGACGCGCTTTCTGCGAAACCGGATCTTCTTTTAAAAAACTGGAAATGGTTTTGCGCCACTTACTGAAGGTATTGTTCCCTTTCCTTAACTTCTCAAGGCGAAAGATGTTCCGGGTCTCGGATATGATAGTCCCGAATTCCCCAAGAGAGGCCGCTCAGATCTCAAGGCTTTTTGCGGTTTCCTCGAGAAAAATGTTTGTTGTCCCGAATGGAGTAGATGCTGATTACATTAATGCGACTTCCGACCTTTTTGTTAAAAAGTACGGTCTAAAAGATTTTATCCTGTATGTCGGCAGAATAGAGCCCCGCAAAAACCAGCTGAACCTCATTAGAGCGGTAAGGGGCCTGGATAAAGAGCTTGTACTTGTAGGTTCAGTTGTTTCCGGGTATGAATGGTATTTGGAAAAATGCAAAATTGAAGCCGGCAAGAACGTTCATTTTCTGGGAGGGTTTGAAAATAATTCGCCGCTTTTAAAAAGCGCCTATGCGGCATGCGGAATATTTGTTCTTCCGGGGTGGTTCGAGACTCCGGGCCTGGCGGCGCTGGAGGCGGCACTTGCGGGAGCTAAACTTGTCGTGACCGACGGAGGCAGCACAAGAGAGTATTTTAAGGACATGGCAGAGTATATAAGGCCTGATTCCCCGAAGGATATAGCTCATAAGATCCGAAAAGTTACGGATCAGGATAAAAATGACAAGCTGAAAAATTTTGTTTTAAATAACTACACATGGGAAAAGGTCGCCGCGAGGACGATCGAAGGCTACAAAAAGGTACTCCAATGAAAATATCGATATTAATGCCGGTCTATAATGAACAAAAGACCATAATGGATATCCTGGAGCTTGTCCGAAATGTAAAAGTGGATAAGGAGATCATCCTTGTGGACGACTCGTCGACCGACGGGACCAGGGAACTTTTGAAAAAGCATTTTGGCGACGGAAAAGACGAAGTGAAGGTCTTTTACCACGATGTCAACAAGGGGAAAGGCGCCGGGATAAAGACGGCTTTATCGAAGGCCTCCGGTGAATATGTAATTGTTCAGGATGGTGACCTTGAGTATTCGCCGCATGAAATAGAAAAGCTTGTGCAGGCTGCTAAAGACACCGGGGCAGTAGCCATTTTCGGTTCGAGGTTCCTTAAAACATGGAAAACCACTTCTTTTCCGCACTATATGGTCAATTGGACCTTAACGGCTATGACGAATTTTCTTTTCAGGGCGAAACTTACCGATATGGAAACCTGCTATAAAATGATCAAGACAAGCGTGATGAGATCCCTGGATATACAGGCCAACCGCTTTGAATTCGAACCTGAGGTGACGGCGAAGCTTCTTAAAAAAGGTGTAAGGATCGAAGAAGTCGCCATATCTTACAGGGGGCGCAGTTACGATGAAGGCAAAAAAATAACCTGGAAAGACGGCATTGAGACGCTTCTCGTGCTTTTGAAATATAGATTTGTGAAATAGCGTATGTATATTTATCGCAAAAAAATGTATGTCTGGCTGTTTTCGGTGATCGACTGCGTCGGGACGGTTTTATTTTTTCCGTTAAGGCTCTGCGGCATGCTGTTATTACGCGGCAAAATAGCCGGACCCAGGAAGATACTTGTTATACGTGTCGATCACATAGGGGATGTGATCAATTCCACTGTCGTTATAAAACCGCTCAGAAAAAATTTCCCGCACGCCAAAATCGATTTCCTTGCGCCCGCATGGGGAATGGACATCGTAAAAAACAACTATTCTCTGAATAATGTATTCGAATTTACTTCGGCATGGTTCACTAGAACGCCGAAAACTTTTTTTGACAATATTAGGTCCTTTTTCAGAATGGTCAGGATAATCAGGAACGGCAGGTATGATGTTTGTATAGATCTTAGGGGGGATGTGCGGCATATTTTCGCCTCGTTTATCGCGGGTGTTCCGGTGCGGATAAGTTACGGGATTACCGGTTGCGGATTTTTACTCACACACATAATGCCGTATAAAAAAGGCATTCATGAGACCATGAAAAATATACTACTTTTGGAACCACTGGGAATAAAGGGTGGTGAACGGCGGCTTGAGCTGATCTTTCCAGAAAGAGACGGGATGTCGGCAAAAGTGTTATTACAGAAATTCGGTGTTCGCGGAAAGTATGCCGTTTTTCATGTGACACCGGGTCATGATAACAAAAGATGGGATATGGAGAAGTTCACGGAGGTCATGGAATATTTGAGAACGTATCACGGGATCACATCGGTTCTGGTCGGGTCGTCGGATAATGAGAAAGAGGCCATGGAATTCGCTAGAGGCACGGCATGCCGTGTCCCTGCGATATCATTCGTGGATATTGTCGGTAAAACACGGTTGGGAGAATTGTATAACATTTTGAAAGATGCGGCGCTTTTCGTTGGCATAGATTCCGCTCCTGCGCATTTGGCGGCTGCTGCCGGTATACCAGTTATTCTTTTATTCAGCGAGGTCAACGATCCCGCCGAATGGGCGCCGGAAGGCGCTAACGTGAACGTAATATATCCGGCACCCGGCGAAAAGCTCGCGGATATTCCGGCGCACAGGGTGTGTGAGCTCGTGCTTGACAGTTGTAAATAAATATTGTATACTTAGATACATAGAATTGTATTAAAATATACAATAATTTGTATGGAAAGCAGAATAGACAAAAATGGTTTATTGGAGAAATTGGCTGCTTGGAACAGTTTTTTAAAGCGGAAGGTCAGGCTTATTGCCTGTGGGGGGACAGCTCTTACTCTTCTCGATATCAAACCATCGACGAAGGATATAGATCTTCTAGTTCCCGTGTCAGAAGAATATATTTATTTGATCAAGATTCTGAGAGATCTTGGCTATAAGAGCGCAAGCGGCTCGGGATTAGCCAGGGATGACGGTTTTGTTTTCGATCTGTTCCCGGGAAAGAGGGTCCATACGACGGAATTATTGGTATCGCCCCTGGATGATGGCAATAATATCCCGGTGAAAGAATTTAGTCAAATTTATGTCGGAATCCTCAACTACTACGATCTTCTGATAAGTAAATTGTTTCGCGGGACAAGTATAGATATTGAAGATTGTTTAGCGCTCGTAAGAAGAAAGAGAACTGAAATAGATATGGAGCGTTTTATAGGACGGTTTAACGAGACCGCTTCGTATGATGTTTCGGAAGATAAGGCGCGGGGTAATCTGGAATATTTTAAAAAGATCCTGCGCAAGGAAAAACTTTTATCATGAAAGACAGAAATTTATTAGAACGTTCGCGCAAACTTGGATTTTCACTTTTTGATACAGAGGAAGATGCCAACCGGACACTTGCGGATGTGGCCAGGTCCAAAGAACTGCGCTTTTGGGAAGGATTTCCGGTCCTCTTGGCTACAAGCTGCGAAAGAGGACAATTTGATCATGACAAGGCCGTTGGCGGTCTTAAGAAAACCTCAGACAGGGTAGCACTGTCGTTTCTGGTGGCCATGTCCCTCGCGCTTTACAAATTTCTCGATGTAAAGTTTCATTGGGTGGGTACGGTTTATGACTTGCTTAGTGACAAACACAAGAAAGGGTATGAAAAATTCTTACTCGCGTTCAAAAATGGGCACGATCTCAGTCTTTGTGGACGCGTGGTTTCATCCGATGGGGTCAAGTCGGTGTTCAGGAACTATTTCAGAATAGAGACGAACAAATTGCAGAGCCTCATGTGTGCCAAGGAAGAGATGGGTGTTGAGTACGCTCTTTCACAGGTTTTTTCACCGAAACAGAAAGAATTGTTTTTGAAAAAACTGAAAGGGGAGCTACTTACAAAGACAGAAAAAGAATATTTTTCACGGTCGGTAAAGAAAAAGGTGTTGGCTTTGGCCAATGTCGACCTGCATCGTATGGCGCTGGAACTGCTGGGTAAATAAGAACATATAAGCAAAAACATGGGAAACTACATTGTTCTAAAGAGACACTGTGCCATTATTATTCTGACGATAGTATCCGCTATACTAATCTTCACGAATCTGGGCAACCAGTACCTCTGGCAGGATGAGGCCGAGACGGCGACATTGGCGAAGAGGGTACTTGAGTTCGGATACCCGAAAGCATATGACGGCGTGAACCTCGTAAACCCGCGGATCCGTACGGGTTTCGGGCCGAACTACGAGTGGAAATACCACCCCTGGGGGCAGTTTTATGTAACGGCATTATCTTTTAAGGTTTTTGGTATGAGCGCTTTCGCGGCGCGGTTTCCTTTTGCCGCGATGGGTGTGATCAATATTCTGCTTTTGTACCTCTTGGCGTTTATCCTCACTCGCAGTCGTTTTGTCGCCGGCTGCGCGGCTTTTTTGACCGTATTTTCCGTCCCGTATCTTTTACTTATGCGGCAATGCCGCTATTACGCGCCCTGCGTACTATGGGTCCTTATTATCCTGATCTTTTACGTCAATTGGATAAAACAGAACAAAAGAAGATGGCTGCTATGTTTATTTGTGGCGTTCGTAGCGCTCGCTTATACTGTGCACGGGATGTTCGTTCCGGTGTTCGCGGCGCTGGTATTGCACTACGTTGTTTTCGAGTTCAAAAAAGAGAACGCGATCCGTATCGCCGCGTTATGGCTCTTTATACTGCTTTTTGTTCTGCCGTGGTTCTTGTTCTCCAATAGCGCCGCGCACGCGGCTTCTATTTCTATCGCGAGAGTGTTAAAAAATCTTGAGTTTGAGTTCAGAATGATAAATAAATTTATTTTTCCTGTACTGTTTTTCGGGAGTGTTTATATTTTTAGGGCGGTATTTTTCAGGAAGATAACCGTTAAATTGACCGGAGATGAGAAGTTTTTGCTAAAGTTGATCTTGCCGGTGATCGCGGTGAGCATAGTGGCGTTCTCTTTTGCAGAGGAGAGAAATTTCAGATATCAGGTTTATTTTATACCGCTTCTCGCCATCGTCGAAAGTATTATACTTTTGCGTCTTGTTACCTATAAGAGATCCCTTGTGGTCCTGTTTTTAGCTGTTTCCATTTTGACGGGGATATTCAATATGGGATATCCGAATTTTTATTTTCCGAAATATCTTTATGAGATAACACATGACTACGACGGACCGGTCGAAGGCATCGTTAAATTCCTGAACAAAAATGCCGCGCCGGGCGACACCGTAAAAATAGCATATGGGGACATACCGCTCATGTTTTACACGAAACTGAAGATCGATAATTCCCTTATTTATGACAGGGACCATATGCCTAAGTGGGTAGTGTTCCGAAGAGATTGGGGCGAGGACCTTAGCGATAAATACTTTTCGGAGATAAGGGCTAAATATAAAGAACATGTTATTGATTATCCCGACATTCAGTGGGAAAATAGGCCTGATGATCTGGTCTATCATAAATTTTGGACAGATCGTCAAGCCCCAAGGGTGCGTATATATGAACGGAACACATAAAACTTAACATTTAAAACTTTAAACTCATATGAAAATAGGCTTTGACGCGAGGATGATAAGTAACGCCGGGATAGGAAGTTATATCTCGTCTTTACTCACGCACATGACAAAGCAGTCGCCGGACGACAATTTTATTTTATTCGGCGACCCAGTGCGCCTGGCATGTTTCGAGGCAGAGCGCAATGTAAAAATAGTTAAATGGACGGCCCCGATTTACACTTTGCGCGAGCAGATATTGCCGCCGCCCTGTTTTGCGGATATGGATGTATTTCATGTTCCGCATTTTAATATCCCCCTGGCTTTCAAAAATAATATGGTCGTTACCATACATGACCTGATCTATCTTTTAATACCCGAGTCGCATCCGTCGCCGCTGGCAAAAGCCTATGCCGGATTTTTTATAAAACGAGCCTTACAAAGTTCAAAAAGCGTAATAGCTGTCTCGAATAATACTGCGGAAGACCTGATAAAATGTTTTGGCACCGAATACGGCGGCAGGATAAAGGTTGTTTATGAAGGGGTGGGGCAAAGTTGCGGGATTGACAGGGATCCGTCGCGTATGCAGCTCGTCAGGGAAAAATACGGCCTTTCCGAAAAGATCATCCTATATGTCGGTGCAGTAAAGCCGCACAAAAATGTGGGGGCGCTTCTGAAAGTTTATGAAATGCTTAGATCATGGGGAATTCCGCACCAGCTTGTCATTTGCGGCAGGTGGGACAGAAAAGAAGATAAACTGAAAGGACCGGTCGATACCCTTGGTGTGAAATACCTGGGAGAAGTTTCGCGCGAAGATCTTGGAGCGCTTTACGGCATGGCTGAAACGCTGGTGCATCTGTCGCTTTATGAGGGTTTCGGGCTTACGCTGCTTGAAGCGATGCAATGCGGGACGCCGGTCGTCACGGTCAGGAATTCTTCCATACCCGAAGTTGTGGGCGACGCGGCGCTTATTACCGAAAATAACGATATAAAATGCATCGCTGATACGGTTTATAATGTTCTCATGAGTCCCGAAATGCGGTCCAAATTATCGGAATTGGGCAGAAAACAAGCTGCAAAATTCTCGTGGGAAAGCGCGGCGGCGAGGACGCTTGCGGTTTATAGGGCGAGCATAGGGCAGAGAGCATAGTGGCGGAACAAACTATGCCCTTTGCTCTATGCCCTATGCCCGCTGTCATTTTTTAACTCTTGCACGCTATATAATCATGAAAAACGTGAAGATCGCTATTGTACACGACTGGCTCACCGGAATGCGTGGCGGGGAAAAATGTCTTGAAGTATTTTGCGAGATATTTCCTGACGCTGATATCTTTACGCTTATCCATAAAAAGGGCAGCGTATCGCCTGTCATAGAGCGCATGAATATCACCACATCTTTTTTACAAAAGATCCCGGGTATTTTTAAGCATTATCGCTATTTCCTTACTCTTTTTCCGCGGGCGGTACGGAGCTTCGATCTTATCGGGTATGACCTTATCCTAAGTTCAAGCCACGCGGTCGCTAAAGGGGCGCGGATACCAAAGAACGCTCTGCACATATGCTATTGTTACACGCCGATGAGATATGCCTGGCAGCTATTTGACGAATATTTTTCATCCGAGAACAAAATTAAGCAAATAGTGATACGCTTTTTTATGGAATGGCTGAAGAAGTGGGATCTGGCATCCAATAAAAGGGTTGATTATTTTATTGCCATATCGGATAATGTTCGCGCGCGCATAAAAAAGTACTATAAACGGGAAGCGGACGTGATATTCCCGCCTGTAGATGTTTTAGCGGGTGCCTCTCAATATGCCGAAAGCGCAGTGAGGGGATATTATCTGGTAGTTTCCGCTTTAGTCCCGTATAAGAGGATAGACCTTGCGGTCAGTGTTTTCAACGAAAGTGGGAAAGCGCTTAAGATAGTCGGGGCCGGTACCGAGCTTGTGAAGCTCAGGAAGATCGCTCTTGGCAACATAGAATTTCTGGGATGGGTCAGTGACAGCGAGATCGGGAAATATTATGCCGGAGCGGAAGCGCTTATTTTTCCCGGTGAAGAAGATTTTGGCATAGTTCCCGTAGAAGCGCAGGCTTTCGGGAAACCGGTCATTGCTTACAAGAAAGGCGGGGTATTAGAGACAGTGACCGGCTTGGACGAGGCAAAGGCTTTGGGCAATGCCCCGACAGGCGTGTTTTTCGCGGAACAAACAGTGGAATCATTGAATAGCGCCATCAATAAGTTCGAGGCAAACAAGCATTTGTTTATTCCTGAAAACATCAGGGGTAGTGTAAGAAAATTCAATAGAGATAGATTTAAACGTGAGATAGAGCAATATATCTCGATTAAAACTAACGACCAACGACTAACGACTAACGACTGACAATATGAAGCTATATAACCACATAAGACTAAGTTTCATCCTCCTCCTCGGCGACATTGCCGCCGTGAATCTGGGTTTTCTGTTCGCGTATTGGCTGCGTTTTGAATCGGGTTTTTTTCATGTGCATAAAGGCATACCCGATGTTTCTATATACATGCAGTTGGCTCCGATCATAACCGTGATCTATGTATTTTTACTGCGTGCCGAAAAACTTTACGTTGTCAGATCCAGGATCTCGATAGTGGATGAAGTTTTTTCGATAATGCGCGCTGATACTGTTGGCCTTATGGTGTTCATGGCGGGCACTTTCGTTTACCGCAGTTATTCGTTCTCGCGCGGTATGCTTATCGTGGCATGGGTGACTTTACTTCTTTCAATAAGCGTTTGGCGTTTTTTGGTCAACAGGGTCAGGTTTTTCATGAGAAAGTTCACGGTGCAAAAAAGAAACTTGCTGTTGGTAGGGCACGGACCGATGGTAGGCCGGTTAGTCGAGCATATTATGGGCGATATGCACTGGGATTACAGGGTGACGGGTATTCTGAAAGTTAACGGTGATACGCCGGAAATTTCCGCGAAAGGTGAAAAGGTAAAAGTGTTGGGTGCCCTAAGGGACCTAGGCAATGTGCTTGACGCGAATAAGGTTGAAGAGGTTATCGTGGCCGACGCGGACATATCCCGTGAAGAAATACTTAATATTATGATGGAATGCGACAAAAGAATGGTAGAGTTCAGGCTTGTCGCGGATATCTTGTGTTTGATGACTTCGCAGGTGGATATGCGTTCGATCGACGGCATTCCTCTTTTGGGTCTCAAAGAAACACCTCTTTCGGAAGGGTATAACCGTTTTTTGAAAAGATCTTCGGATATTGCAGTATCGGCAGTTTGTCTTATCATTTTTTTGCCTTTTTTACTGGCAATTGCTATACTAATTAAAGCCACTTCCAAGGGGAAGGTTTTTTATTACCAAAAACGCGTAGGAGAGGACGGTAAGCGTTTCTCTATTATCAAGTTCCGGACAATGGTAGATAATGCCGAGAAAGGTGTGGGTATGGTCTGGGCTAAAGAAGATGACCCCAGAAAAACAAAAATAGGCGCGGTTTTAAGAAGATATAACCTGGATGAAGTACCACAGCTTATCAATGTGCTTAGGGGAGACATGAGCCTTGTCGGCCCCAGGCCGGAAAGGCCCCATTTTGTGAAGAAATTCAGGGAAAGTATTCCAAGATATATGTCGCGTCACAAAATAAAGTCCGGTATGACCGGATGGGCGCAAGTGAACGGGCTTAGGGGTAATACTTCGATCGAGGAAAGGACAAAGTACGACCTCTACTACATAGAGAACTGGTCTTTATTTTTTGACATAAGAATAATGCTTATGTCGATATTCGCGATGAAAAACGCGTATTAGCAGGTTTCAGAACTCCAGGTTTCAGGCTCCAGGCTCCAGTTTGCAGGTAGCATGCTGTTTATGAACTGACGCCTGGCGCCTGAAGCCTGACAAATTTATGAAGAATAAAATCATAACTATCTGCGACAAGATAATTGAAGTATGTTTTTACGGGTTACTCGTGACCGTGACATTCTCAACGTCTTTCGTTGAGTGTTTTTCGAGCCTGATGATAGCGGCATGGATCGTTCGAACCATCCTTGATAGAAAATTTAATTTCGTATCTACGATCCCTGCCGGGTTGATCGCTATCTATGCTTTGTGGGTGCTTTTGTCTTGTTTTAACAGCGCTTATTTTAAGGAGAGTTTCAGGGGTATTTTTAAAGTCGCCGAGTATTTTATGTTGTTCATAATAGCGGCAGTTAGCCCGAAACTTAAAGAGAGACCGAATCTCCTGATAAATGTTTTTTTGGGGACGGCTCTTTTGACCTGTGTGAACGGTTTTTTTCAATATATTTTCGGATTCGATTTTCTGCGGCATCGAGTGCTTGTGCCAAATGATTTTTTACGCAGGATATCATCCTCGTTCGTCCATCCCAACGATTTTGGCGCGTATCTGATGGTTGGGGTTCTTATGCTGATCGCGCTTGTATTCGCGTACAAGTATCTATCCAAATTAAAGGTTCTTTCTATAGTTGTCGTTTCTTTCGTTATGCTGGTGTGTCTCTTTATGACAGATTCCCGGGGGGCATGGCTTTCTTTTATCGCGGGTCTCTTGATCCTGGGTTTACTTTTGACACGACGGGTGCTGGCGATGTTCGTAGGGATACTTCTTATTGTTTTTGTGATGCTCCCGTACACCGCGCAGCATAGGATTTTAAGCGTCGCGAATGTCAAGGAAGGCACTACGTGGGAACGCTTGATGCTATGGCGCGGCACAATCGACATGATAAAAGTGCACCCTATATTGGGATTTGGCATAAATACTTATAGCAGGAACTTTCCCAAATATAAACCGGCCGAATACCCCGACATGAGGTATACACATAATTGTTACCTGCAAATGGCGTCCGAAATAGGTATTGTAGGGGCGCTGCTTTTTATAATATTCTTGTTGACGGTTTTTATTGTCATCTTGCGTAATATCGGACATCTCAAGGATGATAAGAGAAAATACATTATCTTGGGGCTATTTGCCGGGCTTGTGGGTTTTGCCCTGAATTGCATTGTCGACACGCATCTCTATTCGGTGAACCTCGACGTTTTCTTTTATCTTTTACTCGGGTTCGTGTACTCATTAAGTTTTGGCAGTGCTGATGAAAAATGATCGCGGAAACTTCGTTATTCTACGGACCGACCGCATAGGAGAAGTTTTACTCGCCTCTATCCTTGCTGATAATTTAAAAGCGGCGTTCCCGCTCTCGAAGATCGATTTTGTCACATCTAAATATTCCGCGGATGTTTTAAAAGGTAATGCCGCCATATCCGATATCCTTGAATTCGATACCATAATAGGTAAAAATGTGTTTTTCGGTGGTCTGAAACTTGCGCGAAGATTGAAATCCGGTAAATACGACGCGGCGTTTGTATTGAATCCTCATAAAACCTTGCATCTGGGGTGTTTTCTTGCCGGGATACCTCTTCGAGTGGGGTACAACAGAAAATGGGGTTTTCTTCTGACAAAAACAACGGAAGATCCCCGGGAGAAGGGGTTAAAGCATGAAACAGAATACGCGCTGGATATTTTAAAACTGGCCGGGATCGAGGGAAAAATAAAATATCCCAAGTTATACCCTGGGCTGGAGCAAATAGAGACTGTTGCTCTTGACCTAAAAAATAATGACATAGATACCTCGAAACCCGTCATAGTAATACACGCTTCGGCCAGTAATCCGGCTAAAATGTGGCCGAAAAGGAATTACGCCGAACTCATTACTAAAATTAAGAACACTATTGATTGCGGTGTTGTGCTGACAGGCGATATGGAAAGCCATTCTCTTGCCGAGGAGATCGTTAAGGTCTCCGGTAAAAAATGTTTTAATGCCTCGGGGAAATTTAACCTGGGTGAAACCGGTGCGCTTCTTAAAGAAGCGGATGTTTTTATCGGGAACGATTCCGGTCCGATGCATATGGCGGCAGCCGCGGGAGCTTGTGTTATAGCCATTTTCGGGCGTAATATACCGGGTGTTGGCCCTAAGAGATGGGGGCCTTGCGGAGAAGGGCATGTGGTGTTCCATAAGGCGGATTGCGAGGTTTGTCGTGACACGAATTGTCCGCACGGATACAGGTGCTTAATGGCGATAACTCCGGAAGAAGTATTCGCGGCGGTCAAGAAGAAGTTGGGGTAATGAAAATACTCATCGCTAACATATTCGGCATAGGTGACGTGCTATTCACGACACCGCTCATTTCTAACCTCAGGCGAAGTCTTGATGGCGCAGAGATCGATTATTTGTGCAACGCGAGGACTGAGCCCCTCATAAAACTTAACTCCGAGATAAGCGGGACCATTGTTTATGACCGCGATAATTTTGCCAAATTCAAAAAAACTTCTCTCTTGGCGTATGTAAAAGAGTGTATGGGATTTTTTTACAAAATAAGACGAAACAAATATGATATTGTTTTTGACTTCACAATGGCACGCGAATTCGGTTTTATATTTATGCTGGCCGGCATAAGAAAACGTATTGGTTTTAATTATAAAAACAGGGGATTATTTTTAACGCACAAAGACAAGTTTGTCGGGTTTTCCGGCCGGCATGTCGCCGAGCATTATCTGGACCTTTTGAAATATGCCGATGTTAAGGCGGAAGAGGCAAAATTACGCATTGATATGAGCGCCGAACTAAAGGCCTGGGCGCGGGAATATGTAAGCAGGAAGAATTTAAAAGAAGGAAAGATAGTTGCGGTAGTTCCGGGTGGCGGGGCAAGCTGGGGTAAAGAAGCCACACTTAAGAGATGGCCTAGCTGGAATTTTTCTAAAGTCGCCGACCTGCTGTGGAAGAGCGGGGTAAATGTCATTATCCTCGGGGACAAAAATGAGATAGAATTATGCAGGAAAGTTGAAAACCTCATGGAAAACAGTCCCGCTTTTGTCGAGAACAATTTAAGTTTGGAGCAATACGCCGCTTTGTTATCGTTGTGCGATCTTATGGTGTGTAATGACGGGGGGCCTCTCCATATTGCGGTCGCTTTAGGGTTAAAGACAGTTTCGATATTCGGACCGGTCGACGAAAAAGTTTATGGGCCGTACCCGGCTTCGGGTAGGAACAAAGTTATAACCGCTGATGATTTATCATGCAGGCCGTGTTATAATCAGTTCCGCATGCCGGACTGCATGTATAGCAGCAGGTGTTTGAATGGCATAGCACCCGAGCGGGTTGTGGAAGCATGTATGGGAATGATAGACTAGAAAGGAAAGATATGTCAAAACCACTTGTAACAGTTGTTGTTATCACCAAGAACGAGGAAGACAATATCGCCGAATGTCTTGAAAGCGCGAAGTGGGCGGATGAGATAGTGCTTGTTGATGATGATAGCTCGGATAAAACCCGTGAGATCGCCGCGAAATATACGAATAAGATCTTCCAACGGAAAATGGAGAACGAAGGGCGGCACAGAAACTGGGCCTATTCCCAGGCGAATAATGACTGGGTAATAAGCCTGGACGCGGATGAAAGGATAACTCCGGAGCTTGCCGCGGAAGTAACCGAGCTCTTAAAAGGCGCGCCGGAATATAAGGCATACACTATACCCAGGCGTAACTATATAGGTAAGTATTGGCTTAGATACGGCGGAGAATATCCTGCCGCGCAGACTAAGATGTTCTTAAAAAATGAATTCAAATATGAGGAAGCCGAAGTACATCCCAGGGCTTTTATGAAAGGTGATTGCGGACACTTAAAAGGCGATATTATCCATTATTCGCACAAAGATATCGCGGATTATTTAAAAAGTTTGAATAGCCACACCACGCTTGAGGCTAAAAAATGGGTGCTTTCCGGCAGAAAAATGTCGTTAGGCCATGCCGTATGGAGGGCGCTGGACAGGTGTTTTTACAGACGTCTTTTAAGAAAACAGGCCTACAAAGATGGCATATACGGGCTCACCGTTGCGTTCTTCAGCGGGGTTTACCAGATCGTGAGTTATTTAAAGTACCGTGAGATGTTGATGAACAAGGAGCGCGGATAGATGGAACGTATGAAGTTATCAGTCGTCATCCTTTCCAAGAACGAAGAAAAGATCATAGGGCGATGTCTTGAAAGCGTTAAATGGGCGGATGAGATGATCGTCGTGGACGGTTTTAGCACTGATCAAACATGTGTTATTGCCAGCGGATACGGCGCGAAAGTCGTGCAGCATAAATTTGAGGGGGATTTCGGCGAGGAAAGGAATATCGGTATAGATAATTCCAAGGGTGATTGGGTGCTTCAATTGGACTGTGACGAAGTCGTTACCGAAGGTTTTAAGTCCGAACTTATGAAAATACTTGAGGGACAGAGACCCGAATATGTTTCTTATAAGTTTTTGCGTAAGAATTTTTTTCTTGGCAGGTTCATGCGTTGGGGTGGGTGGTACCATTATTCGCATCATCTTTTTAAACGGGGTTTTGCCAGATACAAAGGAAGGGTGCACCACGATCTTCTCGTGAACGGCAAAACAGGTGTGCTGAACGCCGAAGTGGAACATTATCCTTTTCAAAGCCTTTCCCAGCTTGTAGAACGTCAAAACAGGTATACAGATCTGGAATCGCGTGAAATTTACGAATTGAAAGGCGTACTCAGTAAAAAAGAGATTGGGTATAACCTGAAGGTAAAACCCGTTAAACTTTTTTGGAAATTTTACGTAAAGAAAAGAGGATATCGCGAAGGCATGCACGGCTTCGTGTTCTCACTCCTCTTCGCGTGGACGCACTTCATTAAGTGGGCGAAGTACTGGGAGATCGTGCGGGAGAAACAGATAGAAGGGGCCAGTCGTTAGTCGTTTGTCGTTAGTCGTTAGTGTGAAAGAGAATGTGAGGGTGAAATGAAACTCTGTGACATAATACTACTGAGCTACGAGAGTCCGGATCTGTTGAAAAAGTGCGTCGAAAGCGTTCTCGAACATACGAATGTTAAGTCCTCCCTTATAATAGTTGATAACGCCAGTAAGGACCCCGGAGTTAAGCAATATCTGGACTCGGTACATGGCAACGGTACCGTAGAAGTTGAGAAAATATTCAGCGAGGAAAATGCCGGATATGCCGGTGGAATGAATAAAGGCATGAGGATCGCGTCCGCCCCGTACATATGTCTACTTAACAACGACTGTATCGTAAGCGAGGGGTGGCTCGAGGAAATGATCGATATCGCCCGGAGAAATGCCCATATCGGAATAGTTAATCCTCAAAGCAGTACTTTCGGCTCCAGGCCGGAAGAAAGCGTTTCGATCAACGAACATGCGGCTCTTCTTTCCGACAAAAAGGGTAATTACGTTGAACTTGGTCACATGATAGGTTTTGCGGCCCTCATTAAAAAGGAAGTCATAGAGAAAATCGGGTCTTTCGATGAGGCCTATCAGGGTGTTTGCTACGAAGATACCGATTTTTCGGCTCGGGCGCTTCAAGCCGGATATATTTCCGTCATGGCCGAGGGTTCTTATGTTTATCATAAAGAGCAGGCGTCCAGGAAGAACCTGGCGAATAAGGAAGAGATCTATGCCCGCAATAAGAAAATATTCGAAGAAAGATGGGGAAAACTATTAAGGGTATGTTACATCGACAGTGTTCACAACGTGGGTTTTAAGGAAAGTTTGCCCCTTACGTATGAGAACCTTAGGGGTCTCGCGCGCGAAAGGATGCTTATTGACGTGTGGATAAGGGGAGCGGCGAAAAAACACACTTACGGCACCGATAACTTTCTTTCCGCCCATATAAGACACGCCGATGTGAGACTGCGGTATTCCCTGTCGCGTTCGATGTATTTTGAAGTTTTATGGAAAGTTCTTGTGAAGAAGAAAAAATATGATGCCATTATACTCAGAAAAAAATGGATGATAGTCGTGCTTGGGTTTTTAAAGTTCATACACAGGGCGAGAATAATCGTGCTGGATAAGAACCATCTGAAGTGTTCCCATGACAAGGTTTTCGAAGTGAACCGTCCGTCGTTTTTCGCGAAGTATCTCAGGAAAATTACCATAAGCAAGCCATAAACTCTGAACTCTGAACTCTGAACTATGAACTTAACAGCCTCCAAAAACAACATATTAAAACTGCTGATGACCGTCTGGGTGATCCTTTGGGTCGTGTTCGTCATTCGTGAAAGCAAACACGGACAATACGAAACCCTTTTTAAACTTTATAAAACGCCTTCCCCGGAACTTAAGATGCGTGAGCTTTACGGTGGCGAGTTGTATGATTTTTTGGTTTTCTGTTCCAGAAATATCCCGCAGGGTTCTACTTATGAGCTTATCGGATTTCCAAAATATGCCTTGAATGAGGTACGGGCGCGGTTTTTTCTGTGGCCGCTCAGGCAGGATAAGAAGTCTCCTGATTACAAAGTGGTTTACAGTGACATCCCGGTAGAGACCAAAGGGGATTATGTGAAACAAGTGGACTTTAACGCGAAAGGCGCGTTGTACGTAAGAAAAAGGTGATAAGATGAGTTTTGTTTATGCGTTGTTATGCGTTGAGATCATAGGGGTGACATCTTTGCTTGCTGTCGCGCGTTGTTTGAAATACAAATTCTCATTAAGCGAGTTTTTCTCACTCGCTTTTTTCTGCGGTTTGGCGGTTGTCAGTATAGAGTTCCTTATAAGCAGTTTATCGGGGATAAAGTACAACTTTGCTCATGTCCTGATCTTATTGTTAACAGCCAGCATATTTCTCGTTGTATTTTTTGTTGTGCCATCCCGTAAAAGTTTTAGTGTAGATCTTTCCTTCGAAGTGGGATTTAAGACTCTGTCGCTTTTAGAAAAAATATTTATATTAGGAATAGTTTTTCAAGTTATCTGGGTAGTGTTTCTTTCTTTGCCTATGCCCGTTGACGCGCACGATGCGGTCGCGAATTACGCGTTAAAAGCTAAAATGTTTTACTTCGCGGGCGGTATACCGCATGGGTTCTTTAACTTTTCGGAGGATCTTGTCGCGCATCCGGATTATCCCATTTTATTGCCGGCCGTAATGAACTGGGTATATCAGTTCACCGGATTCGAATACATAGGTATAAATATGATCATGCCGGTGATATTTACGGCGTTTATAATTTTGTTTTATTCCCTGGTCTTTAAAATATTTTCGAGAACATACGCACTCGGTGCGAGTTTTTTGCTCGCGACTATACCGCAGGTCGCCGCTTACGCAGGGATAATACACACGGACCTGGTGCTTGCCGCTTTTGTGTCATGCGCGTTTTTGTACTTTTTTCTGTTCCTTAAAAACAATGACGGTGATGCTTTACTTTTGTCGGCGTTGTTTTTCGGGTTTTCGCTCTGGGTTAAGAACGAGGCGGTTGTTTTTACGGCGGCTTTTTTAGCGGTATGCTCTTCGGCCATACTTAGCCGGGAGAGACCTCATGCGGGATCTCTAAGAAAAATTTTATTGCCGGTACTTATCGTCATTTTAATAGCTATGCCATGGTTTATCGTTAAGACTAAATATGGCGTTGTTAACAGTGATTTAGATGTTTCAAAGGTATCGGCAGTTTCTATACTCTTGAATATTAAAGAGATCCCTGCGATGTTGAACCTTTTTCAGCAGGAAGTATTCGGGCCTAAAAAATGGAATATTTTCTGGGTGCTCTTTTTTGCGGCATTGATCTGGAAAAGAAAAACTCTTTTTAAAGACGAGAATAAATATGTTTCGTTATTTTTGGGACTTTCAGTTGTAGGTTATTTTATCGGTTATATGGCAATAACGGGTGGTAATTTGTATTTTTACATTAACACGACCATCTCCCGGTTTATGATACATTTCACGGGCATTTGCGCGTTTTGGATGGTTTGGTTAATATGGGACAAAAAGTTCTTATTTCTCGATCGCGATGGAGTGATATGCGCCGAAAAAGGCGGAGAAGGCAAAGACGTCTACATAACGCGTTGGGAAGATTTTAATTTTTTGCCAAAAGTTCTTGAAGCCTTAGCGGCGGCCAATACCGCCGGGTACGAATGTGTCGTGATCTCTAACCAGCAGTGTGTGGGTAAAGGCTATATCTCACAGCCTGAGTTAGACCAAATAACCCGAAAAATGGAAGAGCGGATAATAAAAGCGGGGGGACGCCTGGCAAAAGTATATTATTGTCCTCATTTGAAAAGTGACGGTTGCGTTTGTCATAAACCGAAGATCGGACTTTTCGAAAAAGCTAAACGGGATTTAGATATAGCCGATTTCTCCAGAAAATACTATTATGTAGGTGACGCCGAACGCGACATGGAGGCGGGAAGTAAAGCAGGACTCAAAACTATCCTGGTCCTTACTGGAAAGACCAAACGTGGAGACGAGAAAAATTGGATTTACAAACCGGATTATGTTGCGGCTGATCTTCTGGAAGCGGTGGGGATCATTATGCACTCTAAACTCTAAACTTTGAACTTTGAACTCTAAACTCTGAACTAACATGAAAAAGATCATCATACTATACTCAACCTCCGGCCTCGGCCATTACAACAGCGCGAAGGCCATCAAGGAAGTCTTAGAGAAATCGAAAGACATTGACGTCAAACTTATCAATATTCTTGATTACGGTAACGAGTTTTTCAGATTTTTGCACTTTAAATTCTATGTGTCGCTGATGAAATACGCCAAGCCCCTGTGGGGCGCTCTCTACGCGTTCGCGGAGCTGCCCGGTATCAGTATGATCCTGCGAAAAGGCCTTCACTTTACCGACCGGCAAAATTGGAGCGGCCTGGAAAAGATCCTGATCGAGGAAAAACCCGACGCCATAGTCTCGACGCATTTTTTTCTCACAAGCCTCGCCAGCGCGATAAAAAAACACAAGGATATAAAACCCAAGCTGTACCTGATGGTCTCGGGTTTTGGTATGCACAATGTCTGGTTTTCAAGAGAAATAGACCATTTTTTTACCGGGATCGAGTCCGCGAAAAAAGAAATGATAAACCGTGGAATACCGGCAGGGAAAGTCACTGTTACAGGAATGCCGTCGCCGATGGAATTCTGCCGGGAGTATGATGTAGAGGATCTAAAAAAAACATAT
>JADFYD010000089.1 GCA_015233235.1 Candidatus Omnitrophota bacterium | reverse complement strand
CCGGTCTTAAAAGGGGCAGTGTTTTTGAAAGATGGGTACTTAAGAACGTGCAGACACTGATCGTGAAACATGTGCGGAAAGATTACCGCTTTTCTTTTAACGAAGAAGAAGAGGATGATTTTGTTTCACTCATAAGTAAACCTCTGGTGAGAGAAGGAAATGTCATAGGCATTTTAAGGATAGATTCAACAAGTGAAGATGCGTTCAGCCAGCACGATCTTCGTATATTGGATATCATAGGGGGCCTCACTTCCGTGGCGCTCGAGAACGCTGAACTTTATAAAAAAACCGAGGAATTGGCCATAAAAGACAGCCTGACCGGCGCATATGTGCATAGATATTTTATGGAACGCCTTGAAGAAGAGATAAAAAGGGGACTCAGGAGCGGGGGCACTTTCGCGCTTTTTATGATAGACATAGACAATTTCAAGAAATTTAACGATCTGTACGGACATGTCGCGGGGGACCTCATTCTTCAGAAAGTCAGCGATATACTGATCAAGAGGCCCTCCGACCGGATCTTCCGCTATGGCGGTGAAGAATTCACGTTCCTGAAATTGAACATAGGAGCTAAAGAGGCCGCCGCTTTTGGTGAAAGCATCCGTGAAGAAATAGAAAAAAGTACCATAACCTTCCGCAGGGAAAAGAAATCGGTAACGGTCTCGATAGGGGTGGCGATATTCCCGGACGACGCTAAATTGCGGGAAGACGTTATCTGGGAAGCCGACCGGCGGCTCTACCAGGCCAAATCCGGCGGAAAGAACAGGATATGCATAAAATAAAAAAATATTGGGTTTTCTTAGCCAACATATTCTTGGTCACGGCGGCTTATGTTAATTATGTCCTGCCGAAGGGCGACGAATTTTTGGTGATCTTTCTGATACCGCTTGTTTTTGTGGCCGCCCCGTATTTTATCAGCGTAAAATCTATAGGCTTTTTGCTTTTGGCTAACGCGCTGATGTTCATTTTCTACATCAGGGCCGGTGTTCTGGACGGCGTCGACGTTTTAATGCTTATTTCTCTTTTCGCTTTCGCCAGCGCCGCGAGCTTAGGTATAAAGATATTGGTCAGAGATTTTGTCAGGTTCAACAAGAACAACATCGAGGGGAACCGTAAAAAATACAACATAATCGTCGAAGATCTCGAGAATGTCGAGCGCAAGGGCCGCATAATAGAACGGGAACTTACACGTATCGCCCGACTGTACGAGATCACTAAGCAGTTCGGCAGCATTTTAAAGTTACAGGATTTCCTGAAAGTGCTTTTTGATTTTATTGAGAACAATTTTAAGTTTGAGGCGGCTCACTTGCTTGTGACCAATGGTGACAGCATCGTCCAAGGAATCTCGAGGAAAGTCGGAAAATCTTTTGACGACACGGTCCAGAACGAATATGAGATCGATTACAAGGCGCTCTGCGATTACATGAAAACTGTCAGTAATTCACAGGTGTATTTGGAGAGAGCGGACGACAGCAAAACCTTTGACAGGATCGGTTTCAGATCAAACGTATTTTTTTCGTTCTCGATGAACATGAAAAATATCTCGGCCATTCTGGCGATAGAAGGTTCTAATAAGCTCGGGTTCGACAGGTTCGGCATTATCATACCGCAAATAGCGCTTGAGCTACGCCGGGTTGAACTATATGAGCAGGTCGAGAAATTGTCGATAATTGACGGTCTCACGGGTGTTTATTTGAGAAGGTACCTCATGGACCGGCTGGATGAAGAGGTTGACAGGGCGCGGCGCCTGAACTTAACGTTCTCGGTCGGCATGATCGATATCGACTTTTTCAAAAAATGTAACGATGTGTACGGGCATTTGGTTGGTGACGTTGTCCTGCGCGAAGTCGCGGATGTTCTCAGGGCATCGGTAAGGGAAGTCGACATGGTCGCCCGTTACGGAGGGGAGGAATTCTGTATAGTACTTCCGGATACCAACAAGGACCTGGCCAGTGCCGTCGCCGAGAGGGTGAGAAAAGCCGTCGAAAACAAGAACATACAGGCGTATGACGTCGTGATCAACTCAACCGTGAGTATAGGCATAGCGACTTTCCCGGAAAACGGCAAAGATATAGCGTCGCTTATCGATATGGCGGACATGGCTTTGTATAAAGCCAAACGCAAGGGAAGAAATATGGTAATAACGGCTTAGCATTTTTTTATTTTATAATGTATACTCTTAACAAGGTTTGGTCCTGATAACTTCAGAAAGGCGAAAATAATGACAGAGAGAAAAAGTACGGTGCGAAAAATATACACATATGTTTTTGCGTTCTTGTTCGCCTTCTTTGCTTTTCAGCTATCTTCTTACGCTCTCCTTGAAGATAAACTTCCGTCTAAGCCAACTAAACCTATAACCGTTAACGGCGACAAGGTGGAATACCGCGAGAACGAAAATAAAATAACGGCTAAGGGACATGTTGAAATTGACTATGATAACGTGAAACTTTTCTGCGATGATATCGAGGTGGACACTAAAACCCAGAAGGCCGCCTGCAAGGGTAACGTACGGATCGAAAGGCCCGAAGGTGTTTTGACGGGAGATTATATTCTTTATGATTTTCTTGAAAAGCGCGGCGAAATAAACGAAGCCGCGGTAAAAGCTTACCCGTGGTTCGGCGAGGCCGGAAAGACCGCCAAAGTGGGAGACAACGAGTTTTTGATGAATAAGGGCGCGATCAGCACATGCGACCTGGATAAACCGCATTACCGTATATGTGCCGATGAGATCAAAATGTTCCCTAACGAAAAAATTATAGCGAAGAATGCCGTCATGTACGTGGCCGATACACCGGTCATGTGGTTCCCGTATTACTACCATCCGGTGATACAAAGCCGCGCTAAAGTACAGTTCATCCCGGGAACGTCAAGCGACTGGGGTTACTTCCTGCTTTCGGCATGGCGTTTTTACATGTTTGGCAACACCAAAGTGGATGCTCTTTTCGATTACCGCACAAAGAAGGGTTTTGCAGAAGGCGCCAACGTGTATTATTCGATGGCCGACGCGGGTATGCCTTACCTTGGAAAAGGTGTTTTTAGGGCATATGTCGCCGAACAGAACGGGCTGGGTACATACTCAAAAAGCGGGTTCAGGGACGGTGATTCTACCGACGAGAAAGACCGGAAAAGGTTCAAGCTGATACATCGCATGGATTTTGATCCTAGGACCGTCGGCATGATAGAGTTCAATAAGGTCAGCGACAAAAATGTTCTTAAGGATTATTTCTACAATGAATACGAGGAGAATAACACTGTTCCTCACAATTACGCGTCGATCACCACTAATCAAGATAACTTCATGGCCAAGATCAACTATGAGAAGCGCATGGATAGTTTTTACACGGAGGTGCAAAAACTTCCCGAAGTTGAGATGGATATACCCGACCAGCGGCTGTGGGAAACGCCTTTCTATTATTCTTCCACGATGACGGCAACCAGTTTCGAGAAAAAATACGCGGACTACGTAAATCCGCCTGAAAGGGTAAAAAGGTTCGACATACAGAACAAGTTCTCTTACGTGGCAAAAGCCGGCCCCCTGAACATTGTTCCGTATGTTGTCAGCGAACAGACAACGTATTCCGCCAATAAGTGGCAAAGCGGGGCTTTTAACAGGCAAAGTTACGGTGAAGGCGTTGACGTTTATTCCAGGTTCCACAAAATATATGACGTCAATACTAACTGTCTGGGGCTCGACATAAACCAGCTGCGCCACATTGTCGTTCCGGGTGCGGGATATTTCCACAGGCACCAGCCTACCGTCGGCAGGGAAACGCTGCTTCAAATGGACAAGATAGATACTCTGGAAAAAGAGAACGGTATTGTTCTCTCGCTCGAGAACAAGTTGCAGACCAAGCGGCATGTGGGCGATAAGCTTGAAACGGTAGACATGGCCAGGTTCATCGTTGGTTCGGAATATCAATTCAGGATGGAGAAGGGGAATGCCGGGTTTGTCGACGGTGGAAAATTTGACGGCATTGATTTTGATACGGAATTAAGTCCGTACCGATGGCTTTCCATAGAGTCCCTCGTTAACGTTAAAACCAGTAATCAGTCCATCGGGAGCGGCAGCCTGGAATTTTCTCTTTTTCCTGTGGACAGGCTCAGACTTGACGCGGGATACAGGTATGAAAAAAGGGTGGAACTGGATTCACGCAACCAGTTCACTTTTGACGTCAATTACGTAATAAATCCTAAATGGAAAGTAGGGTTATATGAAAGGTTTGATATCCATACCGGAAGCATCGCCGAGCAGCAGCTCTCTCTAACCAGGGATCTGCACTGCTGGGAAGTGGAACTTTCTTATGATGTGGAAGGAAATAATTTTTTTAAGGACAATTTCACTTTCTGGCTGGCTTTCCGCCTGAAAGCGTTCCCAGACCTGCAGTTGGGCCTCAACAGGAGCTTCTCACAGCGTCCCGCGGGCTCACACCGCTACGATGTAGCGCCTAATAGCACAGGATAAACTACTATCCGGGCCGTTAAAGCCGACACATATTGTGAATTTTGCTTTGCTAAGTTATTAGCGCTTATGATATTATATTCACAAAAATCGCTCGTATATTATTTAATATACATCTTATAACGCGTATTACCGGGAGGTCGCAGTGAACATTTCCATAATAGGCACGGGATATGTCGGGCTTGTAACGGGCACGTGTTTTGCCGAGTTAGGAAACCACATAATTTGTGCCGATAATGACAAAAGTAAGATCGATATGCTTAATAAGGGCGGTGTTCCGATATACGAGCCCGGACTCGAAAGTCTCATCAAAAAAAATGTGGCCGGCGGCCGTCTTGAATTTATAAGTGACATTTCAAACGCTGTCAAAGCTTCCGATGTGATCTTTATATGCGTCGGGACGCCTTCGACCGATGACGGGAGCGCGGATCTCTCGGCGATAGAACACGTTTCACGGGAAATAGCGAAACACATCAATTCATATAAGCTCATCGTTGAGAAAAGCACCGTGCCGGTCGAGACCGGCGAATGGGTCAAGAAAACGATAAACGAGTTCAAAAAAAGCAGCGCCGAGTTCGACGTGGCATCAAACCCGGAATTTTGGCGTGAAGGGTCGGCCATAGACGATTTTATGAAACCCGACAGGGTAGTCATAGGTGTTGATAACAAGAAGTCCGAAGAAATCCTGAAAGAACTGTATGGGCCCCTGGACACAAAGATAGTCGTCACGAACATAAAGGGCGCCGAAATAATTAAGCACGCGTCCAACTCTTTTCTAGCCACTAAAATATCCTTCATTAACGCGCTCAGCAATATATGCGACAAGACCGGAGCCGATATAAATGCCGTGGCCGAGGGGATTGGGCTGGACTCCAGAATAAACACGCATTTCTTAAAAGCCGGCGTAGGTTTCGGCGGTTCGTGTTTCCCAAAAGACATAAAAGCGTTCATATACATCGCCGAAAAACTTGGGTATCCTTTTGGCCTGTTAAAAGAGGTCGACAAGATAAACGAACTGCAGAAAAAAAACGTGGTCAAGAAACTCAAGGACCTTATATGGAACTTAAAGGGTAAGGTCATAGGAGTGTGGGGCATAGCTTTTAAACCTGACACGGACGACATAAGAAGCGCCCCGGCGATCGACATAATAAAAATGCTTTTGGAAGAAGGGGTTAAAATAAAAGCTTTCGATCCCGTAGCGATGGATAGGGCCAAGTCGGAACTCGGCGATAAAATAACATACTGCAAAGACATTTATGAGGCGGCTGCCTCCAGCGATTGTGTTATCGTCATGACGGAGTGGAACGAGTTTAAAGAAATAGACTGGAAAAAGGTCAAAGAGTCCATGCATCAGCCCGTCATATTTGACGGCAGAAATATTTACAACCCGGCCAAGCTAAAGGAACTCGGGTTCAAGTATTGCGGAATCGGAAGACGGTAGTTATTTTAACTCTAAACCTTGAACTTTGAACTCTGAACTCTGAACTCTGAACTTTGAACTTTGAACTAGGAGTGCTATCTATGAGAATACTAGTGACCGGCGGCGCGGGTTTTGTCGGTTCGAGCCTTGCGATCGGCCTTAAGGAGCGCGGTACCGCTTCAAGAGTGTTCGCGCTGGATAACCTGAAACGCCGCGGGTCGGAACTTAATCTTACAAGGCTTAAAAAGAACGGCGTTACGTTCGTTCACGGGGACGTGAGAAATTTTGAGGATTTGCAAACTGCGGGGAAAATAGATGTTATTATCGAATGCTCGGCTGAGCCATCAGTGTTGGCCGGTTACGGAGAGTCTCCGGAATATCTTGTGAACACGAATCTGATCGGCGCGTTAAACTGTTTCGAGCTGGCACGACTTCATAAGGCTGGAGTTATTTTTATTTCCACAAGCCGTGTGTATCCTATTGATAAAGTTAACGGTATCAAATATTCCGAAGAGGCCACAAGATT
>JADFYD010000088.1 GCA_015233235.1 Candidatus Omnitrophota bacterium | reverse complement strand
TTTCAGGGTCGCGTCCATGCGCACGGCCTTACTTGCCGAAGAGTCTGAACTTAGACAGAAGGGTTACTCGAAACGCGTGCCGCCGAGCCGTATCAGGAAACTTAAGGAATTTCTGAGGAGGCAGATCGGGCTTTCTCCGCTTGACTATCAGCCGGAACTTAAAAAATTGTGCGACAGTTTTATAAGGGACCCGAAAATGCAGATGGATACCATGGCCGAATGGTTTGTCGAGAACAGGATAAAAAAGAGGACGCGAGAACGCGAAAAAGCCGAAGATGAACGATTGAAAGTGAATATCGACGATGAAAATTTCAAAGGGTGCTGTGACGAGATCATTAAGGGGCTTAGTGGAAAAATGAGCGCAGGGAGCGCGCGCGGTGTTATGTCGAACAAAAAACCTTCCGGACTTGGCGAAGTTTTAAAGGAATTTATCGGTAAAACAAGGGTTGGGGCGGCCGTTATCAAATTTGTTGGACGTATATACTCGAAATTAAGGCCCGCCGAAAAGGTAGAATTGAGGACCGCTTATGTTTATCAGATGCACGAAGGCGGTGTGAATACCGTATCTGCGGAAAAACGCGGCAAACGGGATGAAAAGGTCGAAGGCATGGCGCTGGACGCACCTATGGAACAGACAGTAGAAAGCCAGGATAGAGCGGTGCCGGTTTTTATTTCGGCCTCGGTACTTACGAAAGACGGAACATATCGGACAATTGACATACCGGAAGAACAGGATATAAAAGAGGAACTGGCCGACAGGCAGGAAGAAGTGTTCACCGAAAAGACCCCGGAGGTCATAAGAGAAGAGGACGCGTTGAAAGAGAAAAAGAAAGGCGCTCCCATAATTTACGGTACCGGTGCCGGGCTGGTCGCCAGGATGGTCGTTATTTCCGACGACGGGAAACATGCCGGAGGCGCTGAGCAGGCAATACAGGCTGTGTCAGCCGCCGGGATAAGCGGAACCGGCTCCGGCGGCGACATTGTGATCGCTTTTACGGGCAGGGCCGGTGCGGTAAGCTGGGATGAGCAGAAAAAATGCGCCGAGAATCTCGCGCGGTATGTCGCCTCGGAAAGGGCGAAACAGCCGTGGAGAACACAACCTGACGTCAATGTTTTCATAATAGGCGACAAGACTAACACGCTTTTTCAGGGCGGAGAAGTGAACGACAAAACTATGAGAGGCACGCTTACCAGATTTGCCTGTACCCCGGGTGAGGCCGGCCGGTACGTAAAAGCGTATAAAAAGGATATAGCTCTTTCTCCGCGTATCAGGCAGAAAGGTTTTGCCGACAGTATCGCTTCGAAATTCACGGGGGACTTCGGAATTACGGAACTATACGGCATTAAGGTTTTGTATAAGAAGACCTCCGCCGGGTCGGGAGACGATAAAAAGGACTTTTGGGACGTTGTATCCGTACCCGGGACGCTGCGAACGGAAGACGAGAAAATTGCCGCTACCTTGGCGCTTCTGGCCAGGAACGGGGGCGTATCCGATCTGCAGAACTATTTGCAGGAACGTCTTGACGGAAAAGCGAAAAGTAAAGACATGGATATGTCGAGCATGGCCGGCGGTGACAAAAGACTGCAGCAAATGCTAAAAAAAATGAAGCAACAACAAGAAGATAAGCCCGAACCGGCCAAAGAGGCCTTGTTAGGCGATCCGCTGGTGCGTTTACTGATGGGCCTTAGGACCGCGTTTCGAGTAACCCTTCTGTCTAAGTTCAGACTCTTCGGCAAGTAAGGCCGTGCGCATGGACGCGACCCTGAAAATTATTTCCTCGTCGGAAACAGGCACGGAGGCTTTTCTTTTCTCAAAAAGCTCTTTTACGAGAAAATCCAGTATGGCCTCTTCGGTGATGTCATCGACCGACCCTGATTCACCCATGATATTCTTGAGCGTAACGGCATTTACAAACCTCGTCTGCTCTTCTTCGGTAAGCCCGGGAAGAGCCCTCTCTTCGGCTATCCACTGACCGAACACCCTGGCGACCTGCCAGCTCAGCGCCTCGAGTTTTTTATTTATGTCGTTCTCTCGCTCGCCGTATTTTTCATCCTTCTTCTTCCTGTCCTTGGCTGAAGAGATCCCTCCCCAGAATTCCTTCAAAATATACCTGAGCGATTCTTTGCCTATGCCTTCCTTGACCTTGTAAATATTCACGGACCCGCCGCGGGAAAGCATCCATTTCTTTATCGCTCCGTCACCATGCGCGGTTTTTACCGTATCGATGACGCAGTTGGTAATATAGTCGATGACATCAGACGCTGAAACTTCTGACAGTTTTTTGTGATGGGTCCGCTCTAACCATTCCGTGAATTTGAGGTACGCGCTGTCCGCGTCGGAAAGCCCTTCCATCAAATGTTTTCCATTAAGTTCCGCCGAAAGCCCGGGAATAGACGTTTTTACACGCGCTTCCACCGAGACGTTTATACCACTAAGAAGTTTTGACAGCGCTTTTCTTCCCGATCTCCCGGCGATGTCCCCGGTGGCCAGGGCGATCAGCTCGTTTTTTTTCACAAAAATCTCTTCGTTTACTATGCCCAAAAGCTCTGTGGGCAGGCTCCTGAATTCGCTGGTAAAATCTCTTTCCATTTTAAACATTTCAGACTGGTATCTCATGACACTTCGCCTGTCCATATCCATTCGTTCATTCTTCTGGTTTTGTTCCAGGAATAACTGTGAGGCGTAAAATATCTGCTCTATCATGCGTAGGCGTATCGCAAGTTCTTCGCCGGCGGCCTTAGCATCAATATTCGGGGCAGAATTCGGTTCGAATTTATCGCCATATCGTGAATTCTTCCAGACGTAAAACTGCGCGACCCTGCCCTTTAAAGTCACCAGATCCCCATTGGCTGCTGCGAGCTGTTCTAACGCCTCATCCAGGCTAGATCTGAGACGCGCAAGTTCTGCCTCCATCGCCGGCCTGTCCATCTTTGAGGTTTGCTCATACCCGAGTATGGACCTTTTCTCGTCGATCCTGTCTTTAATTTTTGAGGCCAATGTAAGTATCTGATCGGCTGTTTTTTCTATCTGTTCGGCATTGATAGTTTTTTCCTTATCGGTCATGTCAGTCCGCAACCGTTTTTCGTCCAACAGTGATTTCATCTTATCGTTCAAAACTTCAAGATTCCTGAATATGGCGACCATACCGAAACATTCATAGTACAGAAGGATGTACTTGTTGTACAGCTGGTCACCGTTCAGACCATTCAGGCTCGTGTACATCCCCAGCTTTTTATTGATAGTAACTTTCCTTTCCGGAGCAGGGGGATTTTTTTTGTCGGCAAGTTCGGCCCTCAATTTTGTTATTTCATTGTTCAACCGCTGTTCAAAAGCCTCGTCATCGTCGCCGAATTTAAAATTGAATTGACCATTCAATCCGGCGACCATGTGGTACTCAGGTGTACCCTGGTCGAACTCATCAAGTCCGTTCTCTATAAGTTCTACATATTCACCCGGCATGCCGGCGCGTCCCGGGCGACCGTGTTTTTGCCTATCGGTCCTGATCAAAGGTGACTTTTGGCCGATAAAGCGTAAACCGTACATAAAACGGGTCATGAGCATGCCGGAAAGTTCGTTCCTCAACGTGTCAGATATTTTTGGCGCGGAGGTGCCGGGAGCAGACACCACGTTAAGCAACAACAACTGCGACTGTATCTCCTTTGCGATAAGTTTGCGTGCCTCCTTTGTCTTGTCGGTAAAATCTCCGAAACTTGTTTTTTCGCGAAGCCTAACCGGCTCACCTTCATTTAATTTTGAGTCTAACTTACTCAAATCTATCGCCGGATCAGCATCATTCTCAAGCCAGCCTATCATTTTAGCGATCTCTTGCAAGGCATTCAGGTTCGTTGCATCTAATACTGTATTGTATTTTGTCTTTTTGCCCTTTTCTTCTACTTCCACGGAATAATTCAGCTTATCGGCGGATTCTCGGGTAAGGCCAAGAACCCGTATCATATCAAACGCCGCACCCTTCTCCGTTAAAAGATTCACAAAAGTACCCAGGGCACCGCTATATGCCGAACCTTCATTTTCATCTACCCCTTTTTCCTTGTCGAATGTCTTTACGATTTCTTTGATGTTATTCGCGAAATCCTCCGCGAAAGAAGCCGAAGATCCTAAACTGCCAATGATCGACCTCAATTTCTCCTGATTGGCGGCGTTAGAAAGTTTTGGCATGATGCCCATAAGGACATTCAATATTTCGGTTTTTCCCGTCTCGTCGTTCAGTTGGCCGGATTCTACCATTTTTATCAAGCGCTCTAGCGCAGTCGCAAACTCCGTTCTCACCGTATCTTTGGATGAATATTTTTTCAGCTTTTCGAGAATTATTTTAAGTCCCTGATCTCCGTCCACGGTTTTTCCCATGAGGTCCAGGTGAGTTTTAATGTAATCAAGACGGGTTAGCATCCAGGTTTTTTCTTCAGGGGTGATATCGGTACGAGCCGCGGTGGAAGAGATCATTTTTTTGATCTCCTGCAATTGAATATCCGTTGCCCTGCCGGCGATATCCGTGACGAACGATATTCTGCCGGGAAGCCCCGCGTTCTTGACAACATCACCTTCGCGGGATTCGGTTGTGGCCTCGAGACAATCTATGCTGTCGAGAGACATGCCGCGTAATGCTTTTTTCTGAGTCTGCCCTTGAGTGTCGTTAAGCATATTAAATACTTTTTCCGCTTCGTCACGCGCGGTCAAAGTCTTGGTCCGACTTAATGAGCCAGTAAATTTATTAAAAAGCTCCTGTTCCTTCAAATACTTTGCGCGAAAAGACTCGTCTGCTGCAGTCGGGTTTTCTAATGTCGCGATCCTTTGATATTCCTCGGTCATGCACATGTAAATGAGGTACATCGTCCTGCGATACCATCCGGTAAGTTCAGTTATATCGTTCCGTTCTATCACGACCGGCTGACCGCAGTTATCCTGCAAAGATTGAATTAAAAGTTCAAGAGTTTTAAGATAGCTCCCTCCCGGCGCCACATGTACGGTATTGAAAAGACGCTGCGGATTTTTTTCAAAATCAGGGATTAGTGACGTGTATTTACCCAGACGCTCGAAAGTCTCCTCATGCGCCTCACGAAGAGTTCCCGAAGTACCGACGACGTTGAAATCATATACGTCTGCCAAGACGTCAAAAAGTGTGAGTTTACTTGTAGTGGTCCCTTCGGTAGTCACCGTAATACCCTGTGCTACGCATGCCGCCTGGTGCAGACCCCCATGCCAAACACGCCCTTTCGCGTCGCGGCCCGTCGCGATATCGATAAGAACTATCGACTTCGCTTCAAGGTCTACAAAGTTGTCGGAGCTGTGATTAAGTATGTAGTCGAGCGCTATAGCCACGCGGTTTTCCCACGCGGCATTATTGGTCATCGCCGCTTCCAGCCTTTTGGCCTCGTTCGTCATTTTTTTATTCTTCAATTCCTCGACAAAGTCTTTCACTAGGCCATCCAGCGCGGTCTTTCCCGCCGCGCTCATACGCGGCCTATCCCCGCGGCCTTTACCCGTGATCACGTAGCCGTTAGTCTCCTGGGCGACATTATCCTGGCCTTTGACCCGCGCGGCCTTTCTTTCCTCAAGTGTTTTCTCGACGATCTTGCCCAAGAGGATCCTGGCGAATTTTCCACTGAGTTCATACCCCAACGCGTCGCCGAAAGTCGCGGGAAGCCCTTGTACGGCTATGATAAATTCAGATATGGACTGGTCCATGAACAAACTGTCAAATTCGTCGATTATGAGTGAATAAAAATTCTTGGTGAAATATCTTTCGTTCCCCGCCTTACCCCAGTCATGCTGTATGTCGAATATGAACGTAGGCGACATATATCTTATTTGCGCTGACGATTGCTGCCTTTTTCGTTTAAGTATTTCCTCCGCCCGGCGGTTCTCATAGCTTTGACCGCCTACGTTCTCGTCAAAAAATAAACTGCCGTCGATATCTATCCCCATATCCTGCGTGAGAAGTCCGGAAGTCCTGCCCAGAATGTTGTACGTTATCTCGATCTGTTTATAATCCATGGGAGCGGTGGTTTCATCCTTAAGCATTATATCGACAGTGTGTCACGAAAACGTGCCCATATAAAGCGCCAGGCCAACGCTGAATGTCTTTCCCTGACCGGTGCCTTGGTCGGTCATGGTTTCCGCTTCCGAAAGCATTATCGCGTTCAGGACCTGCGGCTGCCTCAGTTTAAAGCCGGTTTGTACATTGAACGCGAAAACATACGCCGCTATGGCATGAAGCATCCATTCTTTTTTATCGCTTTCCTTTCCGGACGCTTTAAATTTTTCGTACAGTATTTTCGCTTTCGAGTCGGCCTTTTCGGCCATAATAGCTTTTTTGAGTTCGCCTCTGTCACCGATACGTTTTTCGATAGTTTTTTTCGCTTCGCTCAATCCGTCTATAGCCGTTTTTTCGTAGTTGA
>JADFYD010000087.1 GCA_015233235.1 Candidatus Omnitrophota bacterium | reverse complement strand
TGCTTTCGGACGATAAGAGCGCTGACATTGTTGTTATCAATTCCTGCACCGTGACCGGGACCGCCGACGCTAAAACAAGAAAGATCATAAAAAAAATAAGGAAGGATAATCCATCGGCAGAAATAGTGTTGATCGTTATTGGCAGACAGACGTATGACAATATTACCATAGTGGGGAATGTGTTGTATGAGGTTCTTAAGGACAGGGAAAATTTTGTTATTGTCGCAAGCACTGACATGTCGCATTATCTTCCATATGACGACGCGGTAAAAAAAGATAACTTAACCATCGAGGCGCTAAAAAAAAATAATGTGCAGTATTTTTTGAGAGATTGTTACAATAATGATTTTGATACTATGTGCGGATTCGGCGCGGTTAGCGCCGTTATGCTTGCCTGCAAACAATTAGGGGCGGGAGAAGTTAATGTGCTTCATTACGCGAATTCGGGCGATACATACGGCGATAAACGCGGTGTTGTGGGTTATGTGAGCGCCGCATTCGTTAAGGAGGAAATTATGCCTAAACCGGAATCCATGTTTACGGAAACTCAAAGAAAAACGTTGCTGAAGATCGCCAGATCTACAATTTCCGAATATTTGAGAACCGGCAAAAAACCTGATATTGCTGTTACGGACCCGTTATTGAATGAGCATATGGGAGCATTTGTCACTCTTCATGAAGGTGGGGAACTTCGCGGATGTATCGGTAATCTTGTCGGAACTCAAGCCTTGGCGCTGACCGTGCGCGATATGGCCGTCGAAGCGGCTGTTGATGACCCCAGATTCCCTCCGGTTCCCTCATTGGATGAACTTAAAAACATTAACATCGAGATTTCCGCGCTTTCTCCGATGCGCAGGATAACAAATATAGATGAGATCGTAATGGGTAAACACGGTGTGGTAATTAAGAAAGGTTTTAGAAGCGGTGTTTTTCTGCCTCAGGTCGCCACGGAAACCGGCTGGGACAAAGAAACCTTTATGAACACGCTTTGCACTCAAAAAGCCGGTCTTCCGGCCGACGCCTGGAAAAAAGGTGACTGTGAAATATACATTTTCACGGCCGAAGTTTTCGGAGAGAAGTAAAATGAGCAGATTTTATGTTCCTCCCGAAAAGGTGGACAGGGAACTTGAACGGATCGTTCTCGACGCAGAAGAAGCGCATCATGCCATTGATGTAATGCGGCTCAAAGAGGGTGACGCGATAACAGTTTTTGACGGGAAGGGAAACGAGTATCGTTGTTCGATCGAACGCGTTCGTAAGGCGCCCGCAAGTCTTTTAATGTCGATTTTGGATCAAAAAACTATCCCTGCCGTGAATGGCTTGACATTGCATCTTTTGCAGGCTATCCCGAAAAAAGACAAGATAGAGCTTATTATCGAAAAAGCCGTCGAGATCGGCGTAGATTCGGTGACAGCAGTAGTTACCGAAAGGACCGTTTCAAGGCCGGACAAAACCGCTGTTCCTAAGAAACTTGCGCGGTGGAGAAAGATCGCGCTTGAGGCGGCAAAACAATCGGGAAGAGCCGATGTTCCCGCTGTTTTTTTTGCGCAGAACCTCGAACGCGCAAAAGAGATCATTCCCGATTATGACCTTATACTTTGCGCTCATTTGAATGAAGGTACTTCTCCCTTGAAAACCGCGCTAAAGGGTTTTTCGGGCGGAAAAGTACTTTTAATGATAGGCCCGGAAGGAGATTTTACTCCCCGGGAGATAGATTCCTTAAAAGCCAAGAATGTAAAATTCGTTTCGCTTGGACGTAACGTTTTAAAAAGCGACACCGCCGCGCTTTATTTGCTGTCGGTTGTGAAATACGAACTTACTTAACGTATCTGGTATTTGGTAACTGGTATTTGGTATCTCGTTCGCAGATAGCGTGTTTTTGTAATGAACAATTTGCTTGCAAACACTTAACTGACGGGATACGAGCAACGAGATACGATTATGAAAACATTCACGATAAAGACACTCGGGTGCAAGGTAAATCAATACGAATCACAGGCAATGCGCGAAATATTCGAGAAGAACGGTTATGTGCTTTCGGACGATAAGAGCGCTGACATTGTTGTTATCAATTCCTGCACCGTGACCGGGACCGCCGACGCTAAAACAAGAAAGATCATAAAAAAAATAAGGAAGGATAATCCATCGGCAGAAATAGTATTATCCGGGTGCCTCGCCGTGATCGAAGAGGACATTGCGAAATTCAGGAAGATGCCGGAAATAGTACGTGTAGTACCGAACGATCGAAAATTCGATTTTTGCGACCTTGTAGGTACCGGCAGCGCTTCGGGCGATACATCGCAATACCATTTTCAGAAAATATCGCGTTTTGATTCGCATACACGCGCGTTTTGTCAGATACAAACCGGTTGTGACCAGGCCTGCACTTATTGCAAAGTGCACCTTGTCAGAGGTCGTTCCGAAAGCAGGAGTTCTCTGGACATAACTAATGAAGTAAATAAACTTATCGGTGCCGGGTACAGGGAGATAGTCATAACCGGTATTTGTGTAGGTTCCTGGAAAGGCGAGTCTGACCTTTCATTGGCGGGCCTGTTAAAACTAATCGCTTCATCTACTACCGATAGCCGTATCCGGCTTAGTTCCATAGAGCCTAATCATGTTACAGAGGAACTTATCGAAGTGATATCTTCCGGCGGAGAAAGGATATGTCAGCACCTGCATATCCCTCTCCAAAGCGGCTGTGATAAAACACTGCGATCGATGAATCGCCGGTACACATCCGGTGAGTATGAAAATCTTATCTCGCGTATACGCCTCAAGACACCGCATGTAGGCATTACTACCGACGTTATCTGCGGGTTCCCGGGAGAATCAGACGAATCGTATAAAAAAACTGTCGAGACGATCCAAAGGATAAAACCTTCACGTCTTCATGTTTTTAAGTACAGTGACCGCGAAGGGACACCGTCCTTTGAAATGACACCTAAAGTGCCTTCAAGGATAGCCGAAGAAAGAGTAAGCAAACTGATCGAGATCGGTAAACAGTTGGAATGCGATTTCGCCGCACAATTTTCCGGAAATCAGGTTAAAATTCTTGTCGAATCGGAAATTAAAGACGGTCTTTGCTCCGGATACACAAGTCAATACGCTGAAGTTCTTCTGGAAGGGTTTCAGGATCAGATCGGCAGGTTTGTGGACATTCGGCCGATCATGAGATCTAACAAACTGTATGCGTGCCGCTAACCGGTTTTTTAAGTCAATTCCATCGGTTTGACTCTCACCTTTTTATATGATATACTTTGGTTTCAAAATGGGGGGTGTGATATCGTATGATATTCGGTATTTACTGGTTGGATATTGTTTACATCGTTACCGCATGTTGGATGCTGTATAGGGGGTCAAAAAAGGGACTTGGCAGTCAACTTGTGTTCTTTATCTGGTGGTTCGTACTTTTATTTTTTGCCATAGGTTATTATGACACAATAGCTTCCAAATATCTGACATTTATTTCCAATAAATGGGCCGAGCCTGTCGCTTTCGCCGTAATCGTTGCGGCTTTTTCCGGCCTGATCAAAGGGATGGAGATACTCGCTAATATTTCCCTCAAGGATACTCTAACGCCGATAGAGACTATGGGCGGGGTAATTATGGCGGCCCTCCGTACGATTATACTTTTTGGAATAATCGGGTTCCAGCTTATGCTGGTGCCGGTAGACGGCGTAAATGATATAATCGCTAAACATTCAAGATCCGCAATGTTCTTTGTCAAAATAGACGTGACCGTATATAGCTGGCTGACGCGTAATCTGATATTTTTGAAGAGGGACAAAGACGATTTTCTGGTCAAAAAAATAATGCGGACAGAGGTATCTGCAATATCCGCGAAGTAAAGGAGAAACCGTGAAACTGCAAGAATTATTTGACAAGGCTGTAGAGAAGGGTATGAGTGTTGACCCGAGAGGTAAAAAGGTTGTGAAAGAATGTTTGGAAACGGCGAAAAAAGAGTACAAAAAGCTCGGCGGTTTCGAAAAAAAATATTTTAGCAAGGAAAAATTCACTAACCCCTACAGCGATACCAGAATGTTATACGGAAAAGGCAACGAAGAGATCCGAACCGTTATGGTCGGCGTCGACATAGAGTGTCAGGAAATGGTGCTTGCGGATAGGCTTAGGCAGAAAGGCGTTAAGATCGACCTTGTCATAGCGCATCACCCCGAAGGTAAGGCCCTGGCCCACCTCGATAAAGTTATGGCGATACAGCCCGATCTTTGGCACCAATACGGTCTTGATAAGACAATCGCGAAAAAAATAATGGAAGAACGCATGCAGGAAGTTTTTAGGGGTGTTTCCGTAATTAATCAGTCGAGGGCTGTGGATGCGGCGCGTCTACTCGGCATACCGCTTATTTGCTGCCACACCGTGGCGGATAATTGCGTGACGTCATATCTTCAGAAATTTTTCGATGGAAAAAAACCAAAAAAACTTACCGACGTCCTTAACCTTCTCGTGGGAGTGCCGGAATACCGTTACGCGGCCAAAACCTTAAACGTGTGCCCGTATATAGCCTCCGGAGAAAATAAGTCTGAAGCGGGAAAAATATTCGTCGATATGACAGGCGGAACAAGCGGTCCGGATAAGATCTTTTCAAGGCTTTCACAGGCCGGAATTAAAACTATCGTGGGTATGCACGTTAAGGAAAGCGGTTTAAAGGCCGCGAAATCAGAATATATGAACTACGTTATTGCCGGGCACATATCCAGTGATAACCTGGGATTAAACCTTTTGTTTGACAGCGTCGACCCTAAAGGAAAATTAAATTTTATTGAATGCTCCGGATTTAAGCGTTTCCGAAGGATATAGTGAATGGGCAAAGTTTCTCAAGTGATCATCGATCAGGTGCTTGACCGCACCGATATAATTGCGCTTATATCGGATTATGTGCAGCTCAAGAAGACAGGCCGCAGTTATAAGGCATGCTGTCCGTTCCACAATGAAAAGACGCCTTCTTTTATAGTTTCACCTGAAAAACAGATATATCACTGTTTCGGTTGCGGCGAGGGCGGCAACGCGATAGGATTTCTTATAAAACATGAAAACATGAGTTTTGTGGAAGCTTTGAAAATGCTCGCCGCGAAGGCGAATGTGGATATACCCGACACGTATGAGCGACGGGAGCCTGGCGCCGAGAATGCAACAACGCTGCTTTATGAAATAAATAAAACGGCCGCGGATTTTTATCATGAGACGCTTTTAGCAAACGCGGGGAAAACGGCTTTGGCTTACCTTTTGAAAAGAGGTCTCCAGCAAGACACAATAAAGAAATTTAATATAGGCTATGCGCCGGAGTCTTGGGACAGCATTAAGAATATTTTGCATAAAAAAAAATTTAGTATTGATCTAGTAAGGAAATCAGGATTGATAGTGAAAAGTGAGAAGTCCGATAATGAATATGACAGGTTCAGGAACAGGATCATATTCCCGATTTATAATGACCACGGAAAAAACGTCGCTTTTGGTGCCAGGGTCATGGATAACTCCCTGCCGAAATACATTAATTCACCGGAAACGCCGGTATATTCAAAAGGAAATACGTTATTCGCATTGAATTTTGCCAGGAAAAGCATCAGGGAAGCGGGTTACGTTATACTTGTAGAGGGATATATGGATGCCGTGATGCCATATCAGCACGGTATTACGAATGTGGTGGCGGTATCCGGTACGGCTCTCACCGAACACCAGGTATTGCTTCTAAAACGTTTCACGGATACGGCTGTCATTATTTTTGATCCGGATACGGCAGGCCAGACTGCGAGCTTACGCGGACTAGATATTATGATCGAGAACGACATGTTTGTTCGGGTAGCGACCTTGCCTAATGGCGATGACCCCGACACATACATAAAAAAGTGCGGCAAAGACGCCTTTTTGGAGATCGTAAAAAATGCCAAGGATATTTTTGATTACAAACTAGATATTCTAACAGCCGCGATACCAGGAAAGGCCATTCAGGACAAGGTAAAAGTATCAAAGGAAATGCTGCTTACGATCTCGAAAATTAAAAATTCGATAACCCGTACTGAGTACTTGAAAAAACTTTCGGAAAAAATTAATGTTAACGAGAACGCACTGATTTCGGAGGTGAACAAGATCTCGAAAACTTCCGGGAACGTACTGAGTGTTGTGGATAAACCAGTAGCAACTGTTTTTGCGGACCCGTCGTCCTTGAAATGCAAGACAAGCGAAAAAATACTTTTAGGCATGGCAGTTCTTGACCGGGAAGCATATGAAAAAATATTTTTGTCGATTGAGACCGGATCGTTTTCGCAGCCGGAAGTTCCCCACCTTCATGAAGAGTGACAAATGCTCCCATATGCTCATTCAATAACGGGTCCGTAACAGCAATATCAGGTTTTTTGCCGGTTCTCAAATATTCGGAAATTGTAGATCTGGCGATCTT
>JADFYD010000086.1 GCA_015233235.1 Candidatus Omnitrophota bacterium | reverse complement strand
TGTATGGAATATCTCGCGTTTTCGCGCCCCGACCTCATAAATAAGGTCCACAACGATTATTTTTTGGCCGGAGCCGACGCGGTCGAGACTAACACTTTCGGAGCTAACGCTATAAAACTCGCGGAATATGGTTTAGAAAATAAAGTGTTTGAGGTCAATAAAAAGAACGCTGAGCTTGCCCGCGATTCCGCAAACAGATATTATTCCCCAAAACACACGCGTTATGTGGTCGGTACGATGGGGCCAACGGGGAGGCTTCCTTCATCGAACGATCCGGCGCTCGGGGGCATTACGTATTCTGAACTGAAAAAAGTGTTTAAAGAACAGGCACTGGGCCTTATAAAAGGCAGCGCCGATGCTCTATTAATAGAAACATCCCAGGATCTTCTTGAAGTGAAAGCAGCCGTTGGCGGGGCAAAAGAAGCGATGCTGGAAGCGGGAGTCAGCCTTCCCGTTATGGCCCAGATCACGCTTAATAACAACGGACGTATGCTTTTGGGAACAAGTGTTTTCGCGGCTACGGCCTCTCTTTATCATTTAGGAGTGAATGTAATTGGAATGAACTGCGGCGCCGGACCGCTAGAGATGGAACACGCTCTCGGCGTCTTAAGCGAAAGATGCCCCGTTTACGTTTCGTTCCTTCCGAACGCCGGGCTCCCGCGCGAAGAGAACGGTAAAACCGTTTTTCCTCTTACGCCGGATGAGATGGCGCGTGTTATGTCGGATTTCTTATCAAAATACCGCTTGGACGTTATCGGCGGATGCTGTGGCACGGGACCGGAACATATAAAAGCGATGCGCGAGATCGTCGGCCGGCAAAAGCGGTCTTTCAACGGAACAACCAGGATTTTTGCGAGTTTTTATGAAGGGTATGATGTCGATGACATGCCTAAACCGGTGATAGCGGGGGAGCGCGTTAATACGCAAGGTTCAAAAAAGGTGAAAGAACTGCTTTTGTCGAACGAGTACGACGGGATAATAGAAATAGGAAGGGCCGAGGAGCGTAAAGGCGCCGCGATACTTGACGTTTGTGCTGTGCTTACCGAGAGGAACACCGAGAAAGAGGATGCCGTTTATATTTTTAAACGTTTGGCCGAAAGTGTAAAAAGCGCGCTTATGATCGATTCTACGGATACCGGCGTAATAGAAGCTGCGGCGGCGAGTTATCCGGGTACCTGTTTTGTTAATTCGGTGAACTTTGAGGACGGGGGGACCAAAGCCGGAAAAGTTTTCGGAATTGCTAAAGAGTTCGGGAGTTTTGTGATCGCGCTTGTTATAGATGAAAAAGGAATGGCAAAAACTCTTGAACATAAAATGCTAGTCGCGGAAAGGATATACGAGCTGGGAGTCAATAAATACGGTCTTATGCCGCATCAGCTGGTGTTTGACATGTTAACGTTTTCGCTTGGTTCCGGCGAAGCCGAATACGCCGATTCAGCCGTGTCAACATTCGACGGAATAAGAAAACTGAAAGAAAAACACCCGGGTGTTTTAACGACGCTCGGTGTAAGCAATGTTTCGTTCGGTTTCCCTAAACAATCCCGAAAAATAATGAACGCGGTGTTCCTGCATCACGCTGTTTTAGCCGGGCTTGATATCGCGATAGTAAATCCCGAACACTATCTGGAATACGAAAGAATAGACATAAGAGAAAGGGAAATTTGCGAAAACGTGATCTTCAATAAGGTCCCTGCCGCGGTCGGTGATCTTTTGGAGTATTTTGGAAGTAAACAAGATGTTGATACCGCTGAAAAGAGGAAAGATGACGCGCTCCCGCTTGATGAGAAGTTGAGGAACTGTGTTATTAACCGCGAGAGTGCGGGGCTTCCTGGACTTCTCAATGAGGAGTTAAAAACTCGCAGGGCGGAAGACATCATCAACGGAACATTACTTGCCGCCATGCGTGAGGTGGGCGAAAAACTTGACTCAGGCGAGCTGGTACTGCCGTACGTGCTGCAGTCAGCCGAAGTTATGCGCCGCGCGCTTCTATACCTGAAAGATTTTCTTCCCAAAGAAAGAGCCGTGACTAAAGGAACGATAGTGCTCGCTACTGTTTTCGGCGATGTGCACGACATCGGCAAGAATCTTGTCAAGATGATACTTGAGAATAACGGTTACACCGTGATCGATCTCGGAAAACAAGTCTCCGTGGAAAGAATAGTCGAGGAAACCGAAAAAAATAAAGCCGATGCTGTAGGATTGAGCGCGCTTTTAGTTTCTACGGCGCGCGGTATGAAGTCTTGCGTAAAAGCCTTTGCCGAAAGAGGATGGAAGATACCGATCCTTATAGGAGGGGCCCCGATAAATGAGAATTTCGCGCGTGAAATATCGATACTTGACGACAAAAACGTTTACAAAGGCGGGATTTATTACGCTCGAGACGCGTTCGTAGGCCTGAGATTGGCGGAGGAACTCCTGAATAACGGCGGTAAAAAGGCATTTCCGGAAAAGAGCGCGCCTGTGGTACAGCCACAAAAAATAGTTCCGGCGGGCTTGCCGGATAAAAAAGTGGAGCTTGATAAGTATCTTATAGCGAATCTGAAAAAGGGCAGTGTTCTCCCTTCGGTGGAAAAGATCCCCGTGCCGCCTTTTTACGGCGTTCGGACGGTAAACAATATTTCCATCGACGAAGTATTCGCTTCTTTGGATAAAAACTCACTTTTTTCGCTTGGGTGGGGCACTAAACATAAAGACAAAGGAATCGCAAATCACCTTACGGGCGGCGAGTTCGAAAAAATACTTGATGATCTTAAAAACGAAAGTATAACTAAGAACTGGTTCACGCTGAAAGCCGTTTACGGATATTTCGGCGCGAAGTCCGCGGGGTCCAAGCTGAATGTATTTGGACGCGACGGCAAGGTTATCGAGTCTTTCGATTTCGCGCATTCCGTAACCGGAAAGAAAAGCATAGCCGATCATTTCGAAAGCGGAACCCTTGACCTGGCGGCTTTTCAGGCAGTTACGGTCGGCGATAAAATAACGCGTGTACTGGAAATCCTCGAGCAGGACGGCGAATATTCAAAGTTTTATTTTTTGCACGGTTTAAGCGTATATTTAGCCGAGGCTTTAGCGGAGTACATGAACAGTCTCATCAGAAAAGAGCTCAAAATAAAAAATGGGAGCGGCAAAAGATACAGTCCCGGGTATGCTCTCTGGAAAAACCTCGCTGATCAGGAAAAAATATTCAGGTTGCTGGATGTTGAAAAGAGTATTGGAGTTAAACTGACCGCCGCGTATCAAATGGTCCCGGAGCAATCCACTACCGCGATCGTGCTGTATCATAAAGGCGCTGAATATTGAGCCATGCAAGAGCGTTATGACATTATAGTTGTTGGCGGCGGGCACGCCGGATGCGAGGCGGCTTTGGCGGCTTCGCGTATGGGGCTTAATACTCTTCTGGTGACCCTCGATAAGAGCAAGATAGGCTACACCTCATGTAATCCCTCGATCGGCGGTGTCGGCAAGGGCCAGCTTGTAAAAGAGATAGACGCGTTGGGCGGAGAGATGGCGAAGTGCGCCGACGCAAGTTGCATCCAATTCAGGATGCTTAATTTATCGAAAGGATATGCCGCTAGGTCCTCCCGCGTGCAGATCGACCGCAAAATATACAATGAACGGATGCGCGGTATAGTCACCGGGCAGAAGAATTTATCCGTACTTGAAGACGAGGTGAAGAAACTCGTTACTTCGGGCGGTGCGGTATCCGGCGTCGAAACCGCAAGGAACGGCGTATTTACCTCGAAAGCGGTTATAATTACCGCCGGTACTTTCATGAACGGGACTATACACATTGGATTGGAACATTTTGCTGGTGGACGTATAGGCGAGAAGTCTTCCGTGGGACTCTCAGATGATCTTAGAGAATTAGGTTTTAATGTCGGTTCGCTTAAGACAGGAACGCCCGCGCGGCTTGACGGCAAAACGATAAATTTCTCCGTTATGCAGGAGCAGCCCGGTGATGAACTCGTCGTGCCGTTCTCTTTTTCCACTAAAGCGATAACACTTCAGCAGAAGCCGTGTTATATCACGCGTACAAATCAATTAACACACGAGATCATAAAGAGCGGTTTAGATCGGTCGCCACTTTACACAGGAAAGATCAAGTCGACCGGAGTGAGGTATTGTCCATCGATAGAGGATAAAATAGTCCGTTTTAGCGACAGGGACTCGCATCATGTTTTTATTGAAACCGAAGGGTTGGATACCGACGAGTACTATCCGAATGGTGTTTCAACGAGTCTTCCCATGGAAATCCAAGAAAAGATGCTGCATAGCATTATTGGTCTTGAGAACGTGAAGATCAATACGCCCGCTTATGGTATAGAATATGATTTTGTGGATCCGACGGAACTCTTCGCGACGCTTGAGACAAAGAAAATAAAAGGCTTGTATCTTGCCGGGCAGATCAACGGCACTACCGGGTACGAAGAAGCGGCAGCCCTGGGACTTATGGCCGGCATAAACGCCGCGCGGAAAATAAAAAGAGAAGAACCGGTGGTTCTTAAACGCTCCGAGGCTTATATCGGAGTTTTGATAGATGACCTTGTTACAAAGGGGACAAAAGAGCCTTACAGGATGTTCACTTCACGCGTGGAGTACAGGCTGCTTGTAAGGGAAGATAACGCCGATTTGCGTCTTATGCCTGTCGGATATGCTATTGGACTTGTGACTAAGGAGCAATTGGAGAAGGCCGGGGAGAAAATAAAAAAAGTCGAAGAAGAAAAGAAGAGGCTTGCTTCGGTAAAAATAGCTCCGGGCGAAAAGATAAACGTGTTCTTGATAAGTAAAGGGCAGTCGGCGCTGTACGAAGGAACGCCGCTTATCAAAATCCTTAAGAGAGCGGGTATATCTTATGGAGACGTTCTTGAGTTGGAAGCGAGACCTAACAACCTTTCTTATTATGAAACAGTGCAGCTCGAAGTAGACATAAAATATACCGGATATCTTGAAAGGGAAGAAGCGCGGGCGGAAAAATTTAAGAGTCTGGAAAATTTACGCATACCGGCGGATTTCATCTATGAAGGTATTTCGGGACTATCGAAAGAAATAGTCGAAAAGTTAACCCGGCTAAGGCCCGCCACGCTTGGCGCGGCATCGCGCGTTTCAGGCGTAACACCGGCGGCTGTGGCGATACTTATGGTAAAACTCGGACGATAACTATGCGCTATTACTCATTCAATAACTATCTCCGTGCGAAATATGGGTGCCGGGTGCATCGCCTCTCCCTTGACGCCGGCTTCACATGTCCCAATAAAGACGGCAAGGTCGGAAGCGGTGGATGTATATTCTGCAACGAACAAGCTTTTAGCGTTTTCGCCGGTAAAAAGCTTTCGCTTGACGCGCAGATCGGCGAATCCATGGAGTTCGCCAGGAAACGTTACGGCGCGGAGAAATTTATCGCTTATTTCCAGAACGGGTCAGGGACTTACGGCTCGACAGAAACATTAAAACAAAAATATGATACGATCAGGAAATATGAGGACATTGTCGGACTTTTTATTTCGACGCGGCCGGATTGTATCGATGAGAAAAATCTCGACCTCATAGCGGAATATTTAAAAGATTACGAAGTATGGATAGAATTGGGGTTGCAAACGGTCCATGATAGAACGCTCGAATTTATTAACCGGGGGCACACTTTCAAGCAGACCGAAGAGGCGATACAGGCTATTGCGGATAGGGGGATAAAGGTAGCTGTACATCTCATAGCGGGGTTACCGGGCGAAACGGCTGATGATATGCTCGAAACGGTGAAAACTATCGCGAAATTGCCGGTTGCGGGAGTCAAATTTCATGTTTTACACGTCTTAAGAGATACCCCCCTTGAAAATTATTACAAACAAGGTAAAATAAATTTGTTAGATGAAGGAAAATATGTTAACATTATAAGTGATTTACTGGCTCATATACCCAAGGATTGGGTAATATTGAGGCTGGTTTCCGACGCGAACAGGAAAGTATTAGTAGCCCCGGATTGGGTTTTGCGCAAACAGGAAATAGTTGAAAAGATAGAAAAACAGTTGATAAAATCAGGTTTGTGTCAGGGCAAGCTTTTGGAAGATAAAAAGGGGGAAAGTAAATGAGAAAAGCGAATTTTGTGTTGGTCGTTCTTCTGTTATTTGCGTTTTTAGTGCCGATGACCGTTTGTTATGGTGAATCCAGGGATGTATTGATGCAAGGCCTCTTAGGCGCCGGTACAGGCGCCGCGGCAAGCGCCGTTTCCGGCGGTAATGCCGGTACGGGCGCGCTTGTAGGAGCAGGTGTTAATGTTATTGGAGGGGCTCTTCTAGATACACTCACAAATAAACCGGCTCCCGCTCCGGCTCCTGCCCCGGCACCATATCCACAGCAGTATCCTCAGCAGCAGTATCCACAACAGCAGTATCCGCAGCAGCAGTATAGGGGGCAACAGCCCGATGATTCGGGTTCGGCGTATTCTACAGGCTATGAGGACGGATACAAGAACGGCTACAAAAAAGGTTATACCGACGGATACAAGGAAGGATTGAAAGAAGGCGCGAAAGGATAGTTGTTCGCGGATGGATAATGAGAGTTGTATTAGGGGAGGTTGGGTAACCTCCCCTAATTTTT
>JADFYD010000085.1:2596-6640 GCA_015233235.1 Candidatus Omnitrophota bacterium | reverse complement strand
TGCAGTATGTACCGCTTTTTTTGAAAAAAGGGTGCAAAGTAGTGGACCTCTCCGCCGATTACAGGCTTCCCGGGGATGTTTATGAAAAATGGTTCGGGGTAAAACACGCCGACGCCGATAATATTTCTAAGGCCGTGTACGGCCTTCCGGAAATAAACAGGGAAAAGATACGCAAGGCATCTCTTGTAGCGAACCCCGGATGTTACCCGACAAGCGTGATACTGGGGCTTTTGCCTTTAGCCGATTTTTTGGCTAAACACTCTATCGCGCCGATAGTTGATTCTAAAAGCGGGACCTCTGGCGCCGGAAGGAAAGGCACAATACCCTTATCTTTCAGCGAAGTCGGTGAAAATCTGAAATGCTACAAGCCGAATGACCATCAGCATATCCCGGAAATGGAACATGTGCTGGGTGCCGTTGCCGGCAAGAGTATTAAAGTTAATTTCGCCCCGCATCTTTTGCCCGTAAGGCGCGGAATTCTGTCCACGATCTATGTAGACAGTAAGGGGCTAACAGAGAAAGAGGTAGTCTCCTTGTACCTGAAACGCTATGAAAAAGAGCCCTTTGTGCGTGTGAGGCCGGAAGGCTCCGAGTTGCCCCAGATATTGGATGTGGCCGGGACGAATTTTTGCGACATAGGGATAAGGGTAGCGAGGGGTTTGATCATAATCGTTTCGGTCATCGATAACCTTATGAAAGGCGCCAGCGGCCAGGCGGTCGAGAACATGAACCTCATGCTCGGCATGGATGAACGGGTCGGGCTGTTGAAATAGCACAATCGTGTGGTTCAGGGTACTTGGTTCAGGGTACTTGGTTAATGGTATTTGGTTAAAGAACCAAATACCAAGTACCAAGTACCAAGTACGATGAACGATCGATGACTAACATGAAAGGTGAGGATGAAAAAATGAAATACGAGCTTCCAAAGGGTTTTTTAGCTAACGGTATGCACGCGGGGTTGAAGAAAAAGCGAAAGGATCTCGCGCTTTTTTATTCTTTGAACCCGGCGAAATGCGCGGCGGTCTTTACCAGGAACCGCTCTAAAGCCGCGCCGGTGATAGTTTGCCAGGAAAAACTGAAGAAAAATAAAGGCGCGCAGGCGATCTTGGTGAATTCCGGCAACGCGAACTGTATGACCGGAAAACGGGGTGTTTCCGATGCCAGGAAGTCGGCAAGAGAAGTCGCGAAAGCTTTAAATATTTCCGAAGACCTGGTACTGGTCTCTTCCACCGGAGTTATAGGCGTGCCGATGAACATGAAACCGCTTCTAGCGGCAGTGCCGGAACTTATCAGCGGTCTCTCGTCCGACGGAGTAATGAGGGCGACCGAAGCCATAATGACTACGGATGTTTTCGCCAAGATATATTCCGTAAAGTTCAAATGCGGAGGAAAAGAGATAAAAATGATCGGCGTTACAAAGGGCGCCGGCATGATAAAGCCCAATATGGCGACGATGCTGTGCTACATTTTTACGGACGCCGCTATTTCCGATAAAGCTCTTAAAAAGGCTTTGATCGAATGCAACGAAGAGTCTTTCAACGCGATATCCGTTGACGGTGACATGAGCACTAACGATACCGTAATAGTTCTCGCCAACGGCGAGGCGATAAACCCTGTTATTCCCGATTCCGGAAAAGAATACAAGAATTTTGCGGGCAAACTTAAAAAAGTCATGCTGGAACTGGCAAAAATGATAGTACGGGACGGGGAAGGCGCGACAAAACTGGTAAAGGTCAAAGTGATAGGCGCGAAAAGCGCGGAAGAAGCGCGTTCGGCTGTCGAAAAGATCTCAAATTCACTGCTTCTGAAGTGCGCCATCCATGGCGGCGATCCGAATTGGGGCCGTGTGGCCGCGGCGCTCGGCGCCAGCGGTATTGAATTCGATCCCGACGGTATCGAAATTATTATGGACGGCGTTACGTTCTATAAAAACGGTAAAAGTGTGGCCGATTTCAGGACGAAGAAGGATGTTTTTAAAGGAAAAGACGCCGAGATCGAAGTGCGGCTCAACGAAGGTAAATACGAAGCGACTATGTATACGTGCGATCTGTCTAAAAAGTATATTTACATAAACTCCTTCTATACGACCTAGAAAAACCGGAGAAAAAATGCAGGAAGCGATCAAGAAAAGCGGTGTCTTAATAGAGGCGTTGCCCTATATCAAGAAATTTTTCGGAAAAGTTGTCGTTATTAAATACGGCGGCAGTGCTTTTCATAAGAGGGACGTAAGATCTAAAGTGCTTAAGGACATTGTTTTTATGCGCTACGCCGGAATGAAACCTGTTCTCGTACATGGTGGCGGGCCCAACATAAGCGAACGGCTGAAAGCGGAAAATATCGATTCCAGGTTTATTGACGGACTGCGCGTCACATGCGAAAAATCCATGGGCGTAGTCGATTCCGTTCTTATGGAGATCAATAACGAACTTGTCGAGGAAATAAACAGTTTTGGCGGTAACGCGTTCGGTTTGAGCGGCAAGGAAAACAACCTTATACAGACCGTGCAGCACGATAACTCCGAGTTGGGATATGTCGGCAACGTGGGGCTGGTAGATATTACCGTGCTTGACAGGCTCATTGAAACGAACATTATTCCCGTGATAAGCCCGGTGGGCAAGGGGAAGGACAATAAACTTTACAATGTTAACGCGGATGACGCTGCCAGCAATATCGCTATTGCTTTGAAGGCCGAGAAGTTCGTTCTGATGACGAATGTAAAATGTGTTTTGAGGGATAAGAACGACACTGAATCGCTGATACATTCTTTAACGTTCGGTGAGGCCGAGCGGCTTATAGAAAAGGGTATTATATCCGGCGGGATGCTTCCAAAGATAAGGGCCGGACTCACGGCGCTCCGAGGCGGAGTAAAAAAGGCGCACATTGTAGACGCTTGCCTTTCGCACGCTTTGCTTCTGGAGTTTTTTACGGATGAAGGCATCGGCACGGAAATTAAAATGTCTTTTGATTGATTTGCGGAGAAAGGATATAAAATGAACACGAATGATGTAAAGAAACTATATGATGAATACGTGCTGTCTACGTATTTTCGCCAGGACCTTTGCCTGGTAAAAGGAAAGGGCTCATGGGTGGAAGACATAGACGGGAAAAAATATTTGGACTTTTTCCCGGGCTGGGTCGTGAGCGGTATAGGGCATTGCCATCCCCTGGTCACAAAAAGGTTAAAAGAACAGCTTTCGAAGATCATGCACGTTTCGAATAATTTTTATAATGAGGTGCAGCCGCTCCTGGCCAAAAAAATCATTGAGTATTCCTTTCCGGGTAAAGTGTTTTTTGCGAATAGCGGCGCCGAGGCTAATGAAGCGGCGATAAAACTGGCGCGTAAGTACGGCAATCCGGCAAGGAACGAGATCATCACGATGACGGGTTCGTTCCACGGTAGGACCATAGCTACTATCACCGCGACCGGGCAAGATAAGGTCCAGAAGGGATTTGATCCCCTTCCCGAAGGGTTTAAATATGTGCCCTTTAACGATATAGAAGCTTTTCGTAACGCCGTATCTTTCAAAACGATAGCCGTGCTTCTGGAGTTTATACAGGGAGAGGGCGGGATAAATGTGGCCGGCGAAGAATATATCCGGGCGGTATACGATATTTGTAAGTCAAAAGATGTCCTCTTCATGGCAGATGAAGTACAGACCTGCATGGGAAGAACAGGCGAAATGTTCGCTTTTAAACATTACGGCATTGAGCCGGACGCTATAACTTTGGCGAAATCGCTTGGTGGGGGTGTGCCGATAGGGGTGCTTGTGGTAGGAAATAAGTACAAGGACGTTCTTACTCCGGGTACCCACGCTTCGACTTTTGGGGGTAGCCCCTTTATTTCCGCCGCGGCGCTCGCGGTCTTCGAGGCGATAGAGAAGGACTGCCTGATCGATAACGCGCGTAAAATGGGTAAGTACATCGCTAAAAAGCTGGAAAGTTTGAAACTGAAGTATCCCGTTATAAAAACCATTAGGGGAAAGGCTCTCATGATAGGTGTTGAGCTGGCCCTTCCGGATGCCTCGTCCGTTGCGGCGGAATGCA
>JADFYD010000085.1:0-2541 GCA_015233235.1 Candidatus Omnitrophota bacterium | reverse complement strand
TGTACGCAAAAAAATGTTCTTAGGATAATGCCGCCCATAACTGTCAAAAGGAAAGAGGCGGATATAGCTGTTGGAATAATCGAAAAAGCGCTGGGGAAAATATGAATAAATGCGGTATTGCAAAAAAAGATCTGGTGTGCGCGGGCGAACTTGGACGGGAAGAGATATTCGAACTTATCGAGGCGGCCGGGAAACTTAAGAAAAAACCGTTATCAAAGAGACGTGCGCTCAAAAACAAGACTCTGGCATTGCTCTTCCAGAAACCGTCCAACAGGACCCGTATATCTTTTGAAGTCGGCATGAAACAGCTTGGAGGCCACGCGATGTACCTCTCACCCCAGGAGATAGATATGGGGGTACGCGAGCCGGTCAAGGATGTCGCCTGTGTACTATCCAGGTACGTCGATGTGATAGTAGCGCGCGTGTACAAGCATGAGGATATTTTGACGCTTGCGCATTATTCGACTGTGCCGGTCATAAACGGGCTTAGCGATTTTTGCCATCCGTGCCAGGCGCTGGCGGATATTTTTACGATAAAGGAACGTTGTAAAAATTTGAAGCGCGCGCATCTGGCTTATGTCGGAGACGGGAATAACGTGTGTAATTCGTTGCTTATGGTCGCGGCTTTCACCGGGACGAAGATGACGGTTTCGACGCCTAAAGGGTACGAACCGAATAAGGAAGTTTTCGAAAAAGCCGTGAATATAGCTAAAAGGAACGCCTCAAGCGTGGAATATTTCGTCGATCCGGCCATGGCGGCCAAAGGCGCGAATTTTATCTATACGGATGTTTGGACAAGCATGGGGCAGGAAAGCGAGAGAGAAAAGAGACTGAAAGATTTCCAGGGATTTCAGATAAACGAAACCTTGATGGGGTTCGCGGAGAAGGACGCGCTTATCATGCATTGTTTGCCGGCGCATCGCGGTGAAGAGGTTTCGGATATCGTGGACGGTAAAAATTCCATAATATACGATCAGGCGGAGAACAGAATGCATATGCAGAAGGCGATATTGTTGAAGCTTATGTGCGAGTAGAGCAAGTTATAGCGTGGGCATAGGGCAAAGAGCATAGTGCATAGTTATGGGAAAACCCTTTGCTCTTTGCGCTATGCTCTATGCGAACAAAAAGAAGGGAGATTAACGTGGCTGACAAGAAATTGATATTAGCGTATTCGGGCGGGTTGGATACTTCAGTCGCCATCAAGTGGCTGATGGACAGGGGTTATGAAGTTATATGCTACATGGGTGATCTGGGGCAGGGAGGCGACGCCGAAGACGGAAAGAAACGCGCGCTCAGGATCGGCGCGAAAAAATGCATCGTGGAGGATCTTCAGGAAGAATTTGTGTCCGATTATATTTTTCCCGCGCTTAAAGCCGGCGCTTTGTACCAAAGAAAATATAATTTGGCGACGGCTCTTTCGCGTCCGATAATAGCCGAACGTATGCTTAAAGTGGCTAAGTCCGAAAAGGCTGAATTTGTGGCGCACGGATGCACCGGGAAAGGCAATGACCAGGTGAGGTTCGAGGTGACATTTCATTTAAAAATGCCGGGGGTGAAGGTTATCGCCCCGGTCCGTGAGTGGGAATTGAAAACCCGTGAATCTGAAATAGATTACGCGAAAAAACATAACATCCCTATCGCGCAGACAAAGAAAAAAATTTACAGTATAGATAAGAATCTGTGGGGGATAAGCGTGGAAGGCGGAGATCTTGAGGATCCCGCTAAAGAACCTAAGGATAATGCGTATATAACGATAGCCAGAGCGGAAGACGCTCCGGCGAGGCCGGAATACGTGACGGTCAGTTTTAATAAAGGTATACCGGTTGCCGTTAACGGAAAGAAACTCGATCCGATCGGTTTGATACTAAAACTGAACGCCTTTGGCGCGAAGCATGGTGTGGGAAGGATAGATATGGTCGAAGACAGACTTGTCGGAATAAAATCCCGCGAAGTGTATGAGGCTCCGGCTTCGGACATACTGCATGTCGCGCATACCGCGCTCGAAGATCTGGTGCTCGACAGGGAAACTATAAAATACAAATACGGCGTCGCGGATAAATATTCGGACCTTGTGTATAACGGTCTTTGGTTCACGCCTCTCAAAGAAGCGTTTGACGCGTTTATCGATAAGACGCAGAAAAGAGTGACAGGGGATATCAAGATAAAACTTTACAAGGGCAGGGCGGTCGCGGTCTCGCGAAAAAGTCCGTTTTCGCGGTACAGCTTAAAACTTGCCACGTACGGCAAAGAGGATATTTTTGACCAGTCGCTGGCAAAAGGTTTTATAGATCTGTGGGCAATGCCATATCGGAGTAAATAGCGACAAACGACTAAAATGAGGTTCTATTATGAGCAAACTATGGGGCGGAAGGTTCAAGAAGAAAGAGATGAACCCGAAGGTGCTTAAATTCACGTCCAGCCGGTCATATTAAAAGTTTTTGAGAGAGAATGAAATTCTATTCCGGTCTCTTTTTTTCTGTCAGCCTCGAAATAGCTGTAAACCCTTGTGCCCTCGGACGCCACTTCGGAATAAGCCGCGTC
>JADFYD010000084.1 GCA_015233235.1 Candidatus Omnitrophota bacterium | reverse complement strand
TTTCCATGCCCGTAAGGTCCGAAAAAGATCTTTTAAAGAAAAAAGAAAAAGTTAAAGAACTTGTGATCGTTTCCGGGGCGCTTAAAAAAACACGTCTTGCCGCCGAGAGATACATGGATATGGCCAGGAGAGAGATCGAACATGTGGCTCCCTCGGTTTTTAAAGACGGTCTTTTCAGGCTTTCCGAGCATATCACCAACCGCCTTCCGCCGGAAGGAAAGGAAGAACAATGAAAAAATTTCTGGTTCTCACCTTTGTAACTTTTTTTGCCGTTCAACCGGCCGGGCTATCGTTTGCTCAGACATCTACCGGAGACGACATCCTTAAAGAATTACGCGAACTCAAAGAAACGGTTAAAGCGCAGGAAACGCGTATAAGCGAACTTGAGACGAAACTCGCGGAACAAAGCAAGGCCGCCTCTAGCGCGCCGCAGACGCAGGCGAATACCGGGGGATTTGGTGAAAAAGAGATCAGCTGTATCAAACAATGTCTTTTACCCGAAGTTAACAAGGAAGTGAAGAGCCAGGTTGACGCGGAACTCGATAGAAGGGATATCCGTATCGCCGAGAACGGATATGTTGTACCGGGAGGTCTACAGATCGGGGCGGACGGCACGTTTATTTTTCAGGGTACCCGTAACGCCAATAATAGCGGTGAAAAACGGGATGACCGCGTCGACGGTTCGTGGACGTCGGATATTACCATGTCGAAGGACTTTTCCCTGGACCAGCTGGGAAAAGGCAAGGCTTTTTTATCGATCGAAGCCGGAGAGAATTCGGGACTCACGGATGAGCTTTCTTTGTTCAGCGGTACGAATTATGACGCCGAGGATTCGGGTAGCGCCCTTAGAATGACCAATTTATGGTACTGGCACGAGATATTGGACGGACAAATAGGTTTCAGGGCCGGCAAGATCGATCTTGTATATTACAGCATAGACCAGAACAATTTCGCTCATGACGAAACGGCGCAGTTTATGTCGAACATGTTCGTGTACTCTCCGGCGATCGAATTCGCCGCGGGCGGCGGCCTAAACCGCGCGCCGGGCGCGAGTGTTACGCTCAGGCCCAATTTCGCCAAATACGCGGAGCTCTCGGCCGGTTATTACAACGCCGACGGAACATGGGACGATATTTTCAACCACCCGTTCTATACGACGCAGTTCAATTTCATGCCGAATGAGCTTATGGGCTGGGACGCCGAGCAGTGGGGCGGCAACTACAGGGTTTACTGCTGGGAAAATGACAGGAAACATCTGAAACTGGTAGATGCCTCCGGCGGTGAACCCTCGACGGAAACGAATGAGCCGAATTACGGGTACGGTTTCAGCGCCGACCAGAAATTGACGGACGTATACGGTGTATTCGGACGATTTGGCTGGCAAAGGCCGGACCTTCAGCCGATAGACGGCTCGGCGACGATATATCTCGCGTGGTCAACGGGAGCCCAAATGACCGGGAAATACTGGAACCGGCCCGATGACGTTTTCGCTTTTGCGGTAGGCCAGGCTGTCCCGAGCCATGAATACAAAGTCGCCGGAAACCCGGGGTACCCAGAAACGCATTTTGAGAGTTATTACAATTTCAGACTGAGCAAATACATGTCACTCTCGCCCGACCTCCAGTGGATAATCGACCCTAACGGTGTCGGACGCAGCGAGCAGGGCGACAACGACCCCATCTTCGTCTACGGCCTCCGCGCGCAGCTGGTTTTTTGATCAAAATTCTTGACAACATCCATTAGCCGTAGTATATTCTTACGATACTCTACTGTTTTATTAGAGTATAATATGTAGAAAATCGATAAGGCAAAAGCTGATGAAATTATCAAAAAAAGGCGAGTACGCGCTGAAGGCGATGATAGAGCTTGCGCGGGCCTATAAAAAAGGGCCGGTCAGGATCTCCAGCATTGCCGAAAAAGAAGGCATACCCAAAAAATTTCTCGAACGCATTTTAATGGACCTTAAGAAAGTGGGGATACTTAAAAGTTCGCGCGGGGCCGGCGGCGGGTACGAGCTCGCGAAAGCCCCGAAAGAAATAAGTTTTGCCGACGTTATACGCGTGACCAGCGGTCCGCTGGCGCCGCTTAGATGCGTCAGTAAATACGCGCATATCAATTGCCCGCACGAAAAGTCCTGCGGGCTGAAAAAAGTCATGCAGGATGTACGTAACGCGGTAGCAACGGTTCTTGAAAGGGAAAAATTCGGAAAATAACTTAAGGAGGATATGATGAAAGGGGTTATAACGGGTCTCGTAATAACATGCTTTGCGGCTATTCTTTTTGCCGGCGCCGGATACGTACAGGGGCAAAACGTCGAACTTGAAGGGAGGATCACTCTCTCCGGAGCTTGGGCACTTTACCCGATGGCGCTCAAGTGGGCGGAAGAGTTCCAAAAGATACATCCGAAAGTGAAAATAGATGTTTCGGCCGGCGGCGCGGGTAAAGGCATGGCGGATTGTCTGGCCAAAATAGCGGACCTGGGCATGGTCTCGAGGGATATTAATGCCGAGGAAGAAAAAAAAGGCGCCTGGGCGCTTCCCGTCGTCAAGGACGCGGTGCTCGCGACAGTGAACGCCAATAACCCCGTCATAAAAGGTATTCTCGTCAAAGGGCTCACCAAAAAGATATTTGCTGACATCTTTGTAACGGGGGATATCAAAACGTGGGGACAGGTTTTGGGAACTGACGAAAAACAGCCGGTCATCGCGTACACGCGCTCCGACGCGTGCGGCGCTGGCGAGACCTGGGCAAAATATCTGGGAAAAAAGCAGGAAGATCTTGTCGGCATCGGCGTCTACGGAGATCCGGGCGTGGCCGAAGCCGTAAAAAAAGATGTTTGCGGCATAGGATTTAACAATGTGAATTATGTGTATGATGCCAAAACAAAAGCTCCGATCGACGGCATCAGGGTTGTTCCGATAGATATTAACGGCGACGGCAAGATCGACCCCGACGAGGATTTTTACAATGACCGCGCCACGGTCATGGCGGCGATCGCACGCGGGATTTATCCGTCACCGCCGGCGCGCGACCTTTATTTTGTTTCCGGCGGAAAACCCGAAAGGAAAGAGGTGCGGGAGTTCCTTCGTTGGGTGCTCACCGACGGACAGAAATACGTTCCCGAAACGGGCTACATCAATGTTCCCGATGATAAAATAAAAAAGGATCTTGAGAAGCTGGGGGAGAACTAGTATCCGGACACTATCAACAAATGATGCACGACTAACGAAAGATCGCATAGCCGCGAGGATGATGCGGGGTCTTGCCGTGGCATCGACCCTTATAGTCGTTCTTATTGCTTTAGCTCTTTTCATGAGGTCGAAGCCCATACTCGCGCTTAAGCCGCTCACGACGCTTTTATTCTCTACCGCATGGCATCCTTCGCGCGGCGAATTCGGCTTTTTGGCTTTTATCGCCGGCACGCTGTGGGTAACCCTGGTCGCGTCTTTTATCGCCATACCGGTGTGCATTCTGGCTTCGATATATCTTTCAGAATATGCCGACAAAAGACTGCGCGAATGGATAGGCCCTTTTATCGATATTCTTGCCGGTATACCCTCTGTCGTTTACGGAATGTGGGGAGTCCTCGTCATCGTGCCGCTTGTAAAGAACATTATCGCGCCTTTATTCGGGGGCTATTCCGCCGGATACAGCGTCCTTGCCGGAGGACTGGTGCTGGCGGTCATGATATCACCGGTAATAATACACATTTCCGTCGAAGTTTTGAGGACAGTGCCGTCCGACTTAAAACAGGCGTCGCTGGCTCTCGGCGCGACAAAATGGGAAACGATCAAGTTCGTGGTCATGAAGCGCGCTATGCCCGGCATGATCGCCGCGAGTGTCCTGGGACTATCTCGCGCGTTCGGTGAAACGATCGCCGTCATGATGGTAGTCGGCAATGTCGCGCGCATCCCGAGAACCGTTTTTGACCCGGCATATCCGCTGCCGGCTCTGATAGCGAACAATTACGGCGAAATGCTTTCGATCCCGCTGTACGATTCGGGACTCTTATTCGCGGCGCTTTTACTTCTTCTGGTGGTTATTTATTTTAACGTTGTTTCCAAAATGATACTCTCAGGCAGCAAATGGAGCCTTTACTACAATGGATAAAAAGAACAACATACACGTAAGAAGACTCGAGGAGAATATCTTTAAAAGCCTCATGGTATTTTCGACGGGCGCGATAGTTCTCGCGCTCGCTCTCATATTGTGGACCGTTATCAGAAAAGGTCTGCCGCATTTAAGCCTCGGTATGCTGACGCAGGCCCCCAAGAGCGGTTACTACTTAGGTAAGGACGGCGGTATACTTAACGCTATCCTGGGGTCACTTTATCTTACGGGAGGCGCGGCGTTGTTGGCTATTCTAGTCAGTCTGCCCGTAGTACTGTATCTTAACGTTTATTTAAAAAAAGGTTCGCCGCTCGCTTACATAGCGCGGTTTTCTTTCGACATACTCTGGGGCATACCCTCTATCGTTTACGGAGCGTTCGGTTTTACTATCATGCTTCTTTTCGGCGTGAAGTCATCGCTTCTAGGGGGCATGATCGCGGTGACGTTCCTGATATTCCCGATAATGAGCCGGTCGATGGACGAAGTCGTGCGAATGGTGCCGGGCGAGCTTATGGACGCCTCTTACGCGCTTGGCGCGACAAAGCTCGAGACCGCGTTCAAAGTTGTCGTGCGTCAGGCGCTGCCGGGCATATCGACGGCGGTGCTTATTTCTTTCGGACGCGGCATCGGTGACGCGGCGTCGCTTATTTTTACGGCGGGGTTCACGGATTCACTGCCGACGTCATTACTGGCCCCGGCGGCAACGCTGCCGCTCGCCATATTTTTTCAGTTCGGCACGCCCATGCCCGAAGTGCAGGGAAGGGCGTATGCCTCGGCGCTTACGTTGACATTGATAATTTTGGTGATAAGCGTCGCGGCGCGGTTGTTAACGCGTAAATTCACGAAACATGTCGTGTAGATGGTCGTTGTTGGTTCAGGGTACTTAGTTTTTGGCATGGTCGTCTACAAGCGGTTACCGACGAACCAAGTACCAAATACCATGAACCATGAACCAAATAGGAGTCTAGATGCTACTAAAACCTAATGTTAGCGTGCATAACCTAAACGTGTTCTACGGCAAGGATCATGTGCTTCATGATGTCTCGGTGGAGATCCCCAACAAGAAGATAACCGTGATCATCGGCCCGTCAGGTTGCGGGAAGACGACCCTTTTGAAATCATTCAACCGCCTGATCGATTCGGTAGACGGCGTCAAAGTCACGGGTGAAGTTCTGGTTGACGGTGAGAATATTTACGACCCGAAAGCCGAAGTGACGCATATAAGAAAAAAAATGGGGCTGCTCTCCCAGCGGCCTTATCCGCTCCCGATGTCGATATATGACAACGTGGCTTACGGGCCGAGGCTTTGCGGAGAGAAGAACAAAAAAAAGCTCGACCGCATCGTCGAACATTTTCTACATACCGCGAGCCTTTGGGACGAAGTTAAAGATAAACTGAACAGCCCCGCGGCGAGGCTTTCCGTGGGGCAGCAGCAGAGACTTTGCCTGGCAAGAGGCCTTGCCGTTGGCCCGGAGATCATTCTCGGCGACGAGCCCACATCGGCCCTTGACCCCAAGTCCAGCAAGCACATCGAAGAGCGTTTTATGGAACTTAAACAGTATTACACGATAATACTTGTCACGCATATTTTGCGCCAGGCCAAAAGGCTGGCGGATTACGTTCTTTTTCTTTACATGGGCCGGCTCATCGAACACGGGCCCGCTAAAGAAATATTCGAAAACCCGAAAGAGAAAATGACAAAAGAATACATTCAGGGTATCATTAGTTAAAACAGGAGGAAAACGATGATCAAAAAAATTATTTTAGCGGTTCTTATAATTTCGCTAGTTTTCCCGGCCGGTCAGAACGCCCAGGCCGGGGAGATCGATATTCTCGTCAGGAAACTGGTCGAGAAAAAAATACTCACGCAGGATGAAGCGACCGGCATCCTCGAGGAAACAAGGCAGGAAGCGGCGAAAGAGGCGCAAAATGCCGGGAAAGTTCAAAGTTCAGAGTTCAAAGTTCAGAGTGGCGGGGAAGTGGCCAAAGGCACTCAACTAGCGACTAACGACCAACGACTAACGACTAACACGTCTACAGCACCGAAGATCCCCGACTGGACCGAAAGAATAACGATGAAAGGAGACGCCCGTTTCAGGACGCAGGGAGATTGGGGTAAAGGTCTTAATCCCGCGCATTCCGAAATAAGGGAAAGGATGAGACTCCGTCTGGGCGCCGAGGGCAAGGTCAACGACCAGGTCTACGGCGGAGCGCGCCTCGCGACAGGTTCGACCGCCGACCCGCGGTCCACCAATATTACCCTGGGGAACGGCACCGGTGATTTTTCGAAAACTTTTGTCATGTTTGACCAGTATTACATCCGGCTCGAACCGAAACTGGAATATATCGACAAGACCAAAATATGGCTCGGAAAATTTCCGAACCCGCTTAACACCACGGATATTTTATGGGACTCGGATATAAATCCCGAAGGGATAGGCCTCCAGTATTCTTCCCCGAAACTGGACCTGGGCGATATGCCTGAGACCAATCTCTACGCTAACGCCGGTATGCTTTGGCTGCAGGAAATACAAAAATCCGACAACGACC
>JADFYD010000083.1 GCA_015233235.1 Candidatus Omnitrophota bacterium | reverse complement strand
TTTTTGCCAATACAGGCCGTGTATACCGGTCAATCATATCGTCTCCTGTTTTACGCTCAAAAAAACCCGTTCCACTGATCGTGGCTCGTGACTCGTGGCTCGTGGCTCGTGCGCCAATCTGCGGGCAGTTTTTTATATCATATATAATACCCACTGTCAATAATGCGAGACGTTTTAATGATATGTATAGGGGAAAGACATGGTACTCGAATTTCTAATGCTCCACCAATAAAAAAACCCTCTCTTTTGAGAGGGTTTTTTTATTGGTTGCGGGGGGAGGAATCGAACCTCCGACCTTGAGGTTATGAGCCTCACGAGCTACCTCTGCTCCACCCCGCGGCAATTGCGTTTGTTGCTGGATTATAACAGAACACCCGGTCACTTTCAAGCAAAATAACCAAAGTGCCTACGCCGACCACAGCACCTTCGTGAATGTCTCGAGTTCCGTGAGCGAATATGTCTCGATCGGCCGGAAGCGGAGCATCGCTTTTATGATGTAAACGGCGTTCCGCACGAACTCAAATACCTCTTTCGGGTTGTCCGGCCCCGAGACTATCCGGAGTAAAAGGTCGTCTATATCGAATCCCAGCTGAAGATACGGATGCATATAGTACCGTGCCAGCATGTATTTCTGCGACACCGTTTCCACATCCTCTTTGGTCAGCCCCCGTACAATACCCATGCGGAGAAGCAACCTTTGCCTGAATTCTTCTTTTTCGAATTTTGAAAGCCCCTTCATGTCCGGGATCTCGGAGTTAAGCATTCTCGCCTGCATCACATGAGGGTTATTGGCATAAAAATTCTCTATTTCCTTCTGTTTGATGATCATACCGCCGAAATCTATGACCGACCTTTTCGCTCTGGGCGCGGCGGCTATCTTTCTTGAAAGATCGTCGAGTGACGTGAAAGTCTCAAGAGACCCTTTCAGCGCCGTTTTCACTTCTCTATTCAGTTCGGTCATTTCGTCGCGACTAAAAATATTCTCCGGCAAAAAGTAAGTGATGCCTTCGGCCACAAGATCCGCGGCCTTGCTCTTCACAAGCGCATCATCCGGTTTGGCGTAAGGCCTTACCTGCGGCGCGGCCGCGGTGATCTCTCTGTCCGCGCTGCCGGGGGACCTTTTTATCTTTGCGGAATAAGACGCCGCCTCAACAGCCTGCATGCCTGCCCCGATAAGACCGGTTTCGCACGCTTCCTGCATGCTCCTTAAATATAAATCTCTTCCTCTTTCGTCAACATCCACTCCAAGTCCAAGCTTCTCGCCGACTGAAGACACCATAGTTATATTTTTCGAGAAATCTTCGGCACGGTATTTAAATATGAACGGAACGAGCGCCCGGCCCATCTCTCCGGCAATGTACCGTATTATGCTCTTTGCCCGCTCGTTGCCCGCGGCCGCCGCTATTGAAATATCTTTACCCTCATTAAAGCCGGCATAATCTTCCGTAGTTCCGCCAAACGTCGCGGCAAGATCAGCTTTTCTTGTTAAAAGCTTATCCAGCGCGCCGCCGCTCGTGAGATCCTCGACGTCATATTCCCCTTTGTTCTGCCAGATAAAATCCTCGTAAGCGGCGCTTCTATCCATCATCATTTCTTCCGCCGCCGCAGGCTTTACATACTGCTTTTCTCTGGTAGTGCCTTTAACCCCTTCGGGTATTTCATACACAACCTGAAGCGGATGATTTTGTTTTACTTTGCCGCCGATGAACCTGTAAGTGTGCGTTTTTATAGGCTTTGTATCCGAAACAATAGGTGTACCTACGGTCGCGTGCCCCCACTCGGTGATCGCCCCATCCGCGGTGTAGTGCACGCCATTCTTCATAGCGGTAGCGTTCTCTCCCGTCCCGTGAATGATCGTGACCCCGCTTACGCCGGGCGTTTCTTTGAATTCGCCCACTATCCCGCCTTTACCGTCATGCTGGAGCACGAACGAGGTACTCACCCTCAACCTGTCGACATCGTTGCCGTAAAGACGCTTGGCGATCTCTTCCATTATCGCGTAGTCTTTGAAAGGAAGATTCGTCGTCGGCTCGGGAGAACCGATGAGTTCTCTGGTCTCCTCAAGCGGGCCAGTGGAGCAGTTGTACACTTCGCCCAGGTCTTCGACCTTTAGACCGTTTTTTTGTAAAAGTTCTTTTATCGACCGGGCTAAAGCATCGGTAACCTCGTCCGCGGAAACGTCATTTTTAACGTTTATTCCTCGTTCGCCAAATCCTCCCTTTTCTACCGGGTCATCCCATTCAAACGACGTGCTGTCCAGTATTTCTCGCAAACCGTTTTTTATTTCTATAAGCGCCTTTGATCCGCCCATGCTGATGCCGACATATTTGTAATTCTCAAGTTTTCTGTAAAGATCCATGAGCCGCGCTATATCAACGAAGTCGAACCTAGTTAATGCATTGAGTAGATGCGTCCGTTCCACTTTGCCGCCAGCCGGAATACCGGTATTCATGCTTATAAGACCGTTAACAATATCGGCGAACATGATCGTTTTTTGTGGACTCCACTTCATCATGTTGGCGAACATTATCCCGACTCCTAGATTCTCGGCGATCTGATCGTTTGAAAGACCACTTCTTGCTTCAAACACCGGGAGCGAATTCCCGGAACAGAAGATCTCTTCTCCATGCACAGAATGTTTAGCCGTCATCGCATAGTATTTCCCGTTCCGTGTCGAATAAACATATACTTCTTTGAATCCCTGTTGAACATACTCCACCAAAAGCTCTTTCATTCGCGATTTGATCTCGTCTTCAGTCAACGACACAGCCAAAACTTTTATGCCCAATTGTAATAATGCCGAAGAGGCATAGAAAGGATCATGCTGCTTGGCGAACCCATACCAACGCGCACCGATACCTTTATCAATGTCTCCTAACGCGTCCCTGCTTAATCCTAAGACCCTTCTGTCAAATACCGTTTCCCTCCCCGCTTTGGCATCCATTACTCCTTTGACGCCTCCGCTGGCCCTGACTTCTTCGGATCTTCCTTCTCCAATAATTGCCTCCTTTACGGGCCTGTTCCATCTGCCTCCACAGTTCACCGCCGGCCGCTTCTCCGCGTCACTTACAAATTCAGACGCTTCGCTAACTAAGGGGTTCCTGCTGAGCATTTCGGATACTATTGCCGTCCTTAAGACCTCTATATCTCCTTCCGTCCCAATCGTCCTCACTACTGGCGCGACAAAGTATTCATAATTAAGCAGTAAGGCCAGGGATTTGGCCTGTTCCAGCAGTCTCCTGTTGTCTGAGAGATTTGGGAAATAAGTCATGAACGCTTCATGTTGGCTTGATTTTGAGTCTGAGGCGGCCATTGCTTCTACTGAATCTCCAAAATTTTTATTATTGAGCCAAATACCTGGATTCTGTACATAAGAGAAAACGAACCAAAGCATAATGGCGTCATCGATTATTGCATACCGCCCGTTAATATTGTTGGCGTAACGTTCTGAAGACGGATATTCAGCTATAATGTCACTCTGATCAGAAAAATGCCCGCCGCTTTTTCCCTGCCACTTGAATTCATGACGCGCTATTCTGTATGCCAGGCCCATGGCAACACTGGCGAAACGCGGGTTCTTCTCATCGGTTTTTTCGGGTACCGGAAAAAACATGTCATTATCGTATAACGCAGCAAAGTACCTTAAAAATTGGGGATGTATCTGGACGTGATATTCTTCCCTTGTCACAACCCCGCCAAGAGCTTCTGTTTTTTTGTACGTTACAGTTTTTCTGATAACCCGGGGTAGCGGCACTTCTCCTTTGCCTAAGGCAAAGTTTTCCTCATAAACGTAAAGATCGCCTTCCAGGCCGCTCTGTTTAAAACATCTCCTGAATACATCCGCAAGTGAGAACCGAAGAAATTCCAGTTGTGTTACGTCTTTCTTAGACAAAACGGTCTCAATATCTTTTGCTGTCAAAATAATTTTACTCTCCCCGCCTACATCGACCGGCTGAATTCCCAAGCCTCTGTCAAGAATGGGTACTTCATTGTTTAGAATGTCCCCTGGCTGCGGCAGCTCCTCACTAATAACGTCTAGAAGATGCGCGGAAGATCTGACTTCCTTTTGCGTGACACTGCCGTCAGTAGTTCCTCCGGACGACGCGAGACCCGGCGCGAGATTATCATACGCGCATGCAGACGTTACGCTAGATAGAAGAAAAGAACAGGCGACAAAAACTGAGATGGTTTTTTTAAACACGGATAGCCTCCCATTTTGTTTTTTGTTTATAGATTCTACTATATCCGCTCGGATAACTCAATTTCTATTGTTCTAACTATTTTATCACTAACTGTTTGTTGTATTTAGATAAAAAAGGGTCGGCCAAATTTTTTGTTTTTTGATATGCAGCATTTGTATTTTTATCTTTATGTGATATAATCATAATGTCGTTGTTTTGTTGCACTTTTTACATTCGGGATATTATGAGAAAATATGTCCGTTATTTTTTGTTGTGTGCTTTTCTCTTTTTGTTATTTAATTCTACCCTCCTCCATGCCGCAGATTTTGAGTACATAGATAAGTTGTTCGATCTCCGTACAAGCATAACCGACCAAGGCAGGCTTTTACCCGAGGCTATTAAAGTCGCTAAAGCTAACAATCTCAGGATACTTGAGAGGGTTTTCGAGCTCAATACTTCGGCCCTTACCACTATCGAAGCGTATTTCAGGATATTTAAAATATCTATCACTACCGGCACCACTTTAAACGAGAGCACCACCAAAATATTGAACGAGTGGTTGTCTTTCATAGAGAACCAGTGCAAGTATGACAGTGATTATTTAACGGCGGCGCAAACCGAAACTGACAATCCGGACGTCTTAAAGCACCTTAAAATTTCCAAAGTTAACATTGTTAAACTTGCGGAATTATGTGAAGAGGGCGTAACAGAAAATTCGAGGGTACTGGCTAAAAACGCGGCTCCCGTGAAAACCCCGGAAGCCGCAGGCGAAAAGACCGCACCAGCGGACCTGCCTAAAAATGCGCCTGCGGCGGCTTCCAACTAATTTCTTCCCGTTCCTTTTTCGCTTTCTTTTTCCGCGGTGATCTTATTGAACCGTGACTCCGGCAAGAGGTTACCGACCTGCATAGGCCTAAAGGTACACACTTTGCCGCACTCGATCCCGCTTAAATTTTCGTTTATAAGGGCGCTCATCTTGCCCGATAGTCTTGTTATGTATTTGTCCTCAACAACTGCACAGTCGGCTGATCCCGTTCCGGAAGCTATATTTTTCATGACGTACATCTGGCATATCGTGGTAAATTCCGGCGCATTTTGGCACATATTATTAAGGAAGCTCTCTTTCTGAACAATTCGAACCATGTATTTCGCGTTGGAGGGATCACTACCAAAATCAGTCGATTCGGCGGCCATCCCCATAAAGGAGAAAACCAAAAGGAGTGCTATGCTCAACGCGGCTATTTTTTTGATCTTCTTCATCTTTCCCACCTCGTAAAGTAGTATACACTATAATATGCTCGTTGGGAAAGGAAGATTTCTTGCTTTTTTATTTTTAACAGAGCCGGGCTATTGACTGATATTCAGCTTCTCCGCAAGGTATTCCCAGCCTGCGGCACCGCGATCATAAATACCTACATATAGGTCTCTGGAATGAAATGCGGATTTTTTTATGAATTCCGCAAAAGAAAGGCTGTGAAAAATCGGACAGAAAACCGCCATAATAACGACCAGGTTACATATGAAAATGAAAATCAGCGAAAGCATCGCGCCCGATTTGGCTATGTCGGATTGCTCCATCTTCAGTACTTCTGTGGTCATTATAAAGTGAAAGGCAAGGGTCAATCCGACCAGAAATAAAAGAGTACTGTTGAAATCAGCCACATCACCGTACACGAGTCTCAATATCCCGAAAAGCGGCGCAAGCAGCATCGTATAAATGGGCACAAAATAAGGACTGAGCTCTATGAATATATTGGTTTTCGATGTAACGACACTGCCGCCTTGCGGCGTGACCCTGAACGACTCTACCCTGCCGCCACATACCCACGTAGAAAGAACATGCACGAATTCGTGACCCAGAACATAAATGTATACCGGCCGCATCACGAGAAGATGGAACAGCGCGTAAGAGACCACACCGTGTTCCATCATGAGAAAGGTGTTATGCTCGCCTACATCCGAGATCTCGCCGTAAAAAGCCTTCGCGACGCCGATCGCAAGCGGTATAAGCAGTACTCCTACTAATGTTTTAAGAAACCTCATATTTCTTTCGCCCCGAAATACGGCACTAATGCTTCGGGTATCTCTATTGATCCATCGGCACGCTGGTAATTTTCGAGTATGGCCGTAAAAAGCCTCGGCAGTGCCACACCCGACGCGTTTAGAGTGTGAACAAAACGCGGTTTTTTTGTTTTATCGCTTGGCCTGTATTTTATGTTCGCGCGGCGCGCCTGAAAATCTGAGAAAGTCGAACAGCTGGATACCTCGAGCCATCTTTCCATGCCAGGCGCCCATAGTTCAATGTCATAACACTTATGCGCCGAGAAACCGATGTCCACAGAACAAAGCACGACCACCCTGTAAGGAAGCTTGAGCCTTGTAAGAATGGCTTCGGCATTTTTAAGGAGTTTTTCGTGTTCTTCCGTAGAGCTTTCAGGAGTGGTAAATTTAACCAGTTCTACTTTGTTGAATTGGTGCACCCGCACGAGCCCCTTGGTTTCTTTGCCGTAGGACCCGGCCTCGCGCCTAAAACATGGAGTATACGCGGCGTAGTATATAGGTAAGTCTTCCTCATTAAGTGTTTCTTCGGCATGAATGTTAGTGACCGGCACCTCGGCCGTTGGGATCAGGAAAAAATCCTCGTCTTTCAGTTTATACAGGTCATCTTCGAATTTGGGCACCTGTCCAGTGCCTCGCATAGTAGCACGGTTAACTA
>JADFYD010000082.1 GCA_015233235.1 Candidatus Omnitrophota bacterium | reverse complement strand
AGAACCAGGTGTTCGCCTCAGCCCTTAATCAGGTAAAGTGCGCGGAACTTTATGCGGAACACCAGGATCTGCTGAACGCGGGTAGATATTTTGCACGGGCGGGTTCTGCTTTCGCGACCGTGAACGCTTTTCACGAAAGCGCGAAAGCCTATGAAAAATGCGGAGACATGTTCGCGGCGCTTAAAGGTGAATTCTTTGTCGAGGCCGCCAAGCATTATAAATTCGCCGCCATGCATTATATCAACCCCAAAGAAAAAGAATTCGTGAATTACATAAGCATGTTCGAAAAGACGCTCAAATCGTACGAAGAAGCCAAGGCCACCGGAAACATCAACGAAAGAAGCTACATACTGTACATAACTAACTTGTATTCCGATGTCCAGGAAACGCTCAACCGTAACGGGTATTACAAAGAAGAAAAAGAACTTTACGTCGAAAAGATGGATTACATCCGGAAAGGTTACCGCCTTGATAAGAAAAACTTCGGGAAATATATCGGGATGAGCATCTGGAAATACTCCTGTATTTACGGCGAAAGCGCTGTATTGTGGAGCTTCTGGATATTCATGCAGCTTCTGTTCTTCAGTTACTTATTCCGCTCTTTTGGGCTTGTAGTTAAAGAAGGGATGATTTTATCATTCGGAGAGTCTATGTTCTTTTCTATAGATATTTTCGCGACTCTAGGGTTCGGGAACTACGAACTTGTCTCCGGGGTCGCCAGGTTCGTGGCGGCTATGGATGTCATCAGCGGATACTTCATGATGGCCATGCTCATAACGATCTTTACAAGGAAACTGACCAGATGATGAGGAAAGACCTGGCGGTGATCTTTTCCGTCGCGGTGATAGTGATCTTCTGGAATCTTGGCGCGGGGAGTCTCTCGTCGTGGGACGAAGGTTTCTACGGCGGAGTGGCCAGGGGGATACTTAAAACAGGGAACTGGCTCGACCTTGTGTGGTCAGGCGGACGCTGGAGCGATAAGCCCCCGCTATATTTCTGGGCGACGGCCCTGGCGATGAAAACCTTCGGCGTGAACGAATTCTCCGTGAGGTTTTTTTCCGCTGTGGCGGCGGTGGCGACAGTTCTTCTGGTCTATCTCATGACCAGAAAAGTTTACTCCGAAAGGGCCGCTTTTGCTTCCGCGATGGTGCTCATTTCAACCAGGCAATTCATTTGGGCCGGGAAAATGGGCATGCTGGACGCGACCCTTACTTTTTTCATAGCCTTATCGATATTTTTTTTTATTCTCGGCGAGAAGAAAAAGATCTTTCTTTTCCTATGTCCGGTAGCTTTTGGGTTTGCTTTTATGACAAAGGGCGTCGGCGCGCTCTCTGCGCCGGCGGCGCTTTTCTTATACCTCCTATTCACTAAAAAATTCAGGCTGCTCAAAGAACCGCTTTTGATATCCGGCATTTTTGCCGGTCTCATCATTCCAGTCTGCTGGAACGCAATTGAGTTCAGGCATTACGGAAAGGAATTCATCAGGGGTTCCTTTGTCACGCATCTTTTTTTACGGACAACGACCGCAATGGACGGACATACGGGAAACTTTCTTACGTATTTAGGGGTCATCCCCAACAAGGGCAGGCCGTGGGGTTTGGCGGGGTTATGCCTTATCCCCTATTTTTTATGGAGGGCGCTGAATAATAAGGAAGAGAAACACGTCCCTTTTATATGCTGGGCCGCGGTAGTGATACTTATTTTTAGCGCGGTTAAAACAAAATTGTATTGGTACATTACTCCGGTTTATCCGGCCCTTGCCGTAATGACGGGGGTATTTGCCGAACAAGTCTTCGGGAAGAACACAAGAATGCTCACCTTTACGCTCGCGGTAATATCGATCGCGTACCTGGGGTATACGAAAGGTGTTTTTAATTTAGACTATTCTCCGGAAATTAAAAAGACGGCTATGGAGATCAGGACTTTACCCGGCGCCGCCGGCGGGATGCTTCTTTACGGGGTCGGAGACCCGGATATGCAATTCTATTTGGGGGACATAGGAACGAATGTGGGAGAGAAAGAGTTCACGGATCTAACGGAAAAAGGAAAAGTATTGGTAACGACGAGGGAATCGATCGGCAACCTAAAAGGCTTGAAGTTTACTGAGCTATTTGAGCGCAGCGGGTCTCTTGTCGTGCGGGTGAAATGATGAGAGACAAGATAAGCAAGATCGATAACGTGCTTGACGGGCTCATGCGCAGGCTTGAGAAATGCGATCTGTGCGTACGCGCTTGTGGAGTGAACCGCCTAAAAGGCGAAGAGGGCGCCTGCCTTTATGCCGCAGAGCCGGTAGTATACTCATATTTCGATCACCGGGGCGAAGAGCCGGCCATATCGGGCTATATGGGTTCAGGGACTATTTTTTTTTCCGGCTGCGGAATGAAATGCGTTTATTGCCAAAATCACCGGTTCAGCCAGAGCCGGTCGGGGAAACAGGTTTCTAAAGAGGACCTGGCCGGAATGATGTTAAAACTGGAAGAGATGGGCTGCCACAATATAAATTTTGTCAGTCCCACACAGTTCGCTCCTAAGATCCTGGAAGCGTTACGGCTTGCCTATGAAAAGGGACTTGCCATTCCCACCGTGTATAATACCGGCGGCTATGATTCTTTGCCCCTTATAAAAACGCTGGACGGAATAATCGATATTTACCTTCCGGATATGAGGTATTCGTCGGATCTCGCGGCAGAAAAATATTCTCTCGCTCCCGGATACGCTAGAAACAACCGGGAAATAGTCAAAGAAATGAAAAGGCAAACAGGCAACTTGATATGCGAAGAAGGGCTTGCGGTAAAAGGCCTCGTGATACGTCTCCTGGTGCTGCCGGAAGATATTTCCGGGACGCTCGAAACCCTGGAATTCATAGAAAGGGAATTGGGAAAAGATGTTTGCCTGAGTGTTATGAGCCAGTATCATCCGGTACACAAGGCCCATTCTTTCGCGCCGCTCGCGCGAAGCGTAACGGTCAGAGAATACAATACCGTGATAAAAAAGCTGGACGAGCTGGGCCTCTCTTCCGGGTGGCGCCAACCGCTCGCAAACAGTCCTAATGAAAGTTTACTCGGCGAGAATTTTGATCCGAACACATAAAGAATGGCGCTTCCGGCGTCTCTTTAGGCCGGCGTATTATTCTCGCCGTTCGGGTTGCCTTTATAATATTGACAGTATATACTTCCTTGTAAACAAGTAAAATAACTAAAGTTAGTTCCTCTTTGCGCGGCAGCCAAAAAAGAGAAGGGGGGTAGTATGGCCGGCAGAATATTGATCATAGACGATGAGGCCGATTTTAGGAATGTGTTAAAACTCAGGCTGGAAGCTAACGGATATGAGATCATAGAGGCAGCGGATGGGGAAGAAGGGTTACGCGTGGCCGAAAAGGAGACAGTGGACCTCATTATTTTGGACATAATGATGCCCAAAAAGGACGGATACACCTTGCTTAAAGAATTTAAGATCCATAAGAGAACAAAAAATATACCGGTAATTGTTCTCACGGCGAAACCCGACATGAAGGACCTTTTCGCCATGGAAGGCATAAAACATTATTTTATCAAACCGTTCAACTGTGAAGAATTCCTTCCTAAAGTAAAAGAATTGATCCTGAAAAAATGAGGTATATGCAAATGCCTAAGAAAATACTCGTGGTTGATGACGAAGTAGACATAGCGAATATGGTCCAGATGCGGCTGGAATCTCAAGGGTATACCGTTATTCAGGCGAACGACGGCGAAGCGGCGCTGGACAAAATAAAAAAAGAAAACCCGGACCTGGTGCTTCTTGACGTAATGGTGCCGCCGCCCAACGGGTTTCAGCTATGTCGAATGCTAAAAGACGAACCGCTGTACAGGAACATCCCGATCATACTTTTGACCGCAAAAAGCACCGAAAGTGACAAATTCTGGGGACAGGAATCGGGAGCCGATGAGTATGTGACCAAACCGTACGACGCTGCCGACCTTCTCAAGAAGATCAAGAAACTATTAGAAAAGCAGAAATAATCGGTTTTTATGAAAAAAATAACATACGTACTGGCGTTGGGCGCGCTATTATTCGCGTTTTTCGTGTGTTATTTACCGCCGCATGTAAGGCACAAAGCGCTTAATAGAGTGGAAAAATGGTTCATTCTTCTTAACTATAAGCCAGATAAGCTGCAGCTAGGGTCCCCGGAGCTAAAGAAGTTCGATATGGCGGTCGTAGACCCCGACTATCACCTCGCGTTTCCGCTCTTGTCAAAAAACATAATTACGATCGGATATGTCAGTGTAGGAGAGGCCGAAAACTATAGAGCATACTGGGAAAAGATAAAGAAAAAAGGGTGGGTGATCAAAGAAAACCCCGATTGGAAAGGCGATTACTATGTGGACATAACCAGCGACGAGTGGCAAAACCTGATCGTCAACGAAGTTGTGAAAGGGATCGTCGATGAAGGCTTTAAAGGCATAATGATGGATACGGTCGATATGGTAGATGCCTTAAGAGAGATGGACCCGGTAAAATACAAAAACGCGGAAGCCCGGATGGTTGACCTGGTAAAGAAAATACGCCGGAGATATCCGGGTTTGATCATTATAAGCAATAACGGATTTTCCGTGCTTGAAAGGATAGCCCCGTATCTGGACGGCATGATCGCGGAAGATATCAACATGATGCCGGATTTTAAGGCCGGCGGATATAAAGACGTTCCAGCCGAAGACAAAGCCTACAAAGTGGGCATTCTCAACAAGATAAAAAACAAATACGGATTAAGTGTCTTTAACATTGATTACGCACCTAAAAACGATAAGCAGGCGGCGGAAAAATGCAGGATAGCTTCAAAAAAACTCGGATACAAAGTGTATGTGGCCGAAAAGGACCTGGATGAAATATACATTAACTAACTTTATCTGTGACAAAAGTTTCCGGGTTCTGTCACACTGCGGCATTCTGCGCGCGTCGCCAAAGGCTTCCGTGCTCGAACGCCTCCGTGTGCCACCCGGAAACTTTTGTCACAAGGTGCTGTTAGTGATGCTGTTTTTTGTTTTCATCGGGATCGGGCCGGTTTTCGGTGAGGAGGTGAAGAGGGAAATATTGGTGCTCTATGACTCGTCGGACCCGGATTATAACCGTCCTGACAATAACCTCGCGCATTTGTACGCAGAGACCGTCCTCAACTATATGGGGCTCTCCGTGAAATATCACGATCTCGTGAAAGGACTGCCGGACGACTCCGAGCTCGCGGACACAAGGGGTATCATGACTTGGTTCTGGGACGATTCCGTTCCCGGAGCCGAACAGTATGCCGTTTGGATCGTACGACAGATCGAGAACGGCAAAAAATTCGTTATGCTCGGGAACCCAGGATTTTTTAAGGATTCGCTCACGAAGAAGAACATACCGTTCGACGTCGCCAACAACGTTTACAATAGTATGGGACTGAACTATGAAGGCGAATGGACCGACAATATACTGGCCATAAAAATAGCTTTCAAGGACAATAAAATGGTGGAGTTTGAAAGGACCCTGGATAAGGAACTTACCAATTACGATAAAGTAACGTCTCTGGACAAAAATAACAAAGTTTACCTGGAGCTCGAGAGAACGGATATCGCCTCGGGGAAAAGCGCTGCCGTTGTGATCACAAAGACCGGGGGTTTCGCGCTGGACGGGTACGTAATATATTCCAACGACATCGATTATAGAAAAGCATGGAGGATAAATCCGTTCCTGTTTTTCAAAGAGGCGTTCGCTGTCGATGAAAATACGCCCTCTTACGATACGACAACATTGTTCGGGAGAAGGATCTTTTTCTCGCATATTGACGGGGATGGTCTCCGGAGCGTTTCGAGGACAAATAACCTTTCCATGTGCGGTGAGGTAATAAGGGATGAAATACTGAAGAAGTATGACATACCTGTTACGGTTTCTTTTATCACGTCCGAGATCGATCCTAAATACGCGGGTACGGATAAACTGGAAAACCTGGCGAAAAGCATCGCCTCCCTTCCCAATGTAGAACTCGGCGTGCACGGGTTCACTCATCCGCTGGATTGGGCCAAAAAAATAACCGCGATGGAAATACCCGGCTATTCAAGGACGATACAATCGACGGACGATGAACTTTTAAGCGAATCGGCATACGGCAAATACGCCGTCGTGACCGTGCCTCAGGAAGAGTTCCTGGATAAAGAAATGAACGGCGCCGTGGATTATTTGAACCGACAAGTCGCTCCCGCCGGCAAAAAAACGGCGGTGTACCAGTGGACCGGGAACTGCATGCCCACGGCGGACGCGTTGAAGCGTACGTATGAAATGGGTATCGCTAACATAAACGGCGGCGATACGCGATTCGATCTTGCGCATCCGAGTTATACGGGTGTCGCTCCCGTGACACGGGAAACCGGGGGCCTCGTGCAGGTGCACTCCGGCAACGCGAATGAGAACATATACACTAACCTGTGGAACGGCCCTTTTGACGGATACGGGCAGGTTGTTGAGACGTATAAGGAAACGGAAAAAGCGCGCCTAGTCGATAATTCGCCTCGTCGCGTAGGTCCAATTAACGTGTATTACCATTTCTACAGCGCCGAGTACGTTTCTTCTCTTGAAACGCTTAAAAAAGTATACGATTATGTCCTGTCGGGACCCGTCATTCCGGTAGCCACGTCGCTCTACTGCGCTGACGTTGAAGGTTTTCTTAAGGGAAAGATCGACAGGATAAGCGAAGGAGCCTGGCGGTTTTACGGCTATGGCGCGTGCCGCACTGTAAGGATAAAATCTTCCGGATTGTATCCAGACCTTAAAAGATCAAAAGGAATACTGGGTTTTAATATTTGGGAAGGATATTGTTATCTGCATTTGACCGATCAGGGCGAGGCCGTTCTTTATCTATCGAAAGATGTTCCGGGTGAACCTTATCTGAAAGAGGCTTCAGCCGCAGTGAACGACGCGCGGATCACCGTGGATGAGGTATCTTTCTCATCGAGGATCTATGGCAGCGGAAAATATGTGTTCGAGAATATGGTAAGGAATACTTCTTATGAAGTGAGCGCAAAGAATTTAGCGAATGGAAAACAGGTTTTTAGTAAAACCGTAA
>JADFYD010000081.1 GCA_015233235.1 Candidatus Omnitrophota bacterium | reverse complement strand
GGCTACCCTAAATCACCCGTGATATGCTTTGATTTTTCCTACCGATGATTGTATAATTCTTACTATATTATCCCTGTGTTTTTGTGAATAACGTTCAAAAGGAGGGTCTATGTCCAGGTATAGAAAAGGGCTTATTTTTGTTCTGGCCGCGATCTTTATTTTTTCGGCCGCGGCTATGTGTCTCGCGGTCGATAAAACCGGTAGTACCGGTAACATACAGAAATTTATACCGGATCCCGATACGGTCGAAAAAGGCATGAGCCTGTGGGCGATCATGCGGGCCGGTGGTATAGTAATGGTCTTCATCGCCATGCTGTCGGTGCTTACCGTAGCCCTTGTGATCTATTTTTTCATCCTTATCTCGCCCAAGAAGCTTTTGCCGGACGTTCTTTTGGACGAAGCGGTATATCTTTTGAAGGAGAAGAGGTACGATGAGGTAAAAGCTTTGTGCAGAGGCGCCGATGATCTGATCGCGCCGGTAGTGCTGGCAGGACTTTCAAAAATGGGAGAAGAAAAGATCGCCATCGAAGAAGCCATACAGGCCAAGGCAAAAGTCCTGGTCCTCGAGTTGTGGCAAAAGATCAGTTACCTTTCGGATATCGCCACGATAGCTCCGATGCTAGGGCTTTTGGGAACGGTGCTGGGCATGATACAGGCTTTTAACGTGATAGTGTTCAAGGCGGGTGTTGTTAAACCAATTCTACTCGCCAACGGTATCGCTAAAGCCATGACAAACACGGCGGCCGGTCTTACGGTGGCAATTCCTGCCATGATATTTTACGCGTATTTCAGAAGCATAGTACAGAACATTGTTTCGAGATACGAAATGATCTCGGCGGAAATACTTTCGCTGGTGGCGAAAGGTGGAGCGTTTTGACGTGTTGAATCATGGGCAAAGAGCGCAGAATGAAGGATGGGTGTCAGTCGTTAGTCGTTTGTCGTTAGTCGTTAGTATTTGGTGTGACAGAAGACTAGGTAGTAGTTTTGCAAAATAGAACTAACGACTAGCGACCAGCGACTAACGACCGGCAAATAATTGACACTAACGCTGAACTGACGAGGAGATGACATGAATCTTTCCGACATTAACAAGAACTACAACGTACCCGAACGCCCGACAATGCAGATAGCGCCTTTTGTCGATATGATGTTCCTTCTCATAATATAGTAAGAATTATACAATCATCGGTAGGAAAAATCAAAGCATATCACGGGTGATTTAGGGTAGCCTTGATTAAAGAAAGCGAATCAGGATAGTGATTTTCCACGACCGTCGTTGCGAGGAGCCTTGATCGCCGCGATGACGATGCGCGCGCAGGCTTCGGCATCGGAACCGGCTTCGTGGTGCCTCAAGGGTATGCCCAGACTCGAGCATACATCCGGCAACTTGGTGGGATATATACCCCAAACACTCCGTGCCAAGTGCATGGTACACAACATGGAACCACTGAAAAATTCTACCGCGGCCGTCTCACAACAGGCATCAAGCACTGACTTATCAAAGGCCGCGTTATGAGCCGCTATAAAATCCGTTCCGAAAAGTTTTTCGCGCAAAACCGGCCAGAGCTCACCGAAACTCGGCGCATCGACCACATCAGCCCGGGTAATGCCGTGTATGTACGTGAACACAAAACGCTTACGCGGTGGGCGAATATAGTAAAAAGCGCGATCCACTATTTCACGAGCTTTCACACGTACGACCGCCACGGCGCAGGCGCTGTCGCGTCCATAATCGGCGGTCTCAAAATCGATCGCCGCAAATTCAGAATCATCTGATATCCCGGCCATCCTTCGATTACGCATAAAAAAATCCTTGAGCTATTCCATTATAGCCCAGTTTATCCCGCTGTCATAACGTTATTGTGCCGGCATATCCTGCGCGCATTTGTAACGGCCGCCGTTGGCCATTATTATCAAGCAGGAGAAGAATAGCTAAAGAAGCGTATGTTATTTAAGGCCTTAGGCAGCCGAACAAATGTGCTCGGATATGCCGGCGTAAAATCTTCTGTTCGAATTGTGATACAGTCTCCAAACCCTACATTATTGCAAGACGCTTAGGCAGGAGACTTTCCTTTACAGCATCGTTTGTAAGGAATGAGTGTGAACGCGGCTTCAATCCACGCGCCCACGCGGGGCGCGACACGGGTTCATCCCCACGCGCGTGGGGAACATTTAAGCGATATTTTCTCACAACCTAAAACAACCGGTTCATCCCCACGCGCGTGGGGAACATGAAGGATTAAAAGGAACAATTGGAAGATAAGACGGTTCATCCCCACGCGCGTGGGGAACATGCATAATTATCGTGATTAGTCAAATCGTAGGTCGGTTCATCCCCACGCGCGTGGGGAACATTCCGGCAACCGACCTTGATAATGATCAGGAGCCGGTTCATCCCCACGCGCGTGGGGAACATTCAAGCATCTTGTCTCTGGTGCGATCTACGGCCGGTTCATCCCCACGCGCGTGGGGAACATTAAGGTTGCAGAAAATGCCTATCCTAAACTGTCGGTTCATCCCCACGCGCGTGGGGAACATAGTGTATCTAGTACCACCACGCGCGTCCCGTTCGGTTCATCCCCACGCGCGTGGGGAACATTGGTCCGACCGTCGCCGCATAACGCTACACTCCGGTTCATCCCCACGCGCGTGGGGAACATCTATGCGTGGTGGTATTAGGTTGTAAACATGCCGGTTCATCCCCACGCGCGTGGGGAACATTGACAGAATTCTGCAGATTTTCATCTCTAAACCGGTTCATCCCCACGCGCGTGGGGAACATACGCGACATAGAAGCATACTCCGGCAACCGACCGGTTCATCCCCACGCGCGTGGGGAACATCGGTGAGATCAGAGAGTTTCGGACACAGCCGACGGTTCATCCCCACGCGCGTGGGGAACATAAAGGGTAGCCAATTTATAGCAACTGCACCGGCGGTTCATCCCCACGCGCGTGGGGAACATCTGATGAAGAATTAGCCACCGTCATTCGCAAACGGTTCATCCCCACGCGCGTGGGGAACATTGACGCATAACGCAATAATTCAGCCATAGATCCGGTTCATCCCCACGCGCGTGGGGAACATGAATCATCCGGGTGTGACAATGGAATCCAAAACGGTTCATCCCCACGCGCGTGGGGAACATACACGCTTCCCATTTCAATCTTATATCCGTTGCGGTTCATCCCCACGCGCGTGGGGAACATAGAGATCGGGCTACTCATCCAGCTCGGCAACCCGGTTCATCCCCACGCGCGTGGGGAACATATGTTCTGTAATCTTTTAATCTCGCGGAGCAGCGGTTCATCCCCACGCGCGTGGGGAACATTAGAAAGATGTTTTTGCAAGCCGTCCGAAATACGGTTCATCCCCACGCGCGTGGGGAACATACTAAAATTTCTTCTTTAAATGGCCCTAGCAACAATCATTGCGTTTTACAGTCTTGGTAGACGTTTTTTGTACGTACCGATTTTTTTAATTGCCCGGTTTTCCTATGCTACCCCGCTTTTTTCCTCGCCTTCTATCGGTGTAAAAGAAACCAGCTTCAACCCGTCATATTCAACCGGGATTCGACGATTTTTACCAAGTGTCTGAAAATCAAAACCCGATTCTGTGGGCGCATCCCACATCATAACAGCGTTTCCTTCTCCTATTCCTTCTTCGACATTTTCCCAAACCATATCTCTAACCTTAATTGAATACGTCCCGACATAGACTCCTGACCTTACTTCTAAAAGCCATAACGCCAATCTCCCCCGCAACCTCGGCGGCGCGTTCTCAAGAACGATGACCATCATCCCCGGGACCCTCCTCGTTAGGAATTGCCGGAGGAATAACATACTCCGGCTCTTCCGGCAATTTAAGTTCTCCCGCCGCCAATATCTCTTCTATTGTCGGAATGATATTTTCCAATAATTTGGTGCTTCTAAACACTTCCCTGCACGCATGTCTTACTTCCGATTCCGGTTTAGAAGGGTCACGTGAAGCGATTTGAAAAGCCAGCGGAACAACCGTCTCAAACTTAAACAAATCCGCGATATCGTATACGAACGATAATGGCTTCCCCGTATGAAGAAATCCTATAGCCGGCGCGTACCCGGCCGCTAAAACCGCCGCTTCCGTGACGCCATAAAGGCAAGCCGTTGCCGAACTTAAACACCGGTTAGGCATATCGCCTTTCTCCCAATTACTGACATCATAGTTACGCTGTTTCCATTCTACGCCAAACCTTTTAGCCATAAGTTCATACATTTTGCGTACACGGGCACCCTCTATTCCCCTCAACTGTTGGAGGCTTCGTTTCGCGGGTGGTTCTTCCTTAAACCTGAACTTATACATCATGCGCACTACTTTTAGCCTGGCTTCTTCATTGAGCGCAAGCTGTGCCTGGTATAACAGGCGATCCGATCTTGCACCGCCCGGCTGTCCCGCGGAATAGAGCCGCACCCCGGCTTCACCGATCCAGCATATCAGGCACCCCACGCGCGCCGCAAGGGCGACCGCGCCGTGTGAAATCCTGGCACCGGGTTCCAGCATAAGACACGATACGCCGCCGATAGGTATGTGCGTTCTGACGCCGGCGGCATCAACAACCACAAACGCGCCGTCAAGAACATCAAGGTTACCCTTCTCGACATACACCAGCGACACTCGCTCTTTGATCGTGATGGGCGTAAGTTTAGGTAATAATGGATTATTTCCGGTGCTCATAGTTTGCGTACCAACATTAAGCCGCAGCCAAATCCTTTTTCGGGTCCCAACCCATAGAAAAGCATTTCAGTAAAAATTTTGACGTCAACAACTTCAAGTACACCAGATAGATCAACCGTACTGAACCGTACCGTCGCGCCGCTTTTCGCCTTGTCAAACCAAATTTGCCGATACCCGTCAGCTCTAAACTTTGCCATGTTAAACCCGTTCTCTTGCGAGCGCTTATTAAGCCATTTCTCGCAGGATTCGGCGACCAGATCCTGCAGCGCGGCGTTCTCACCCACATTTTTACCGCGCGCCTGATATTTAGCATCCATGACCACATCGTGACGTTTGCCCTCTCTCTTCACTGTGGGATTCACCCGTACATTGAAACCAATTTTTATTCCCGACTCGATACTTGGCGCGTACTCTTTAGTTTCGATATGCCACAATCCCTTTAGGTCACGCGGCACACGACTTGAAACCGCGTAAACCAAGGGCAATTTACCGACACACTCCATACGATATATAAAATCCCGGCGCCGGTCAGGGCTATCGGCGAACAGGTCCCATACCGCCTGATGTAACGCATACTCCCCCGCGAATATTTCCTTAAACGCAGATTCTCCACTAAAGGTCATCTTACTTATGAGCATGTTTCCTCCGATTATGTTGACGCAGCATGCCGCTCTTTACGCGTATCAAATTGCCAGCGACCGCGTGATAAGGGAAAATCTCTCCGTTCAAAAATATTATGCTGTTCAATTCCCGCCGTTCCGTCGTCATCCCAATACAAATTTCTATGCCCGGAATGTTTAAATCCCAACGGCACCATATCAAGAAATCTGACTTTTCCGACGGCGTCAACCAATGACTCCGCGTCAACGGTCTGCGCTTCCAGCGGAAGAGCTACGGGACACGACTTCCGGCCAAGATACAGAATAAAGTCAGGCTGTCGCAGTTTTACAGTGATCCTATCCAGGTCAAATTCGCAATGTTTTTTTACCCACAATATTGTCGTGTATAAACCGTCAACTCGATAGTCCCTCGTCGAAAGAATGGTATTCAGATCACTTCTATCGCCCCAAAGTTCCTGCCGACGGGTGCGATAATTTTCTTTGCCGGACGGCACCTGTGCGGTATGGTAATCAAAAAGAGGGAACCCCGCGGATTCAACTAAGACGGCAAACCCCAACGCTTTGGCGAGAGATCTATGTTTTTCTTCTTCGTTTCTTTTTATGCCCAAAGCGGCCGCGACAAGCCCCAATATAGCCGACTTGCTCGGATGAGTAAAACTCGGGCGTATTTCACCCACCGCTATGTCACCCCATGAGCTCATCGGCCCGTAAAGACGGAACAACAGATATTTCATCATTCACCTCACTCTTCAAAGCAATATTTTATCAGACCTTCCAGTGTACCCTCGCCATTCAGGGCATCTAAAACATACGGTACAATTTTATCACCATAGACCAAATTAAATGTTTTCCGTGTATTCACCAATGCATTAGCCGCGCCGCCAGACACATCATCACCGCTTACCGGTTTTAAAAACGCGACGGCCAAAGAACGCGGCTGTTCATCTCCCTTCTCTGCCAGAACGTATGACGCCCGTGATCGCGAAGCAAAACTATTTTGTTTACCCGTCGGCGACACCGTCACCGCGGATTTCACAAGCGCAGAAATTGCCTTCTTAACCAGCTCAACATTATTCACCAGATTCTCTTTAAGCATTTTCCTGTCAATACAGACGAACAGGTAAAATAAACCGGCACCAAACTCGGCTTGACGGATATGCCCGGAACCGGAATGTTCTTCTTTTTTATTCAGATCATCAACCGCGCTAAAATAATCATCTTCAACAGCCGCCTTATGCACCGTAAAAGAATGCGCAACTTGGAACGCAGCCTCGGCAGTGAAGGGAGGAATATCGGCGAGCATACGCCCAAACATTGCAATGTCTGCCGCGCCGCTATTTTTTCGTAATAATTTTAGTTCGTCTTCTGACGGCCCGCTTTTCCTCCCAATAGCTGCTTTAACCAACTTTTTTATACCCTCTATTTCTTCCGGCGAAAAATGCACCAATTGCTCGATCTCTAATTCTTTCATGAGATCTTTTTTATCTTCTTTCTTTGGTTTACCGAACACACCGGAGATTTGTATGGCCCATTCCCTGGCCTCTTTTTCTTTAATACCTCCAGATACAAAATCTTTGTATATTTCTTTGCCCATGTCTTTCGTTCGAGTACCAATATGTCCCTAAAGAGCATTTTCAAAAACATCCCCCGTCCGCCACGCCCGTTTCAAACACTGCGATGAAATACGCAGGCGCTGAACACCTCCGATAACTACTGTCTTGGGCCGGCCAAGATCATCACGATTGAGATTTGACGGGCCGTAATTTGTAAGAATGTGAAGTTGAATGAATTTACTCATTAGTATCCTCCTT
>JADFYD010000080.1 GCA_015233235.1 Candidatus Omnitrophota bacterium | reverse complement strand
CCCGGGATAATGTTGACCTGCCACGGTATCATAAGCGAAGCCACAAAAATAAAGAATATCTTGTCGCGGCCGAAAAACCTGTGCTTGGCGAAAGCATACCCGGCCAGCGAAGTCGCGAAAACGTTAAAAATAGTGATACAGCTTGCGACAAAAATGCTGTTGAACACATAGCGCATCATGGGGACCATTTTAAAAAGTTCCCTGTACGGCGCGAAAGTCGGGTGGTGCACCACAAAACTCGGAGGGAAAGCCTGTATTTCGGACAGAGGTTTTATGGAGCTCACCAGCATCCAGACATAAGGTATGGCCATCGTCAAGGCTCCCACGATCAGGAAAACATAGACAAAAAACATGACTATGACCGGATCCTTCCTTCCACCGATATTTTTTGGCATTTTTCTACCTCTAATACTCGATATGTGAGTCCTGTACGATGCTGTTGTTCATCACCGTAAGCATTAGGACACAAAAGGCAACAATATACGCCAGCGCCGATGCATAACCCATATTGAATTTTTGAAAACCCTGGTCGTAGAGATACGCGACAATGGTAAGCCCGGAATTAAGTACTCCCCCAAGCCCCCCTTGCCCGCTGGTCATTATGTAGACCTGCTCGAAGACCTGAAAACTGAAGATCAGACCCATCATAGTGACAAAAATTATTGTAGGTTTTAAAAGAGGCATAGTGATATAAAAAAACTTATGCCAGAATCCGGCGCCGTCTATCTCGGCGGCCTCATACATCGTGTGCGGTATGGTCTGCAGCCCGGCGAGAAAAAGCACCATGTTGTAGCCGAGGCCGGCCCAGATCGACATGATCATGATCGACGGTAGAGTCCATTCCGGAGAAGCCAGCCAGTCTACGGGCCTGCCGCCAAACCGCATTATCATGTAATTGAAGAGACCGTATTTTTCGCCGGCGTACAGCCATTTCCAGATCACGGAAACGGCTATGATAGCTGTCACAGTCGGGAGAAAAAATATCGATTTGAAAAAACTTTTAAGCTTTATTTTCTGATCTATCGCCACGGCAAGAATAAGCGCTAAACAAATGCCCGTGGGCACCACTCCCGCCACATAAATTATCGTGTTGCCAATCGCTTTCCAGAACAGGGGGTCTTTGAACAGTATATTCCTGTAGTTCTCGAGCCCTATGAAGTGGGGAGGATGTATGACATCATATCTTGTGAACGAAAGGACAAATGACGCGACCAAAGGAATGATCTGAAAAACGAAAAACAATATGAGGGGAAGCGCTATAAAGAGGTATGATACTTTTTGTCTGTTGAAGTCATCCCAAAATGTTTCTTCCTGCATTGATCCTCTAGCGGTTGGCCTATTGAAAACCTTTTATAAAAGGATTATAAGGATTTGCACGGAACATTCTATCGAAAAAGCCTTGTTATGTCAATCGTTCTTAGGTGCCTCTTAACAAAGCTTTTGAAAATTTTAATAAATATCTTCTTAATGTGCGGGTTCAAAAAACTTGTCAGGAAACAGGCGTGAATGTCACTATTATCTCCGAATCTGCGGCTGCTTTTATCTCGAAATTTCGCACGCATGCCGGAACAAGTAAAAGCTGTCCTCCGGGTTTAAGTACCGGAATTTTAAAAGAACCGCCAAGTGTTATTGTTTCGGCTTCCCCGCTCAAAAGCGTCAAATACTTGTAGCTCGCGATGCTCCTGTAATTGCAAACCGCTCCTTTTTTGAGCGATATTCTGTTCACTTGCATCCCTTTTTTTTCGAACCCTCCCGGAAGACGTTCGACCCTGATCCCGTCGGAGTCCCAGAGTAACGCCGGAGTTTCTTTTTTCCAGACGCGGGGATTGATCTCATCGACCCTGTCCAGGTCAAGTCTCTTTTCGGCGCCGCGGACCGGATAATCCGGAAAAAAATATCTGACCGGATAAGTGGCGCCATCTTCCAGCGATTGCGTAGGCCCGGCGATCTGGGGTTCCAACACCTCGACACCGGCCGAAAGCGCGTGAAGCGTACCTTGCGGCACCGGGATAACATCCCCGGATCCAACTTTTTCACGGTGATAAAAACCGTTCACTTTTTTTTCCGCCTTCAAAACCTCGCCGAGCTTTATTCTTATGCTCTCTTTTTTTACCTGCCGGGCCGCCGCGATAACATCGCGTTCGGCATTCATTGTTCCAGTATACCCGGCGTCCTCCATTTCTAAAATGAGCCTGTTCAGCTTGGCACCGAACGCCTTTAACGCCTCGCCGTATTTTAAAGAAACTTTTTTACCGTACCGTCTGACCGAGTCGTTAGAAAAACCTATGATTATCGAGGGTTTTCTGCCGGCAATTTTCTTTTCAATGCCTGTCACTACCCAAAGCTCGTTCTTGGCGTCATGAAACTGTACGGAAAGCCTTTTAGCGGGCGTGAGTATTTTTATAAGCGGCAAAAACTTACCGTATTTCAAAACGACTTTTTTGCCGAGTACTTCTTCGGGATATTGGCTGACCAAATGGCCCAGGCTCACCTTTTCTTTTTTTATGGACGCCTTCGAAGATCTGTCGCCGAATTCCGCGCCATACCAGTATTCACCGATCCCGTTTAATCCCCATACCTTAGGTTCTTTGTACGGCGAGACATATATTGGCTCATTTATTTGAAACATGGACATCTCCTGTTGAGTTCAAAGTTCAAAATTCAAAGAATACATCAGTAGGGCACCCTTTAGGGTGCCCGATACACGCATGATGCATCCACTAGCGGCCGGCGTCTGCCAGCGACGGAATTATTTTTTCTAATCCCAGTTTTACTATCTCACGGGCCCGTTCCGGAGTAGCCGCTACGGCGTAATTCCTGAATTCCGGAGCGTTCCCGGACGGCCGCAAATGAGAGATCTCACCGTTCGTGAACGTAATTCTCACCCCGTCCCTATAATTTATAACTTCGACTTCTCCAAAACCGTATCGGCCGAATGCCCTCTCTATCTTTTCTTTAATCAGAAAATACCGCGCCGACCTTTCGTCATGAGGCATCTTATAGATTTTACCTTCGTCAAGGTCCAGGACCACAGTGTCTTTTTCGAATATCATTTCGACGATCTTTTCCGCCGGTTCAGGCGATATCGCGCTTATGATCTTCGCGCTAGTTTCATTCGGAAAATCTTTTTTCCTGTCGGCATGAGTGAACCGTTTCGGAAGTTTGTCAATAAGTCCCTGAACACCGGTCTTTTCTTTCTGCGCCGAAGTTATCACGGTAAGTAGCGGCAGCATGGCGTCCCTCGTCGGCAGCGCCTTCATGATACCAAACGGTATTCCATTCCCCACCGCTGCTTTGAACTTTGAACTCTGAACTTTGAACTCAATGTCGTTCCCCACCAAAAAACCCCCATTCGATTCCCACGCGAACACGTTGCCCAAAGTATCGCCTTTGGCGGAGGCCCCGACTATAAACCCGTTCATCGCCGCGATCACATATGGCGAGCCTATCTTTGTGAGCTTCACTTCTATACCTTTTTCTCCGAGCACCTTGGCCACGGCATCATTAGCGCTGACGGGTATGGCCACAAAAGAAGCTTTGGCGCCCATTTCCTCAAGTCCGATAACGGTTAGAAGACCCAGGATATCGCCCGTAACATACGCCAATTCTTCGGTGGGTTTTTCCTTTTCGAACACCCGGTACACTAGTAGCGGCCTATCGGAATCACCGTCAAGCGTGACCCCTATATTAATTTTTTCACGGTTCATCACACTTTTAAAAACGGCCAGGGTTTTATTGGAAACACTTTCCGTATCCACCGGGACGAACTCATCGCTACGTAACGGCACGGTCTCTTTTCGGGTGATACCTTCCTCATCGACATAACTGATGTCAATTTTTTCATCAGGCGCATAAACATTAATGCCAACCGACTCGAATATTTCTTTCGCGATATCTCTGCCGACTGCCGAGTGCTGGTACAGAAATATCGGCTTGCCGCCGGGCGTCACGGCCCCGGTGAAAGCGTTCGTGTAGCGGCGTATGTAGGTTTCGCTGGAAACACTCGAACTTTGAACTTTGAACTTTGAACTCTGAACTTTGAACTTCCCGTTTTCATCAAACAGCGACGCACCACCGACAAACTCCGCGTACACCTTCTTGCGTTCGCTCAAGACCGCCGCGAGTATCGCCTGTTCATCCGACTTCAACACCTCGCCCGAAACTTTGGTGAACTTGATGCCGTTCCTGTCGGCCGGAATATGGCTTCCCGTTACCATGACACTGGGTATTTTCTTGCCCATGGCATAGAACGCCAGCACCGGGCTGGGCACAAAACCCTGATCATCCACGGCACCACCCATATCCCGAATAGCCGCGGAAACCGCATTCTTTATCCTTGCCGTCGAAGGCCTAAGATCGCCCGCCACGGCCACTGTAGAACCTTTTTTGAATTCTCCCGCCGCAAACAAAAAAGCGATAAAACCCCTCGCGTTTATGTAGCATTCCATGTCGGTCATGTTTTCCACGGTATCCCTTAGACCGCTTGTGCCAAAAGAGAGCTGTTTAAATTTGCCGATGATACTGTCAAACTTATCAAGATCACGCATTAAATTTTTCATCCTTTCATTTATCGATTCCGGGTCCAGCCCATGCATCATTGTGTACGCTTCGGCAAACGATATTTTGTTACCCAGAATAGGCCTGTCGTAATTATTTCCTTTATCCCGAAGATCCGTATCCTCGGAGACGAACATATCGACCGCCCCCTCGCCGGTAAGCAATGTTCCGTGCCTCATTTTCTCTTCAAGGACCAGTGGATCGATAACGCTGCCTGCCGATTTATAAAGTCCGCTGTGTTTTTTAAGGACAGTCTTTCCTGTCCGGCGTGATAACACACAAAAAGCTCTATCCGCGGATATGTCCTTTAAAACGCAATCTTTTATTACCGACCCCGTTATTTTCGACGCGCCGGAGATCCTGGAGTTTATTATGACGGAGTTCTTTATCTCGGCCGGGCCGGATATCTCCGAATTGACTATAATGTTCCCGTTAGGAGCGAGTTTTTCCGTGATATTCTCGATGCTCCGCGCGACCTGGCCTGACTCGCTACTCTCGGCCAATTTCAGGTGTTTGGCGCGTAACCCGTCATGCTGGCCGATATCGTTCCAGAAAATATCGTCCCCGAGACTCATTACTTTAAAGTTCATGGGTCTGGTGAATTTTGACTTGAACAGTTCTCTTACTCGGATCACTTTCCGAAAAAGGTCAGGCATCGTACCTTCCGCTCCAGCGAGCGCGGCAAGCTTTCTGTCTCTCCTGACCTCTTCATTCCACTTATCCGGGTTTTCATGTGAAAACGCCAGTAACAGGTACGGATCAAAATCTAAAGAAACACCATCTTTTGCGATGTCATCCGCGAAAACCGTCCACATAATATCCAGAAGATCATATGAAATAGCAATAGGCCCTACACTGATGTTTGCCCTTACATTGTCTTCCCCGATGAATTTAACACCATGCGACTTCATTTTATTTAAAAGTTCAGCGCGTGAAACACGCGGTATCTGCGTAACAAAATTATTATCCTTATCCGAAATGACCCAATCTTTAGATGAGGCGGTATTGTCGGTGACTTCCTGAACAGACGTGAACTTTATCATATCGAACTCATCGAGACATCTTTCCGACATGCCGGTCTTTAACGCTACCGAAGCGATCTCAGTTTCATCTCCCCATTTATTCAGTATGCCGCGAAACCCCCCTGACTCCAACCTTTTAGCGATAGGCGCGAAAAACATCAGCGCTTCCTCTATCTGGGAAAGCGCATGCTTCTCACCGTTAAGATCATAATTCGCAGCCATAGAAGCGATGGCCGGTTTACATCCGCCCTCTATCTGGCTGAATGGCGACACCCTTTCACCTCGCCCGAAAAGCATGCCTTCCAAAATAACAGAAGACCTGTAATCAACGCCGGTCTTAGCGGCATATTCTTTCAGTTTTGAATAAGCGAAAAGCGTGCCGAGAAAGTTACCCATTCTTTCCTTGTTCCCTAAGCGTTCAGAAAGCGAAAGAATACGCGTTTTACCGTCGGCGTTAAAGATATATCTCGAGGTGTTATTTATGCGGTTTTGCCAGTAAGAAGCGTGTGTGTCGGAACCCGAAACAAGCGTGACGATCTTCACATTAGAGCTTGTCTTAACAAGCTCTCGCGTGTAGGCGATGTTGTCTAGGATGTTCTGCAACCTGAACATGGAACGCATTCTATTATAAAGCCGCGCCCTTTGCAAATAAAAAGGGCCCGGATCACCTCCCGAGCCCTTCATCAAACTAACGACTAGCGACCAACGACTAACGACTAATACGCTTCTACACGCATTACGCGCTCCACTGCACATGTCTGCGATTGTCCAACTGCTGCATGACACCCGTGGCGACGATTTTCATACATATAGGAAGTTTGCTTATGATGTATTTCGCTACAAGCGTAAGATCTCCCAAATTATCTATAGCTAAAACTTTCTGTATATCAGTTTTAACCGTCGCGTCAATCGCATTTAACTCAATGTACGGCAGTAGCAAATACAGCGCTTCCTTATTTTCAAGCGATTGCCCGGCCATCTGTGTAACAACACCGGCCACGTCAGAAGAAGTGTTCTGGGCGCCGCCTACGAATTCCTGAACGCCTTTTGCTGTCAACAGCGTCTGCAACATAGCCGCGCCTTCGGCTTCTCTTATGAATGCCCTCGCTTCCGGATGATCACCGACAAGCTTAAATATGCCGTTATCGAAAGGCTGAGCCAACCATACACCTTTTCCTGTCTCTTCTCCGGTTATATAATTTTTCAGTTCGCTAAAAACACCGTCGGATGCCAGTTTTTCGCGCAATTCAGATGTAAGCGCTATTACGGGTATTCTGCCTTCTCTCTTCGCGTTTTTAACCTGCGTTAAAATAGCCGCGGCTACTTCTGCCGACCCGGCGGTCGCCGCATAAGTCTCTATGTGGAACACATCCTTGCCCAGACTCTCGTCCATAAACGCTTTTTCATCGTTGACGTTGTACAGCCTGCCGTTTTTATCAGAACCTTTCGGGGCTTTGTCACCTCTGGCGTAAAGCTCCTTCGGCGCGATATAAGCATATTTCCGCGCGGCTATCTCGGTATGATGTTTCTTCACCGTTTCCGCGACTACGTACGCGGCCTTTTCGCCGTTCGC
>JADFYD010000007.1 GCA_015233235.1 Candidatus Omnitrophota bacterium | reverse complement strand
GGATGGTCCGGTCGACGCATGTTTTAAAACTATCGACAAGATCACCGGTATGAAAGGCAAGCTGCTCGACTACAAGGTCAACGCCGTTACAAGAGGCAAAGACGCGCTCGGCGAAGTTTATGTTAAGGTTGAATTTAAAGGCAACGTTGTTGTGGCACGCGCTTCCAGTACGGATATCATTGAGGCAAGTGTTTTGGCTTACGTGAACGCCATTAATCGTGTCGCTGTAAAGTGAGGTGCGCCGGTGCGTAAACTGTACGGTCTGTTAGGCAGGAACATAAGTTACTCTCTTTCGCCGTTAATGCACAACGCCGCGTTCAGACATTTCGGCATAGACGCTGAATATAGTGTGTTCGACAAACAAGAACAGGAAGTAACGGGTTTTTTTAGAGATGCTGTTTCCAGCGGTTCTGTAGCGGGTTTTAATGTAACGGTACCTTATAAGATCAAAATAAAGGAACTTATAGAGTCGCATACGGGTGGTTCTATCCATGACTCGGCCAAAATACTTGGAGCCATTAATACGGTGAGCGTAAACTCTAAAGGTGTTGTCGGGTACAATACCGACGGTCAGGGTTTTTACCATTCGCTTCGGGATGAGACAGGTTTTGACCCAAAGGGTAAAAACATTTTTGTTTTTGGCGCCGGCGGAGCAGGAAGGGCAATAAGTTTTTTTATTGCCTCGCGTCCCGACCGGCCTCGGCAAATAGTCATTTACGATCCCGATACTAAAAATGCGGAGTTTGTGACGGAAGAATTGAACGCGAGTTTCGCTAGGGGCATCGGTGTTTCAGCGGATGCCGGGACGATCAATAGATATTTGACTAAAAGCGACCTGGCGGTGAACGCGACGCCGCTTGGAACAAAATCCGGCGATGATGCTCCGTTCGACGTGACTTTGCTTGGCAAAACAGCTGTTGTATATGACCTCGTTTATTCACGGGAGACATCCGTAGTCAAAAGCGCTAGAGAAAAGGGACTTATTGCCGTCAACGGATTGGGTATGCTTGTGAATCAGGGGGCTCTCGCATTCGAGATATGGACAGGTTGCGCGTGGCGCGAAGCGCGGGACGTCATGCGGGAAGCGGTTGCGGACGCGTTATAGCGGGTATAATTATGTTGCTTGAATGCTTGATCATATTCATGATGGGCGCCGTTATTGGCAGTTTCCTGAATGTCTGTATACACAGGATCCCGGACGGAAAGTCCATCATAAATCCACCTTCAGCGTGTCCAGCCTGCGGCAAACGAATTAAACCCTGGCACAATATACCGGTCTTAAGTTACATTTTTCTCGGCGGCAAGTGCCGCTACTGTCGCGCGGCTATTTCTCCAAGGTATCTCTTGGTGGAACTCTTGACCCCATGCGCGGGTATACTGCTTTTCTTGAAAAGCGGGTTAGGGTACGCGTTTTTTGTCCAGTGTATTTTGGCTGCGGTACTTATCGTTATAATGTTTATAGACATTAAACACAGGATCGTCCCTGATGTTTTGAGCCTGCCGGGAATACTTGTGGGTCTGTTATTGAACGCATTTATTTGGCAGGACTGCCCGAATTTTTCTTTGGCCTCCCTGGTCAACTCGGTATGCGGCGTATTGGCCGGCGGCGCGAGTATTTTGTGCATGGGTGTTCTTGGCAAGTTTATATTCAAAAAAGAAGCGGTCGGCGGCGGTGATGTGAAACTTATGGCGATGATCGGGGCATTTATCGGGGGGAAATTGGGTCTTTTGACTTTTTTTCTGGCTCCGGTATTGGGATCGATCGCGGGTGTTTACATCCTGCTTAAACAAAAACAGAGTGAGATCGCTTATGCGCCGTATATCGTTGGCGGCGCGTTCATAAGTATGTTGTGGGGGGAGAGGATTACAACGTATCTATTTCCATGTTAGTCGCTAGTCTCTAGTCGTTAGTTGAGGGGGATAATTGAGTGTTATATGCTATGACAGACTAACGACCAACGACTAACGACTAACGACTGACTTCAAGGAGGGCTATAACATGTTACGATATTTGACCGCCGGTGAATCGCACGGCAAGGCGCTTGTTGTAATTATTGACGGTGTTCCTGCCGGGCTGAAATTCGATGAAAATTTTATCAATGCTGAACTTGTGCGACGGATGTCCGGCTACGGTCGCGGTAAAAGGATGTCCATTGAACACGATAAAGTGGAAGTTCTCTCGGGTTTGCGAAACGGTAAAACCATCGCAAGTCCCCTGACCTTGATGATCGTGAACAAGGACTACAAGATCAATCAACTCCCGGATGTTTATTGCCCGCGTCCCGGTCACGCGGACCTGGCTGGCCTTCTGAAATATGGGTTTGACGACGCCCGCGATGTTCTTGAACGCGCCAGCGCGCGCGAAACAGCAGCGAGAGTGGCAGCCGGAGCTTTTTCTAAGCTTTTGCTCAAGGAGTTCGGCATAAAGATCGCCAGCCATGTCATTTCTATAGGCAATGTACACGCTGACCTGGGTACGCGGACACTGGAGACCATTATTAAACAGGCGGAACTTTCCCCTGTGCGTTCAGCGGATCCCAAAGCGTCAAAAAGAATGCAGAATGTCATAGATGATGCAGCAAGACGCGGCGATACGCTGGGCGGGACCTTTGAGGTTGTCGCGCTTGGAGTTCCGGCGGGGTTGGGTTCATACACTCAGTGGGACAGGAAACTAGACGGAAATTTAGCCAGAGCCGTTATGTCTATACAGGCTATTAAAGCGGTATCCATAGGTGCGGGTTTTGAATCTGCCGGCAAAAAGGGGTCGGATTGTCATGACCAGATATTTTATGATAAAAAGAAAAACATTTTTGTGAGAGATTCGAATAATGCCGGTGGGATAGAAGGCGGCGTTACTAATGGTTCGCCGATTTCGGTCACGGGGTGCATGAAGCCTATAGCGACGCTCATGAAACCGCTTGTCTCCGTTGATATAAGGAATAAAAAAGAAGCTAAGGCTTCGACGGAGAGGTCTGATGTGACGGCTGTCCCGGCCGCCGGCGTCGTGGCCGAATCCATGGTGGCGCTTGAGATCGCGCGTGAATTTTTGTTCAAGTTCGGCGGCGATTCCATGAAAGAGATCAGGCGGAATTATGATGGATACATGCGCGAGTTAAGGCGTAGATAGCGGTTCGTGGTGTTTGGTTCATGGTATTTGGTTAAGGGTATTTGGTACTTGGCAGTACCAAGTACCAAGTACGGGAGTGTTATATGAACATAGTTCTTGTCGGCTTCATGGGTACTGGAAAAACTACGGTTGCGAAATTGATCGCTGAAAAGCTTTCCCTCCTGTATGTTTCAACCGATGAATTTATTGAGTCCGCGGAGCTGAAAAGCATCAACGAGATATTTTCAGAAAAAGGTGAGAGGTATTTTAGAGACGTCGAGCGAAAAGCGGTTAAAGAAGTTAGCGCGAAGGATGGGCAAGTGATAGATACGGGTGGCGGCGTGATACTATCTCCTGAAAACATAACCGATCTGAAACGTAACGGCATTATGGTCTGCCTCTGGGCCAGCCCTGACGTAATTTACGGAAGAACAGCGAAGTTTAAACACAGACCGCTTCTTAATGTGCCGGACCCTAAGGGTAGGATCAAAGAGATATTGAAGAGCAGAGAGGCGTTCTACGACCAGGCGGACTTTCATATCAATACCGATAAAATAAAAATGGATGAAGCGGCCGAGAAGATAATTGAGATATACATTACCAGAGTAGGGAAATGATGGTTTTGTCAAAAGAACAGTCGGATTTTCTTGCGCTATCGATGGTTGACGGTCTCGGTCCGGTAGCCGTGAGGCGGCTTTTAAAAGAATTCGGCTCGCCGGAACATATTTTCTCATGCACGTATAAGGATTTTCGTTTCGCGACAGGGCTTTCGCATGAAATACATTCCGCTCTTCAAAATGCCACGGGTTCGAAAGAGTTTGTCGAGGAGAAAAAATATATCGCCGAGAATGGCATTGGGCTATTGACCGTTTGCGACGATGGGTATCCGGCTCTACTTAAAGAGATATACGATCCGCCCACTATTCTTGAATGCAAAGGGGACCTTGTTGAGACCGGCATGGATTGTATCGCTATTGTCGGCTCCCGGATATGCACATCCTACGGTATGCAGACGGCCGAGAAACTGGCGTTCGATCTCGCGTCAAACGGGTTTACAGTGGTCAGCGGGCTTGCCAGGGGTATAGATCAAGCCGCGCATCGTGGTGCACTCAAGGCTCACGGAAGGACTGTAGCGATCATGGGCAGCGGGTTTGGACATATTTATCCGGCTAATGCCGGCGCGCTTATCGAAGACATCGTGCATAACGGCGCCGTGCTTACGGAGTTCCATTCCGCGGTTGAGCCTTCAGTCTGTACTTTTCCGCGGCGTAACAGGATCATCGCGGGGTTATGCCGGGGTTGTGTTGTGGTGGAAGCGGCGAAAGCGAGCGGGTCGCTTATAACGGCCAATTTCGCGCTTAACGAAGGGCGCGAAGTCTTTGCCGTGCCGGGAAGGATAGACTCCCCGAACAGTTTTGGCACGAACGCGCTTATCCAAAAGGGCGCCAAACTGGTACTTACGGCAGATGATGTCCTTGAAGAAATGGACCTTATGCCGAAAAAAACGTCCGTCACCGTATCCGGCGCCATCGCTGAACCCGGAGGCCGCACGGAAACAGGCGAAGAAATACTAAGCATATTTCGCGGTGGAACTGCTCTCCATGTCGACGAAATAATAGAAAAGACCGGCCTGGGAATAAAGGTCTTAAGCGGAGCATTGATTGAACTTGAATGCCGCAAAGAACTCAGGCGTGTGGCGGGGTGTAGTTACGTTGCGGTGAAGGAGCAGGGGCAAAGGGCATAGAGCATAGGGCAGAGGGCAGAGGGCAGAGGGCAGAGGGTATGATTTGATACCTACAAAACAAAAGGACTGAAATGACTGAAAAATCAAAACCGGTAAAAAGCAAAAAGGCGGCGGAGAAGAGCGGCAAATATCTTGTTGTTGTCGAGTCTCCCGCTAAATCCAAGACCATAAATAAAATTCTCGGTAAGGAATATAAGGTCATCGCTACTATGGGGCACATAGTAGATCTTCCCCATGACAGGATGGGTATAGATTTTGACAATAATTTTAAGCCGGAATACCGAGTTATGAAAGGCCGCGCGAAGTATGTGAAAGAGATAAAAAAAGAAGCTAAAGCCGCCAAGGCCGTGTATCTTGCGGCAGACCCTGATAGAGAGGGAGAGGCTATTTGCTGGCACATACAGAATGAGATCAAAAAAGCCGCCGAGGATGTTTATCGCGTCAGGTTCGGCGAAATTACGGCAAACGCGATCAAGAAAGCTTTTGACGAAAAAGGGTCCATAGATATGAATAAGGTCAATGCCCAGCAGGCGAGGCGTCTTCTGGATAGGATCGTGGGATATTCGCTCAGCCCCCTTCTTTGGAGACTCATCGCACGGGGATTAAGCGCCGGACGCGTTCAGTCTGTTGCGGTGCGGCTGGTCGTTGAACGCGAGAACGCCATAAGGAGTTTTAAGCCAGAAGAATATTGGAGCCTTGACGTACTTTTGCGTAAGTCCGATCCTGCCTATGCCGAAAAAAAATTTATCGCAAAACTCGTTAAATATAAGCACGAAAAAGTGCATGTCAAAACTAAAGAAGAAGCGGACAAGGCCTTGTCTGAAGTTACCGATCAGAAATTTGTGGTCAAGGAAGTCTTGCGAAAAGAAAAGAAAAGCTATCCGCGCGCGCCGTATACGACATCTGTTCTCCAACAAGATGCTTTCAATAAATTGAATTTTTCGGCCTCGAAGACTATGCGAATCGCCCAGGGGCTTTATGAAGGAGTTGATCTTGGCGAGGAGGGCACGGTCGGTCTTATTACCTATATGCGCACCGATTCAGTGCGGGTTTCGGAAGACGCGGTCAAAGAAGCTAAAGAGTATATTGTAAGTAGATACGGTGAAAAATATTATCCATCCGTGCCGGCACAGTACAAATCGGGAAAATCCGCACAGGAAGGGCACGAAGCGATAAGGCCAACGCTTCCGCTCAGGGAGCCGGGACATGTGGAAAAATATCTGACAGCGGACGAATTGAAACTTTATACGCTCGTCTGGAAACGGTTCGTTTCCAGCCAGATGGTTAATGCTGTTTATTCGGTGCTGGCCGTAAGGATAGACGCGGGCGATTATACTTTTAGGGCCGGCGGCGCGGAGCTTATATTTGACGGTTTTTTGTGCGTTTACCGCGGAGAAAACTTATTGGGCGAAGAATTGAAAGAGATCCCGCCTCTTGCCGTTGAAGAAGAAGTTTTGCCGATCGAGTTTGTTCCGGAACAACATTTTACCAAGGCTCCGCCGCGTTACACGGACGCGACGCTCGTTAAAGAGCTGGAGCTGCGCGGCATAGGAAGGCCCTCAACGTACGCTCCGACGCTTAAGACCGTGGTGGATCGCAACTATATCAAAAGAGTGCAGCGCTATTTCCAGCCGACAGAATTGGGAGAGGTGGTAAATACTTTGCTTGTCGAACAGTTCCCCGAAATAGTCGATTATGAATTTACCGCGCGTATGGAAAGCGACCTGGATAGCATCGAAGATGGCAAAGCGAACTGGTCCAACATAGTAGGATCATTTTACGCTCATTTTATCAATAAAGTGGAGAGTGTAAAAGTTTCTCTTAAGGACATGAAGAAACAGCAGGCCAAAGAACAGGGTACGTGTGAACTTTGCGGCAGGCCTATGATCGAAAAGTGGGGCCGGCGCGGTAAGTTTATCAGCTGTTCCGGTTTTCCCGAGTGCAGGAACGCGAGGTCCATTACGAGCGGTGTCAAGTGCCCGGCCGAGAATTGCGCCGGCGAACTGGTAGAAAGAAAATCCAGAAAAGGGTCATTCTACGGGTGCAGTAAATTTCCGAATTGCAGATTCACGGCGAAAACTTTAGCCGATGCCGCTAAATTCGCCGCCGCAAAAGGACAGGCTCCCGACGCGGTACAGGCGGCAGAAACGGTGGAGGGAAGTACCGTTGAGGACGAATAAGAATGGATGCGAGCCTTCTGAAATTCATAAAGTATCTGGAGATCGAGAAAAATTATTCAGAGCATACACTGCGAAGTTACATGTCGGATATACAAGAACTTCTCTTTTTTTTGAAGGATAAGGGCATACCGGATGTCACGCATGTCGACATACGCGCGTATCTGGCAGGGTTAAAAGAAAAAGATTCCGCCAAGCGGACTATTGTGCGGAAACTAGCCGCCGTAAGGTCGTTTTTTCGCTTTCTTTCCCGTGAAAAAATTGTTACGCGGAATCCGGCGGACAGCATTTTTACACCGAAACTTGATAAAAAACTGCCGAATTTTCTGGATGAAACAAAGATCATCGATCTTATTACCGCGCCCATTCGCGGCGATGCCGGGGCCTTGAGGGACAGGGCGATACTTGAGACGCTCTATTCGACCGGTATAAGGGTAAGCGAACTTGTCGGATTGGACACCGGGAACGTCGACCTTTTTTCGGGGCTTATCAAGGTGCGCGGGAAAGGGAAAAAAGAACGTATAGCGATGCTAGGTAAACAGGCTCAAAAAGCTCTGAGGGATTATTTGGAAGAGCGGGGCATTGTCGGTTCGGCCAAAACCGCTGTTATTTTTGTGAATAAAGGCGGTACGCGGCTTAGCGACAGAAGCGTGCGGCGTCTTGTGAATAAGTACGTGAAACTGGCAAGCATCAGCCAGAAAATATCGCCTCATTCCATAAGACATTCTTTCGCTACGCACCTTTTGAAGAACGGGGCGGACCTCCGGAGTGTGCAGGAGCTTTTAGGCCACAAAAATATCTCGACAACACAGATATACACGCATTTGGATACAAGACGCATCAAAGAAATATACGACAAAGCGCATCCACGCGCGTAAGCGGGGGGACATAGCAAGATTAACAGAATTGGCTCGGTCATCGGTTGTCGGTTATCGGTTATCGAGCGAATTGATCCGTACGATAACCTATCACCTATAAACGATAACCGGACAGCTAAGATGACGTTTGTATACGACTTATTTTTTCTGGTATTTAGCATTATTTACATCCCGATATTGCTCTTCAAGGGAAAGTTCCATAAAGATTTCGCCCAACGCTTCGGGTTCCTTCCCTCTTGTGTGCTCGGTCTTGACCGGCCGATATGGATACATGGCGTAAGCGTCGGAGAGGCGATGGTAGCTATAAAGCTGGCCGAAAAGTTGAAAACTGTTTTTCCAAAGAAACGGCTGATAATATCGACGACCACGCGTACCGGGTACGAGACCGCCAAAAAGGGTGCCGGCGAAAATGTTGACGGGATCTTCTATTTTCCGGTCGATATCAGTTTTGTGGTCTCATCCGTAGTCAGAAACATCGGTCCTTCCATTTTTATAATGGTTGAAACGGAGATCTGGCCTAACATACTTTATGCCTTGAAGAAGTATGGCGCCGTTTCCTGTGTAATAAACGGAAGGATCTCTGATAGGTCGTTTGGCAGATACAATTTCATAAAACCCCTGATATCGGGTGTGCTCAAGAATGTGGATATGTTCTGTATGCAGTCCCAAAAAGACGCCGAAAGGATAGAATCACTTGGTGCGCGGAAAGAAAAGATATGCATAACCGGCAATATCAAATTCGATGTCGCCTTAGGCGCCGGCAAATGTCAAAAATACGACAAAAGATCACTTTTATTCGGTGTCAATGATGAAGTGATCGTAGCGGGAAGCACGCATTATCCCGAAGAAACTTATGTGGTCGAGGCGTATTTAAAATTGAAGGTTAAATATCCGGCTCTTAAACTCATACTCGCGCCGCGGCATAATGCCAGGAGCTTATCTATAGGAAAATATCTGAGAGAAAAGTCTCTTACATTTGCATTACTTACGGATGTTCTGCAAAATAAGGCCGGTGCCGCAGGGCCCTTTGATTGTTTGCTTGTAGATGCGATTGGGTACCTGAAAGACCTGTATCCGCTGGCTACAGTCGTTTTTATCGGAGGCAGCCTTATGAAAAAGGGCGGACAGAACCCGATAGAACCGGCCCTTTGTAAAAAGCCGGTAGTTTTCGGACCGCACATGTTCAACTTTCGGGAAGTAAGCGAAGCTTTTGTGAAGGACGGCGGAGCCGTACGTGTGAAAGACAAAGATGAGTTATTCATCGTGCTCGACAGACTGCTTGGCGACATTAAAGAAAGGTCGCGTATGGGGGAAAATGCTTTTCTAGCGGTACAAAAGAATAGGGGAGCGCTGGATAAAACAGTGGAATGCCTGCGGAACGTTGGAATCAGTTATTTATGAGGGCCAATTAATGTCTATCAGTGCATATTTTTTATCGATAATGAAAGATGAGCGGCGCTCGGCCGATGCGGTGGTGTTTGGATTATTCTTAACGATCCTTTCGTTTTTTTACTGTGCGGCTGTGGGCCTCGCATCCTGGATGTACAAGACAGGCATAAAACGATCGTACAAAATGGACGTGCCCGTCGTAAGTGTTGGCAATATAACACTGGGGGGTACCGGGAAAACCCCTTTTGTGATATATCTGGCCGATTATTTCTCTGGCAAAGGCGTTAAAGCGGGCATCCTAACGCGTGGTTATGGCGGGGATGAAACGGTCCTTATGAAAGAAACTCTTCCCGATACGGCGGTTTATGCCGGCAAGAACAGGCTCGACAACGCGCGCGCCGCAGTTAATGACGGGTGTAAATTGCTGATACTTGATGACGGTTTTCAGCACAGGCGCATAAAACGGGACCTTGATATCGTTCTTTTAGACAAGAATAAGCCTTTCGGTAACGGGCATATTTTCCCGCGGGGAGTGTTGCGTGAAAGCACCGATGCTTTAAAAAGGGCCGATATTTGTATTTTTACAAAAATTGACAGAAAGAAGTGCTCCGGTGAGGCAACGTCTTCCGTTTGCACGGCTTGCCGCGGAGAAATGCCAGCCGGATCAACTGCAGTATCCGGCGTGCATAAACCGGTGTTTTTCACAGATGCCTCTAATACTTTTTATCCGCTGGAAAGTGTGCGGGGAAAAAAAGTGTGTCTGGTCGCCGGAATAGCCGATCCGATATATTTTGAAGAGATGGTTTATGGATTGGGGTGCGACATAAAAAAAACATTTTTCTTTGACGATCACTATGCTTATGCGCAGTGCGACGTTGACGCGATAGGAGAGGTATGCGAAAAGCAGGGGATCGAGAAAATAATAATGACGCACAAGGATTTTGTGAAATTTAGAAAGCTTGATTGTTTGAAAATAGAAAATAAAATTCTAGTGCTCATGGTCAAGTTCGCTGTCACCGAAGGGAAGGAGAGTCTTTTTGCTAGACTTGATAGCGTCATATTTTGTTAGGGGCATGAATTTATTTCTTCATGTAATGCCGATGAGTTTCAATCTGTGGCTCGGCAGGAATGTGGGGAGGTTCGTGTACCTAGTCAGCGGTAAGAGAGTGAGGATCACTTACTCTAACCTGAAGGCGGCTTTTTGCGGTGAAAAATATCCCGATGACATAAGACGGATCGCGCGCGGAGTTTATGTCAGCGTTTCCGAGACTTTCACGGAACTTCTTTCCATGACTAAAGTTGACAAAAAGTACGTGGATAAATACATAAAGGTACATAACTTAGAAAGGCTAAAAGAGGCCGCGGCGAATCCTCAGGGGATGATACTTCTTTCCGCGCATTTCGGGAATTGGGAACTGTCGACTGTAGCAAGCGTTTTTCATGGTTTCCCGCTGTACCTTCTGGCCCGTGACCAAAAAATGAAAAGGTTGAATGAACTCTTTAATCTCCTCAGGGAGTCCAAAGGTAACATGGTCATACGTAAAGGTGTAGATATAAAGAACATCTTCCGTCTGTTGAAGGCGGGAAAGTCCCTTGGCATTCTCGGCGATCAGAATGCCGGATCTTCCGGAGTGCTTCTGGAGCTTTTTGGCCGTACCGCATCGACCGCCGTCGGGCCGTACCGTTTTGCCCAAGCCAGCGGCGCCGTAATATTGCCGGCTTTTATGCACCGCAGGAAAGGCCCCTACCAGGACTTGTATTTGGAAGAGCCAATGGTGATAAAGAAGGATGATGACATCATACCTTTCATGAAGAGATACAATGCCTTACTTGAAAAACACATCAGGATGAGCCCGGCGCACTGGTTTTGGATGCACAAAAAATGGAAAATGACTGACCAGAAAAAGATGCTGGTCCTTAACGACGGTAAAAAAGGGCATTTCAATCAATCGCTTGCCATTCTGGAGGTTATAAAGAAATATAGGGTTGACAAAGGTTTTGCCTCTCTCAAAACGCAAAGTGAGGTAGCGGAGGTTGACTTTAGAAGTAGGACCACAAAGCTCCTGATCAATGCGGTCGGTGGTTTTGTGCCTACGGTTTTCGGTCTTCATCTCAAATTTCTCAAGGCATGTGTGACTCCGGAAAGCTATTCCGAACTTGCCGACAAGTACGCCGATATTATAATCGGAACGGGTTCGTCACTCACGGGTGTCAGTTTGATACTCAAAAAAGAGAATAATTCAAGAAACGTCGCGGTGCTTGATCCCGGCGGTTTTATCAGAAAAAAGTTCGACTTGGTCGTGATCCCGCGGCACGACATATCCCGTGGTAAGCACCGTCTCGGCACAGGGAGAATGCCGGACAACGTTGTCGTGACCGATCTGGCACCGAATCTTATCTCCCCCGATAAACTCGAAGATATGAAAAATGACCCGGGTGACGGCAAGACTTTGGGCATTCTTTTGGGCGGTGATAATACGCATTTTTCTTTTACCGAGGAAATGGCAGCTGAGCTAATAGAGAATGTCAAAAAAATATGTGCCGAAGGCGCGTATAGATTTCTCTTAACGACATCGCGGAGGACCCCGCCTGTTGTGGATTTTATGATAAAAAAAGAATTGTCCGTTCTTCCGTCATGTAAATTGTTCGTTTGCGGGAGAGAGGACATCTCTGCTGACACGGTACCCAGAATAATGTCGGAGAGCGATATTTTGATCGTCACGGGCGACAGTATTTCTATGGTTTCCGAGTCTGTTTCATCGGGTAACAAAGTCATCGCTTTTAAATTGGCCCGAAAAAACATAAACGGAAGAGAAACAAAATACGACATGTTCCTTAGCAACCTGGCGGCAAAAGGACTGCTGGTGATTTCATCGGCTGGCTCGCTCAGCGAGGCCGTGAAAAGAGCCGATGCCGGCAACTATGCCACGGTGGTTCCTGAGGATAACAAGAAGATATATGAAAAAGTTTATAAGTTGTTCTAAGGGAGATGAACTCTGAACCCTGAACTATGAAGATCCTCCAACTATTACCAAACTTGAATATCGGCGGCGTAGAAAAAAGTACGCTGGAAGTTTCGCGTTATCTGAAACTTAACGGGCATGTCCCGATAGTTGTCTCGGGCGGCGGATCGCACGAAAAAACACTGGCTGCTACCGGTATAAGGCATTATAGACTTCCGGTCGACAAAAAAAATGTTTTTACGATGCTGTATTCTTATTTTAAATTGCGGGACATTATCAGGAGGGAATCGGTAGACATCGTCCACGCGAGGAGCAGAGTACCGGCGCTGATCGGGTATTTCGCGTGCAAAAAAGAAAAGGTGACATTTATAACTACAGCACACGGGCAATACAGGAAACACCTTATGAGTAAAGTCATGGGCTGGGGAAAGATCGTTATTGTCGCCAGCGAGGTGATGCTGAAACATAAGTATGAGAACTTTGGTGTTCCCAAAGACAAAATGGTGATCATCCCGCGCGGTGTCGATCTCGATTCTTTCTCTTTCATCCTGCCGTCCTCGAAAAATAACAAGATACCGCGTATCGGCATGATAGCCAGATTTACCCCTTTAAAAGGCCATTTGGATTTTTTAAAAGCGGTATCCTATGTGCTTAGAAAATATCCCCAGATCGAAGTTGTCCTTATGGGCGATATTAAAAACGCGGACAAGAATTATGTGAAAGAAGTTACCCAAAAAGTGAGACATTTGGCGCTCGATCGTTACGTGAAATTTATTGGCGCCGATCAGGACGTCTCGGATGTCTTGGCCACGTTTGACGTTTTTGTCTCGGCGAACAGGGCCCAGGAGGCGTTTGGGCGTTCCATAATCGAAGCACAATCGCGCGGTGTCCCGGTGGTGGCTACAAAAGTGGGCGGTGCCGTGGAAAATATACAGGATGGCCGGAGCGGCCTTCTTTGCGAACCGGCAAATCCAAAAGAAATGGCGGAAAAGATCTTGGAATTCCTCGAGGATATTGGCTTCAGGGACAATGTAGCGCTGAACGCACGCAAGTATGTCGAAGAGAATTTTGCGCTTGAAGAACTTATGAAAAAGAAGCTTGAACTGTATGAGAAGATCCTGAACTACAAGAAGATACTTGTTTTTAAACTGAGTTCTCTAGGTGACATTATTTTGTCGATCCCTTCGCTTCGGGCGATAAGAAAGAAATTCCCGGAAGGTGTGATCAAGGTCATGGTGGATAAGCGTTTTAAAGATGTTCTTGAGAATGTGCCCTGCATAAACGGGACCATTCCGGTTGATCTTAACGGTGAACACAAAGGCATGAACTTGTTAAAACTTGCCAAAGAGGTCCGGGCTCAGGACTTTGATATATCTCTGGATCTACAGAATAACCGTAAAAGTCATGTGTTGGCGTATCTGGGAGCGATACCAGTGCGCGCAGGATTTTCTTCCCGGAAATGGAGTTTTCTTCTGAACCGAAAAGCGCATCTGCCTGAAAAACCCATGGACCCGGTCGAACATCAATTGCTGGTGCTGAAGAATATAGGGATAGGCCGGATAGACAAAGAATTGGAACTTTGGACAAGAACTGAGAACGATGAGTGGGTGGAAAAATTTCTGCTGGATAACTGGATACAGAAAGACCAGAAAATAGTGGGCTTCAGTATGTCCGCCAGCGAGAAGTGGAAAAGTAAAAATTGGCCGTCTGCCTCATTTCAGGAACTTGCCGCGATGCTGGGGGAAGAAAAAAGTATCCGTGTGGTGCTTTTGGGCAGTGCGGAACAGTCAAAAGTAGCGGAAGATATCACAAGCAAATTAAAGACGAAACCCGTGAATGCCGTGGGCTTGACCGATATCGGCAGGTTCATAAGCCTTGTAAAAAAATGCTCACTTGTCGTCACTGGGGATTCGGCGTCTATGCATGTGGCGGCCGCCGTCAAAACGCCGTTTGTCGCGCTTTTCGGGCCGACCGACCCGAAAAGACACGCGCCGTTCTTCAGAAATTCGGAGATTATTAGAAGAAAAATAAAGTGTTCTCCCTGTTACAAAGGTACATGCACTGTCGGATATAAGTGCATGGCGCAGATAAGGCCGCGTGAAGTATTTGGCGCGGTCACAAGGCTGATGAAATGAACGTTTTAATACTTACAACACATTTAAATATCGGCGGCGTAGGTATGTACACCGTGAATCTCGCCAAATATCTAAAAAAACTCGGGGTCACCCCCTTAGTCGTTTCAAGCGGCGGTTCTCTCGTGGAAACGCTCTCGACTGAAGGTATCCGGCATGAAAAACTGAATATCGATACAAAATGCGAGATCGGCCCCAAGGTCCTGGCAGCGTTCCCGCTTCTTTCTAATCTGGTAAGGAACAATAACATAGAAGTAGTGCACGCTCAGACACGAGTTGCCCAAGTATTGGCCGCTCTCACAAAATATTTTTCGGGGGTTCCTTATGTTACTACTTGTCATGGTTTTTTTAATTACAATAATTTCGGACGAAAGCTTGTCCCGGCATGGGGAGACAGGGTTATCGCGATAAGCCGTGGAGTTGAGGAACACCTCATGCATGATTTTAAGGTTCCGGCCGAAAAGGTGCGGCAAATATATAACGGTATCGAGGTTGACAGGTTCAAAACAGCCGGCAAATGCCCGGAATTTCTTAAGGAGCTTGGTATCGCCGGGAACGAGATCCCGATCGGTACCGTCGGACGGTTTTCATCGGTGAAAGGGCATGAATACCTGATAAGGGCTTTTAAAAAAGTCATTGCCGCCGGACATAACGCTAAGCTTTTGTTCCTCGGTGACGATAACGCGGAAAAACAAAAGGCAGTCGATCTTATACGCGAACTCGGTATCGAGGATAAGGTCGTGATTAGGCTTGGCCGGGAAACAGCGCTTGAAAAAGTATTGAGCGCGATAGACATATTCGCGCTTCCGTCATTGCAGGAAGGATTGGGTCTTTCCCTTATGGAAGCGATGGCCGCGGGTTGCGCTTCTGTTGCCAGCGATGTCGGCGGGATAAAAGAGTTGATTGTCGACGGGGTTGACGGTATTCTCGTGGAAAGCGCGAATTCCGACAAGCTAGCCGACGCATTGATAACGCTTATTAATGATCCGGAGCTGCGGAAAAAGCTCGGAGGCAACGCGCGTCGAAAAGCGCTTGAAAAATTTCGAATTGAAGACAGTGTTAGTAAAACATTGGAAGTTTATAACGAAGTGGTGAAGTGACATGTCAAAGAAGATACTAGTATTCGAGCTAAACTGGCTGGGCGACATACTCTTCTCCGTGCCGCTTCTGAAGGCGCTCAAATATTCCGAGCCGGATGTTTTTATCGCGTGTGCGGTAGTGCCGAGATATGCGGATATCCTTAGGAATACGCCATGGGTTGACAAAATAATGCCGCTTTCCGATGATCGCGGACCTTTTTCGATATTTGAGAAATTGAAGTTCATGAACTTGGCTAAAAAAGAGAAGTTCGACTCCTGTGTTCTCTTGAAACCGTCGCGAAGCAAGGCGGAGATGGCGTCAAAAATTGGGATAAAGAAAAGAATAGGCTTTGGGGGAAAGGTCGCACCGCTTACTTTGGAAATAACCCCGCCGCCCGGTTCCTTGCACAGAGTCGATCAATTACTAGCTCTAGCCGAGGGAATGAAGATACCTCTTATGGGCAGAAAATATGAATTTCCCGTGTCGGCGGATGATCTTGAAAGGGCCAAAAAATTTCTTACCGATGCTGGAATAGATATAAAAAAACCTGTTGTGGCGTTCAACCCCGGCGGCAATTGGGGACCCAAAAGGTGGCCCGACGAGAATTTCGCCGACCTTGCCGTTATGGTGTTGAAAGAGTATAAAAATGTCAGCCTTATTCTCACCGGGGCTAACAAGGACGAAGCGGTAGCGTCTGGCATAGCGGCTAAGGTTAACTCGAACCGATGCGTTTCTATGGCCGGAAAAACCGGGTTGAAGGTTTTAGGGGCTATATTCAAGTTATGCGGTCTTGTGGTTTCCGCTGATTCCGGTCCGATGCACCTGGCATCGGCCGTGGGTACGAAAACTTTATGTCTCTTTGGTCCGACATCGCCGGCGATAACCGGCCCTTGCGGAAAAGGCGAGTCTGTAATTATTCACCATGATATTTCCTGCGAGGTTCCATGCTATTTGGATGAGTGTCGGAAAGGGTATATTTGCATGCAGAACATCACTGTAAGCGAAGTTTTTGAAAGTTTTCAAAAGGCATATGACGGCCAAACTTATAAATAATGGCGAGAAAATAAAGTCCATACTGTTCGTCACCCTGAGCAATCTGGGTGATATTATCCTCTCAACGCCTGTGTTGGAGGCGCTTTCCCGGAAATACCCGTCCGCCGGGATAGATGTTATATGCGGTCAGGCCGGTGCGGAGATGCTCAAAAAGCACCATGCGGTTCGGGAGATAACGGTAAGTACGAGAAAAAAAGTTCTTCAAAGAATTGAACAGCTGGCGGAACTTCGCCAAAAGGCATATGATATAGTCGTTGACCTGAAGAACCCGCTCTTGCCGGCTTTCACGGGTCGCCGGAGATTTCGATATCTTTTGAACCTGGCGTGTTCCTATTTCAGGCGAACTAAGGTGGGCAAAGTTTTGAATGGCCGTGTCGTCGGTGGTGAACATAAGGTAAATGAGCATTTATCAAAATTAGCATTATGCGGCATTGACGCGTCGGATCCTGAATTTTTCTGCCTGGTCGATGAAAACGACGAGATATTAGCCGAAAACATATTGCAGAACGTGAAAGGCCGTAAGATGATTATACTGAATCCCGGCGCTAAGAGCCACTTGAAGAGATGGAGCGCGGCTAAATTCGCGGAACTTGCCAAAAAATTAAAAGAAAAAATTAACGCGGCGATAATTGTGGTCGGCGCCGCGGAAGACCGCTTGATCGTCGATGAAATACTGTCATTCGCAAAAACAGATCTCGTGGACATGTGCGGCAAAACCTCGGTCGGCGAACTCATGGCACTCATGAGCAAGGCGGATCTCGTAGTTACAAATGACAGCGCGCCACTTCATATGGCTAGCGTCGTCAACGCTCCTACGGTAGCGGTATTTGGCCCTACCGACGAGAGGAAATACGGCCCGGTATCGGGTAGGCATAAAGTGATAAAACCTGCCGTTTTATGCAGACCGTGCGGAAAGGCGCTATGCAAAATAAAAGGTAAGGATGAAGGTTGTATTAACGACGTGACGGTCGCGGAAGTGTTTTCCGCCTCTTTGGCACTGCTTGGTGGTATATGAGAATTTTACTTTTGCGGACAGATAGATTAGGTGATGTAGTTCTCGCGACGCCGGTGATAAGGGCGCTCAGAACAAATTACCCCGATTCTTATATCGCCATGGTGGTAAGACCGTATACCGTGGATGTCGTTAAAAGTAACCCAGATCTTAATGAAGTAATTATCTATGACAAAGAAAATGAGCATAAGGGCCTTTTTGCCACGCTAAAATTCGCGTTATCGCTCAAAAATAAAAAATTTGATATAGCTCTCGCATTGCACCCGGAAACGAGAGCGCACATCATTATGTTCGCCGCAGGCATAAAGAAAAGGGTGGGTTACGACAGAAAATTGAAAGAACTTTTAACTCTTAAAATACCACATGTAAAACAAAAAGGTTTAATGCACGAAGCTGAGTATAACATGGATATGCTGAAGAGGGCCGGGTTTGAAATATCCGGCGCCGCATATCGTCCTTATATGCGCACCGAAGACGTTGAAAGAAAATTGGTTGATACGCTTCTTAAAGAGAATAAGGTCTCAAGAGACTTTGTCGCTATCCATGTCGGAGCCAGTTGTTCTTCAAAGAGGTGGCCCGCCGAAAGGTTCGCGGAAACTGCGGAATACATAACTTCAAAACTCGGATTTGACGTTATATTGGTTGGCGATGCGGGGACGGTACCTTTAAATAAAAAAATTGTGGAAAAAACGGCCAAGAAAATATATGATTTTTCTGATATGCTGAGGGTCGGAGAGCTGGCGGAGCTCTTGAAACGCGCCAAACTTTTTATTTCAAACGATTCCGGGCCGGTGCATGTTGCGGTCGCTGTCGGTACGCCGGTCATATCCATCTTTGGCAGAAAAGACCCGGGTCTTTCGCCTAAACGGTGGGGGCCGCTTGGCGCGCGCGATATAGTATTGCATAAGGACGCGGGATGCCAGAAGTGTCTCGCGCATAATTGCGTGAAGGGTTTTGCGTGTTTGGAGTTGATAACTGTTCAGGATGTTATAAGAGCGGCAGAGGACATTTTAACTTAAAGGAGACATATGTTCACGATAAATCAGGTAGCGCCGATCATAAAGGGGACGGTAATCGGTAACGGTGACTTAGTCGTAAAAGGAATGTCCTCACCCCGCTATGCGGAAGAAGGTGACATAACATTTGGTATGGACGAAGCCGGATTTGCCACTGCCGCGACATGTAAAGCGAGTTGTGTGATAAGTACAGTGGAGATCCCCGGTTATCCTAAAACAATTATTAAGGTCAAAGACATGAAAGAGGCGCTAGTTATTCTGTATAACGCGATGATCTCCATGAAGGTGCAGAGAGAGGGGTATGTCCATCCCACCGCGATAATCGGCGGAGGTGTCAAGATCGGCAAAAATGTTTCAGTAGGCGCCTATACGACGATAAATGCCGCGGTCGAGATCGGTGACGGTTCCGTTATAGGTAACAGATGTTCGATCGGCGAACGGACCAAGATAGGAAATGGCGTTAAACTCTTTGATAATGTTGTTATTTATCCGGAAACGACGCTAGGGAACAACGTTATCATGCATAGCGGTGTGGTTATAGGGGCAGACGGGTTCGGGTATATAGTGAAGGACGGAAAAATATACAAAGTGCCGCAGCTTGGAGGCGTTATGATCGGAGACAATGTGGAAATCGGCGCCAACTCATGTATTGACCGCGGTACGTTCATGGATACTGTAATTAAGAGCGGGACAAAAATAGACAATATCGTGCAGATTGCGCACAATGTACAAATAGGGAATAACGTTTTTATCGCCGCGCTGACCGGTATAGGGGGAACGTCGGAAGTGGGTGATAACACCATGATCGGCGGCAGCGTAGGCATCGCGGACCATGTGAAAATAGGAAAGAACGTCAAAGTGGGCGGAAAGACCGGGGTCACTGGAAATATCAAGGATGGCGAGACTGTTTTTGGTTATCCGCACAGGACGGCAGAGGAAGCCAGAAAACTGCACGGTGTAATGTCGGTCTTGTATAGAAATGAAAAAGCGTTCAGAAAATTTTTGCGAACTTTAAGCAAAGATCCCCTGGAGTAAGTCATATGCCTAATGACCAAAACATGGAAAATGACAAGGCGTTAGAAAAGTACACACGCGATATAACCGATCTTGCCAGGCAAGGGAAACTGGATCCTGTTATCGGGAGGGACGGCGAAATAAGGCGAATAATACAAGTCCTTTCGCGCAGAACAAAAAATAATCCGGTACTGATCGGTGAAGCAGGGACCGGAAAGACCGCAATAGTGGAAGGCTTGGCCCAGCGTTTGGTGAACCACGATGTTCCGTCATCACTGAAAGATAAAAAAATAGTATCTCTTGACCTGGGCGCGTTGGTGGCCGGAGCGAAATTCAGGGGAGAGTTCGAGGAACGGTTGAAGGCGGTCTTGAAAGAGATCGAAAAGTCCGATGGCAGCATTATTCTTTTCATAGATGAACTACACACGCTTGTTGGCGCCGGCCAGGCCGAAGGTAGCATGGACGCTTCCAATATGCTAAAACCCGCGCTCGCACGCGGCGAACTGAGGTGCATTGGCGCGACCACGCTTGATGAGTACAGGAAATACATAGAAAAGGACAAAGCGCTCGAAAGAAGGTTTCAATCGGTTTTTGCCGCCGAGCCCAGCGTAGAGGATACTATATCTATTCTGAGGGGGCTGAAGGAAAGATACGAGGCTTATCATGGCGTGCGCATAGCCGACGGCGCTCTTGTGGCTGCGGCAGTGCTTTCCAATAGGTACATAACCGATAGGTTCCTGCCGGATAAAGCCATCGACCTTGTCGATGAGGCAGCCGCGAAACTTCGTGTCGAAATAGACAGCCTCCCGGCCGAAATAGATGAACTCAACCGCCGCCTTAAACAGCTTGAGGTAGAGAGGCAGGCACTTAGAAAAGAGACCGATGCTTCCAGTAAAAAACGTCTTAAAGAGATGGAAGAAGAAATTAAAAAACTGAAGGGCGAGATCGATCCCATGAAGGCTAAGTGGCAGAATGAAAAGGGCATAATCGAGGAAATAGGCAAGATCAAAAAGGACATCGACAGGCTTAAAAACGAGGAGGCCCGCGCGGAACGCGAAGGGAACCTTGACAAGGTAGCCGAGATAAGATACGGGAGCATAATCAAGCTCGAGAATAAAATGAAAGATGAGAATTCAAAACTTCTGGTGCTGCAAAAAGAGAAACAGATGCTTGAGGAGGAAGTGACCGAAAAAAATATCGCGGAAGGTGTTTCCGCTTGGACGGGTATTCCGGTCTCAAAGCTCATGCAAGGTGAAATGAAAAAACTTGTGGAGATGGATGAGATGCTGAAAAAGAGCATTGTCGGGCAGGACGAAGCTATTGAACTTATTTCGAGCGCCGTCCGACGCGCGCGAAGCGGCCTTTCGGATCCAAAACGTCCGATAGGGTCGTTTATTTTTATCGGTCCCACCGGCGTGGGGAAAACGTATCTGGCAAAAAAACTTGCCGCATTTCTATTTGACGACGAAAAAGCCATGGTGCGCATTGATATGTCGGAATACATGGAAAAACACTCTGTAAGCCGTATGATAGGCGCTCCTCCGGGGTATGTAGGATATGAGGAGGGCGGCCAGCTTACCGAGGCGGTAAGGCGCCGGCCTTATTCGGTGATACTTTTTGACGAGATTGAGAAAGCGCATAGCGATGTTTTTAATGTCCTTTTGCAGGTGCTGGATGATGGACGTCTCACCGACGGACAGGGTAGAGTAGTAAATTTCAGGAACACGATAATCATTATGACGTCAAATGTGGGAAGCCATGTTGTACAGAACATGTATGACCCGGTCATGATAAAAAGTGAAATTAACGCACTCCTTAAAGAAAAATTCAAGCCGGAATTTCTTAACCGCCTTGACGAAATCGTTATATTCAACAAACTTTCTGAAAAGGATATCGAGAAAGTCGTTGAGTTGCAACTTGAGGAATTCGAATCGCGTCTAAAAGAAAAAGACATAAAGATCTCGGTGACCGACAAAGTTAAACAAGAACTGGCAAAAGAAGGTTTCGATCCGGCTTTTGGGGCTAGACCCCTCAAAAGGGTGATACAGAAAAAGATATACGACGTCATCGCGCTGAAACTTTTGAAAAACGAGATAGAACCGGGCATGGCGGTAAAAATCGATTACGACCCCAAGAAAGAGGAATATTATTTTCGCAAATAGCGGGAATGGCCTTTCTTGCCTGATGTTTTAATGTGTGGTACATTAGAGTCGCACATTGAGGGTTCTGAGGGAGACTTGATGCATCCGACATTTTTCGCGGGTACGGGGTATGAGATAAATTCATGGTACCTTTTGCTTTTGGTAGGTGCCGTGGTGGCTGCTGTTTCGTCTACATTGCGCAGGCCCAAGGATTTTCCTGTAAGCTTTAGTGGGTATTTATTTTTAGTACTCTTGATGGTATATTTTGGGACATTATTTTCAAAACTATTGTCAATGGTATTGCACCACAAAGATTTTATCCACACTACGGAAATAATTGTTTATCCTGGGATAAAAAGCAGTGTCATCAGTGGTAACACATTTCCAGAAGAGATTAAAATATCCGGTAATGCATTCATGGGTGGTTTGTCGGGTATCATAGCAGCAGTTTTTTTATTTGCGAAATTGCGTATAAGACGTATAAGTTTTTTGAAACTTGCTGATCACATCGTACCTTATGTTTTTTTAATGCAGGCATTTACGCGTATTGGGTGTTTTTTATACGGTTGTTGTTATGGTAAAGCTACCCAATTGCCGTGGGGATGTATTTTTCCAAATGCTGGAACAAGCCCTGTGCATCCTGTGCAGCTGTATCTTTGTATTGCGGATCTGATCAATTTTTTTACGATGCGTTATTTATACAAGAAGGGCCAAAAACCCGGCGTAGTGTTCTTCGCGTCGCTGACATTTTTTGGTTTTGTAAGATTTTTTATAGAATTCTTGAGGGTTGACAGTACTAGACTTTTTAGTGTATTTACTATTGCAAATTTAAGTACCTTTTGTTTTTTTATAATTGGAATATTGGGAGTTCACTATTCAAAAAAAAGGAGTGTGTTATGAGGAAAATCATTACCATTTTAACTATCCTGACTTTATTAGCTTTTACAAACATGGGTTTTGTGTTTGGAAAAAAAGATGTGAAGAAAACAGAAAAAGCACCTGTTCCTGCTGTTTCGGCGCAACAAGCCACAAAGTCAAAGCCGGCTACACAATCTGCCAAAGCTGTTCAGCCGGCGGTTGTTGCACCAGCGCCACAAGCTGTTAAATCTCAGCCCGCGGCAAATGCACAAAATGCCAAAGTTGAGGTGCCTAAGGAAGTTACAAATGAAATAATGATCGAAAGATTGAATAATGTATTGTCATATCACACGGACATATTAGGGTCGATCGAAGGTATGGTACTTGAGAAAACAGATAAAGGTGCACAGCTCATTTACAAGGGAACAAAGCTCGAGCAGTTGGATCGTGACACTTTGTTCATGTTGTTCAGGAACGTCAATTCTCAGCTGTCATACAAAAATTTACAAAGAACTCAGCAGCAACTGAAGCAGCTAAAACAGCTCAGAGATCTTGAAAAAACACGAAATGCCGGAAAATAAGTAACTTTTTTTATTGCCCACAACGCATTTACTAAGAATGTGTATTTAACAGGTCTGGGAATATTGTTGATGAGGCTTTTAGGCATGTTCTAGCGCAGTCGTTATAGCTAGTTGCGCGCAGAATATGTCCTGAAAGTCTCCACCGGAGTCTGTTGCCGATATGGTGTGTTGCCTCATATATTTCTAAAATCCGCATGGACATATCCCGCATTTTTTAGTAAAATAACAAGAGTAATAAGTCGTTAAATTCGAAAATATCTGATCGTTAGTATCGCGACCTTCGTTATAAAAAAATAAACATATGTTTGATAAAAAACAAAAAAATTTTTACTGTTTTTTTCGTCGTTGCGGATGAAAACACTGGGAGAACGATGGTATTTTTACGAAGTCAACGTTTATTTTTCAATTTATGGTTAAAGTATAAAATAGTTAAATATTGGTGCTTGTCGCACCGTCCGAATATGATATACTATATATACAATGAGAGCGAGTAAAAAGTTGTTTGTGTGGTGACACTAAATTTTTTTAAAAAGAAAATTTATTTGCTTTAAAAAGATTTGCGTTCATACGATATATGATCATTTTCAATAAAAATCACGAGTCAGCCCTAAACGATCCGCAGAATGGTAACATTTCTGGTGGCACCATAAAGGACTTAACGCTTTATACAAACTTTCAAGAACATTACCGGAAAAGAATCCTCTTCAAAATCTTCACGTTCTCTCTGAGTTTGATCTTTTTGTTTGAGCAGATCGCGTTTTCTATCGACCTTTCTTTCCGACCTTCTCAGCTTTTATCCGGTATGGCAAGCGGTATGGCTAGTCAATCCGGCGCCGCCTCAACGGGTAAGGACGAAGCCACTAGCTATGACGTCTCCTCAATGGGCAGAAAGGAACAGAGCTTTGGAGACCGTATGCTGGGCGCCAAAGACAAAGAACAAGTGGCCGCGTATGGTTCAAATTTCTTGAAAAGACAGATGATGCGCGCCGAAAATACTGTTCAGCATGAACAGGACGAGCTGCAGCTAATGGATATTTTGAGGGGCAATGGCGGGAAATCGCAACGCGATTACATAGAAGACTCTCCTTTGCAAAGGAAAAGTGGGTCATCGGGTACCTCCAACATATACTATACCGTCGAGGATTTTGCCGCTGGTGGCAATCCGCGACAATTGAACCAGTATGTGTATGAGGGCAACAGCGCCAGTCATCCGCTTGCGGAGATGATATCGTACGACATAACCGATCCGAGTTTGAATGCCTCCGGATGGGCCGCCAATACCAAGAAAACACGAACTAAAGACGGTGATTATTTTTGGGGATCTTCATCGCGGCTTCAGGATACGGGTGGCTTGACCTCTGACAAAATTATACGGGAAACGTTTTACTTCGGATCCAAAGCGCATGAAAAAATAGATTTTGTGCTGTCGGGTTGCGGCGCGGACGGGAAACCGGGTGAAGCGATGATCTATTCCTATGAAGGCGATTCACTGCGCAGCGCTCTCACATACAACATTACCGGACTAGAAATTGATTTCCAGGGTTCCGATTGGAAGAATAGCCTTTCCGATGACAGGATAACACGCAAAACTTATTACAAGGGTTCTTCAGAGAAAGAAGTCGTAACGTACATCGAAGACGGATTTTTTCTGGATGAGAACAATAAAAACGCTCCTACGAAGATAAACATTTACAACTACGGTCCGAGTGACGGGGACACTTTAAACGAGGTGCGGTCCTACAACATCACAGGTCTGGATGAAAGCCAATGGCTCAGAGAGGAAAACAACCAGCGGTACTTGGAAAGCAAAACTGTATATGAAGGCGAGAAAGACAAAGAAAAGATGCAGTATACATTATCGCTTTTTTCCGAAAAAGATGGCGCTTATGTCGCAGGTGAGAGAAAAGATTATGTTTACAGTGACAAGGTCATGACTGAAAGCACAAGTTATGATTTAAGCGGCTTGGAAGACAAAAGCCGGCTCCGGGATGCTGTTGGAACATGACTACTATACGGGCGACAAAAATCATGAGAGGGTCAGTTACAGTTACGGTTCTTATGGAGCGGATAATGTTCCCGAAGTGAGGACAGATTACACGTACAAAGGTCGAGCGCTGGAAAAAGTTTCTGTTTTTGATATCAAAGGCCGGGCGTTGGACAGTAAAGATGTTGTAGAGGAGATCCGGCAATTTGAAGGAGTAGCGGATCAGGAAAGGATAAAAAGCATAAACGAGTATTATGATACCGGAGAGATACTGAAAGAAACTTTAAACACATATGCGGAAAATTTGAGAGGTGTCTATTATCTTCTGAACTCCACCGAGACGACATATTCTTCCGACAAAGAGATGCTCGAACGGGTCGAAAAGGCAAATGATATTTCTCTTTCGTATGAAGGTTCCCTGGGACAGGATCTCAACGGTAATATCAGAAAACAGAACATTAAGACTTATCTTTTCTCAGACGGTGTGCAGAAACTCTCCACCGAAGAGGACATTCTCTATTCGCAATACAAGGCGCTATCGCAGGCCGGTGAGGAGAGGCATCTTTTCTACAGCTACGACGACAGCGGTATGCAGGTCCCGCTGAGATACGAGGATATCTATAACCACGCCTTCAATACCAAGGGGGGGCTTGTAAGTCAAACTGTAGAAGAGTATACGGTCAGTGAAGACGCCGTGGATACCATTAGTTTTGGCAGTATCACGCTGCAGGTGCTTTACGAGAAAAAAAAGGAGATCAATAACCAGAAATTTGATTACCTCGATAACATTGTGGATCGAACGGAAGAAGTCTGGCAGGACAGAGCCAAAACTCAACTCTCGTACCTCAAAGTTACGCACAGCGACTACGATAATAACTACGGTCGCCGGCGGGGTAATGCGAGTTTTACGACGATTTCCAGGTACACCTCTTTGGAAAAAACTGACGCAAGCAAGATCGATGTGGTCGAAAGCAAAACTACGGGTTTTGACGCTCAGGGCAATATCGCCCGGCAGGAAGCTGACACATATGTTATGGATGCCTTAACAGATCCAAATAGCCCTCAGTTAAAACAGGTTTCCCGCAAAGATACCAAATCTTACGATATGGATGCCAGGGGGAACGCCAAAACCCAGGATGTTACAACATACCGTACCGATGAAACCGGAAATTTCATTTTAGACGCCGGGAATAAAATGGTAGCGACGAATTTTCAGGTGTTTAAGAACAGACAATTTGATGCCCAGCATAACGTTGTCAATCAGGAGTCACTCACATATGATCAGGAAGGCGGCACTTTGCTGGATGTGCAGGTCATGAGATCGATCGGTTTCAGCCCGACCGGAGTTTCTTTGAAACAGATCATAGCGACCTACAATGATGAAGCTAAAACTAGTTTACTGGACGTGCAGGTAGTAGAGAACAGCGACATCAGCTCGAGTGGAGACATCGGTAAATCGGTGACGACAAAATATGCGAAGGCCGATATTGTCGGCACGGCCAATGGAAGGATCGCCTATTCCGAACCGATTGACAGGAAGGAAATAAGAACGTCCTCGTTCGATCTCCGCGGGAACGCGATGAAACAGGAGATTTTCAACGAATATTGGGATAACTCGCAAGCTGCTTTTGTTTTCAGCGAAGCGCAGAAAATTGAAAATGGAACATATAATTTCCACGACAGGCTGACCGACTCCGTTGTTTGGAATTATAACGACAAGGCATTGACGGACCTCTCGAATCAGCAAAAAGTCTCGTACCAGTCTTTTGACGATTACGGCAATGTGCTTGATCAGAAGATCGACACATTTGTTCCGGACGAGCTTACTAAAGAGCTTTCGTTTGAAGACCACAAGGTTATAGAGAACAAATACAACAACGCTGTTGCGCGCAGGCGCGGTAATGCCAGTGAGACCATCTCCAGTAAATATAACGCTAAAGACGAAGTTTTGGCGAATCTTACAGAAAGAACGGTTACAACGAACGACAATTTTGATGCGAGGGGCTATGCGGCCAATCAGGACGTTAAAACTTATGTGAAGGACCTGGACAATAGTGTCAAATTAGCATCTGACAAGGTAATGGAGAACACTGAAATCAATAATCGCGGTGATGCCATCAGGCAGAACGTTACCGTTTACAACACGGATGATTCAGGTAATTTCATACTAGACAGTTCCACGGGGGAAAGAGTCGCGGCCAACTACCAGATGGTAAATAATCGTGAGTTTGACGCTGACCACAACGCGAAGAATCAGGTCATCTACACTTATGACAAAAAAGACGGAGCACTTTTGGATGTCCAGGAGATCAGGGCCTCGGATGGTTTTTACAATTCCGGTGTCGCTAGGAAACAGGTGATAGCTACTTTCAGCGACGCGGATGAAAAATCCTTGCTGGACGTTAAGGTGGTGTTGAACAAAAAGGTGACTTCTTCTGGTAATATAAAGGAATCGGTAACGACAAGATTCGCAGCAGTGAAGGATGGAGTTGACCTAAAAGGGAACCTTTCCGAAAAAGACTTTACTGAAATTGTCAGTCGTGAGACCACTTCCGTGGCAGAAAAAGATTTCGATGCTCGTGGCAATGCTCTTAAACAGAACATTTACAAGGAAACATGGGATGATCTCGCAAAAGTGTTTACGCTTACCGAGTCGAGGGTCATTAACAACGACGCGTTCAATTTCCATGATAGGACAAGTCACACGGTAATTTCAACTTATCGCGATATGGAGCACAACGAAAAGATCGATAAACAGGATATTTTTTATGACGCATATGATCAGTACGGTAATGTTTTGAAAGAAAGGATAAACACATATCTGCCTGATGCCGTCACGCAGGAACTTCTCTTTAGCGATTTTAAGACCATCGACAATATTTATGGTAACGCTGTGGCGGCGCGTCGTGGGAACGCTTCGAACGTTGTTACAAAAAAGTTCAGCAAGATACTGACTTCTGGCGACGACGAACTATCCTATCTGGTGGATCGCACCGTTACAGATACAACACTTTTCAATAATTTAGGTTATGCGGTAGAGCAGAATGTAAAGACGTACGTTGTGGATAGGTTGACTGACGCTACTAATCCCGTCGAAAACCTGGCGACCTTAAAAAATATCCATAACGACGAGATTAGTAACCGCGGAGACGCTATCCTGCAGAAGATCACCTCTTTTGAAACAGATAATAGAGGCTGGTTCTTAGGCAAAGACGGTCGTTTTGTGGATAAAGACGGTAATATTTTTGATGAAACAGGTGCAACGGTAGGTAAGATTGATGGTCTGGATAAAAATCTGGACTTGTTATCTGAAACGAGTTACCAGGTCATTGAGAACAGGGCATATGACCTGGAACACAACGTTAAGGATCAGAAGGTTCTTTCATATGACAAGTCAGGGGCAGGAAACATATTGTTGGATGTTCAGGAAATAAAAAATGATGGTTTTCACTCGAGTGGGGTGGCTCTTAAACAGATCATTGTTACCTATATAGATGCGGCCGAGACAGGTATTCTAAATGTAAAGGAAGTTCAAAACTTAGAAATTAAATCCAATGGTAACGTAGGCAAGAGTGTCGTCAGAAGTTTTGAAGGTTTGAATGAAGGGGTTGCTGGCGCGGGAGTTATAGCAGAAGCGGATCTCTCCGGTCCTGTAGATGAGCAGACCATAACGTACACAGATTATGATCTAAGAGGTAACGCGTTACATCAAGTGGTGAACAAGTCGTATTATGACGAAGACTTGAAGACGTATACATTAAGGGAAACCCAGGACATAACTAATACCGGTTATGATATTCATGACAGGGTAAAAACCTCGACCGTGGTGAATACGTCAATAGACGGCGGGGTAAGTGTATTTGCGGATAAACAGGTAATAAATTACTCCAGTTACGACAGATTTGGGAACAGCCTTGAGCAGATAGTACAGACATACATGGGAACTGATGCTGAAACAGCTTCGCTCAATAACAGCAAGGTGATACTGAACGCATACAGCAATGTGCTTGGTGCGAGGCGCGGCACGACGTCGAGTACAGTAGTTACAAAGAACGATGTAGATGGCAATCTAGTTGACAAAACGACTACGGTTACAACGCAGTTTGACGTACACGGATACGCGGCGAAGCAGGAGACGGTGACGGAGGTATGGAACAACGCTGCGAATAAACTTGAGGAATCGAACAAGAAGACGGTGTGGAACGAAAACATCGATTCGCGGGGTGACGCCCAGACGCAGTATGTGTTAACGGAAGATACGGATAAAGACGGTAAATTAGAGGTAGTTAACTATCAGGCGTTCACAAACAGGAAATTCCGGCTTGAATTTTTCTTTAAGGAGTGCGTTAATTTCACTTTTTATCATGACCGGGTCAT
>JADFYD010000079.1 GCA_015233235.1 Candidatus Omnitrophota bacterium | reverse complement strand
AAGGCAAATAGGGAATCAGGCCGAAACGGATTTAAGAGAAATACTTCTGGCTCAGCTGGATGGTGTAGAGGACAAAATAGTTGATCTAAAGCGCAAAATAAAACCTAAACGCAAGTCGCTAGGCGCGGCCGCGCGCGGGTTCACAAAAGAATTAGAAACTTACAGTATCCTGAACGGACGCATAGAGGAGCTGGTTAAGGACCTTGCTTCACCTGATGCGAATTTGAGCATGAACGCGGCGCGGCAATTGAGAAATATCTTGAGCGAAGAGTCCAGTTCCGATGTGGATGAGACATATGTGAAAAGGATAGTTTATGTTGTCGCCGCGAAACTTGTCAGGACCGATATAGGCAAGTCGGAAGTATCCGTGTATATAAGATTACTCGAGACCCTGGCTTCCGAATATCGGTTAACGGGTGATTCGCAGAGGACCCTTATTAATGTCATCGCGGCCAAGGAAAGCGGGCCTTATGTGCAGCTTCGGCTTCTCAATATTTTTACTTTTATGAATTCTCTGGACCTTGCGGCTAGCAGGGAACTGCAGGATGCTTTGCATATGCTGATAGGGGATCTGAAAAACCATCATTATGTTATGGTCGCGTTGCGGCTGCTGAAAAGGTTCTTCGTTATCAGAATGCGTTCGAAGATCCTGGGAAAACGCAGCAAGAACATGCTATACGCGACGCTTTTTAGGGAGCTTGTCGATCTCCTTGACCATCTTTCTCCGCATCACCGTCTATAAATCCATCCAATTCTGCTACACTGAAGAACGGCTCGACTTTTTGCGCGACATCCTCCAACTGTCTCATCATCCTCGCTAGCTTTATTTTGTAGGATTCCTTCGCCTTTTCTTTTTCTGTCTTATCCTCGAGCATCTCCAGTTCTCTTTTCAGTTTATAGTATTTGGAGACACTAGGCGCGTTAAGCCTTATTATGGCTCCCTCGGAGTAACGGTACCTGGCGATTGTCTGCCTGATCCATGGCGCGGCAAAAACCGAAAATTTAACTTTTCGGGACGGGTCGAACCTCGAAAGCGCGATGTAGAGACCTTTGATCCCATAGCCAAAAAATTCCGCCCGCTCTTTCGTAGGCAAGCCGTACCGCTGGCACATTTCGCTGCATATAACGAGAAGTAATCCGATATTAGCGTTAAATACGAATTCGCACGCCTTGGGATTACCCCGCCGTATCTCCGCCCATAACAATGACCTCTCTACCTGTGACACATCCCCAAAATTACTACAGGCGACGAACCTATCCGGGCCTGCCGTACCCTCGGCATTAGGCCCATCGACAGATCCGACATTCCTCAATTCCCCGGACTCAGAGAAACGGTAAACCGACCATTTCAATTCACCCAGAGGGATGATAACTCCTACCGGATCGATATCTTTGGCCCTTTCCTCGAGATCGCCGACGCTGAAATCCTGAGCATCCTTGTCAAACGGAAGCACATACAAAAGCTCCCGCCACATTAAGACCTGTTCATATGGCGCTGATACGTTGATTATCTGTTTGATCTCGTCCAAATGTTCTTCAAAGAATTTCCGGCGGAACGTTTTAAAATCTCCTCCTAATAGTACTTTCAATAAAGCGATCGCCCATATGTCGGTTTTCTTGACGCCGGCGTCATTGGCAAGAGGAAACTTCTTTCCCGCGGCATAAACATTCAGTATTCTTTTTTTAAACTTCTCAGTGTTATGCATAAAATCAATGGAATCAGTCAAATCTTCTTCCACGCTATATCCGAGCCTGTAGGCGACATTGTAATACCCGTATTCACGCAAACACTTTTCGTCCATCCCGCTTATCCCTAAAAGCGTTTTCTTATCAATGAAGGGCGCATCGCCTTTCCTGGCGCTTATAAAATTCATGATTTCCTTATGTGTGATCTTGTTTTTGTTTTCGGAATGCATGACTAACTTGCCAAGAATATCACACCAATATGGCTCCCCTTTGAGCGCTTTCTCCGCAGGCAGAATTACGCCTTCATCGTTCATCCTTTCGATAAATTCTTTCAAAATGACGCTCGCGAAATATTTTGTTTTCTCTTCGACATTGCGCCATGTTCCGGACTTCACAGCGAAAAGTTTCTGGTAAAAATCCAGGGAACGGATTATTTTTTCGGCCCGCCGCGAACGCTCGGCGCCTTCCTGCTCCAGGACAAGCTCTGTGAGAGCCGTAAGCACAGTTTTCAAATCATATTCCTCTTCGTAAGCCATAATGATATTTTTCATTATGTCAGGAAAAGGCAAAATTAACTCATAGTCTTCGGCGTCCTCGCGAACGGCATATTCAAAATTCGTTTTAAGCCGTTCCGCTATATCCACACCGATAAATTCCCCGAGCCTGTACCCGAATTCCGACCGGGCCGAAATTATTTTCCATTTAACTCCGAACATTTTCGAAAGAGCCTCCTGCATCTCCGGATCGGCCGGAAAAGCGGCGCCGCGCTCCCATTGCGCTATCGTCTCTCTGCTGGCTATCTTCACATGGTATTCATCTACTAACTTCTCCCACATCGCGTCCTGTGTGAGACCCATGGATAGTCTCAAAAACAATATTTTATCCCTTGGATATTTCAAGTGTTCCAACGCTTCGGACTTTTTATATCCGGTCAGTATCACGGAGCTATCAATACCGAAATAATCCGCTATCGCGGTAATACGCTCCGGAGTGGGATACGTGGTCAGGTATTTTTCGAGATTCGTAAGAGATCCTTCACTCGCTTTGACCTTCTCGGCTAAAACCGCCGGCGTAGTGCCTGTCATCCATCTCAAAATGAGAACGCGTCTGCCGAAACTTGGCGAAACGGGTACGGTCTCGTCGGGACAGGCCACTTTTTCAACCATCGCCTTATCAAGCGGGAGGCCAGTCACAAAAACTGCGGGGTCAACTTTCAAAACATTCGCAAGCACCGGCATCATCTTTATATCGGGATGCTGATCCCCCCTTACCCATGATCTCAGGGTTTCGACGTCGGTCACCTTAAGCCCTATTTTTCTCTCATACTCGTTAAGTTCTTTCGCGAACGCGACAGACGCCCCGTAATCGAGGTCACCGTAACTCGCGCCGACCAAACGCCTCAGACGCGCACCAAACGTCTCGGGCATCTCGTTCGTGAAATTCCGCGCTGCCGCGCCGAGGTGGGATTTCAGCGGATCAGATAGCTCACCTTGTGAACCGTGGCTCGTGACTCGTGACTCGTTACTCGTCGTATGCAAATCTATACTGGGAACAAGTGTAGGCTTGGAGGCAGGACCGTCCCCGGGTTTAATTGATGGCAAACCATCTTTCAGTATACTTTCTCTTTCGGCTAATGTTTGTTCCAGGCGACGGGCGCCGTTCGCGGTCAATGCGAACCGCCCATCAGGACTTTGTGATATCAGGCCGGCGTCTTGCGCGGTTCTAAATGTCTTTTCCCAATGCCTTCTTGAAAAAGCGACCAGGCCCTTCGCGGCATCATGCCTGGGCCTGTCAGGCATCGTTCTTGCCACTTCATCGAAAGCGATTTTCATCAGGTTTTCTACGTTTTGCGCCCCCCTCTCCCGGATCTCGTGTAGAAGATAATTTATCTGAAATTCTGCCGCCACATCTTTTCGTATGCCTTCTTTAATGTTCAACGGTTCGTCCATGCCAATAATAAGGTCTCGTATACAGCTAAGGAACCTGTAATCTTCCGGACATATAAAACGATCTAAATTATTCCACAAAATGTCCGGTATGGGATTACGCATACATAGATCAATTCTGCCTTTTTCAACAAACGCTTTTATGATCGCATCACTTCCTCCTGATTTTCTTATGAGACTTATAGCGCTGACGTTAAGATCGGCAAAAATCCCTTTTCTTACCGTCTTCCACGCGGGATCAGAATACACTTTTTTTGCCAGTTTTAAGTTCTTTTTCGCCGTGCCGCCCCGGCTCAATTTCCATACAGCGCCCGGAGGCATTTTCACTACATGCAGAAAATCGAAATCCGGAAGATCTCTCATTATGTATGTAACTTCTCCGACTTCACCCCGAATAAGCCGCATCAGCGAAAGGAACCTGCGCGGAAGCGGATCATACATATCACAATAAAATTGTCCGGCCGGCATTACTGCCCCTATCGAACCTATCCCCGCCAGGCGTTCCGCAATTTTGTTTGATTCATTAAGAATGTTTCTTTTAAATGCATCATCAGTACGCAGACGTTCATAAAATTCATTCACCTTGTTGAATACAATAAGCCCTTCCGGAGTGAATACTGTACGGCCAAGAGAATAAAAGACTTCCCTCAGTTCTTTTTCGTCCACATCATTGCCTTTACGAAGCTCCGCTTCCAGGACAGCAGCCCTATCTCTCACGCTTAGTGCATTCGGGGACAAGTCTGGCTTTGCCCCGGGGACAGGTGTAGTGACCGAGGGCGTTAGCCCGAGGAAATCCCGAGGCAGCGGCCGAGGGGCTTTAGCCGGGGGACAGGTCTCCGATTGCGCCGGGACCTGATCTAGCTTTGAGTTGGGACCTGATCCGGGATTATCGGTACCTGTTGCGGGGTCGAAACCTCTCCCTTTCACCCAGCAATCTATGAGCTCCAGGAGCGCCTCGTGTGTCGTAAGAGAGGGGCTTAAGCCATCCACTTCTTTCTCGAAAACCTCGTTTAGATTTGTTCCGTAACGTATCCTATTTTCGACGAGTATGGCCACAAAACCCTGTCTATGAAGATACGACGTGGCCGAATTACGTATATCTCCGAAACCAGAGATCGTGCTACCGACATGCATTATTTCTTTTGGATCGTATTTTTTCTCATTAGCATACCGCTCGAGGTTCGGACACATTTCTGCGAAATACCAACCATCCACGTATTTTTTAAGTTCCGGATTACCCGCGTACAAAGCGTCCTTGATCTGTCTTACACTTGGATTCACGGTCGAGATAACGACATCGAGCCCACGCTCTTTCAGCGCCTTAAAAAGAGCGATGATCTCATCGATCTTTCCTGTCTCTATCCACTGTTCAAGCACCTGATCTATCTCGAACGAAACAAGTTTTATGGGCCTATCCGGTTTGTTACATACAAATTTACCCCCGGACGGAATATCAAACACATTCTTCCCGATCCTGCGCATGATCACCTTTTTCCCGTCGGGGGTAAACACTTCCGTTTCTTCGGTGTCATCAGGCGCTCGCGGCTTAACTGACAACCTGCTGACAATAGAATCGATCGTCTCGCGATTAGCGTCGCTGAGCGGAAAACAATGCCCTTCTAAAGCTATAAAAAGATCGAATGAGATACCCAACATCGACAATTTACCTATTACCAGGCCCTTCAATTCCTCACCGACGGAATTTTTATCTATATCGGAACAAACCCTGGCGATCTTATCAAGGATACGACGATAATTTTGCAGATATTGCACGACCTCTCTACGATCACATTTTTCTATCCTGTATTTCTCGAACACCGCCAGTACTTCTTTTTCGAAAGCGGTAAGCGATGATGACCGTTTGCGCATGGCTTCTTCCCACATTTCCTGATCGCGCAGACGGCTCGCGGTACTTAGCGCGCGCTGGCTGCGGCGTTCGCCCTCGGATTCATCTGTTGTTTTCTCCGCAATCGGAAGGATACCGGCAAAGATCTTTCCGCTATTGTGATATAGCAGGCCGTTTTCGTGCCCGTCGATACTGATAGCCATGCCGCTGTCTATCTTTGTGTTACCTATGTACCAGCATTTTTGAGCCTCATCGCGCCGCATCCCTACCACGCCGTAAACGGCGCTGATACCGTCTTTCTGCGCCAGCGTTTCGGCATGCACCGATATCGTATGCGCCACTATGTGAACGCCCTGCGGTATCTGACCCATCATATCCGGATTAACTCTGTCGAGAAAAAGAACAACTCCGTCTATACCCGCTGGCTTTTCGGCCTCATACTTAGCGAGCAAAACCCTGGCCGACTCAATATCGTTCGCCGCCCACCCGCGAAGCGCCCCGCCACTCACTCCGTGCCCGCGCCCTATGGGCTCAAGCTTGTCATTATCTTCGAATTCCGGATACTCGTCGCGCACTATATCGTCATTGGTCTGAGTGAGCCATATTTTTCCAAGCTCTATAGTGAACTCAAAGTGCTGGTTGTTACCAAAAACTTGTTTAAGCCTGTACGCGTAGATCAAGAGCTCTTTGTAAAGACCGGGCTCGAGCGTCTCAAGGGTTTGTTCTCCTTCGAACTTTTTCTCGGATTCGCTCATGAGAATATAATTCTGTTCGGCGCGGCTCATGAGCTGGTCGCCGATCGATCGATATCGGAACTTGCCCTGCAGCGCCTGGCGCCCGTCCGGAAGAGCGCGAAGCGCCGCGGCGCCCGAACCCGAAATACGGCCGTCCGCGGTCGTATTAAGGTTACCGAAGACGCCTTTTTGCAGAATAACTACAGAGCCCCATTCGGGCGATATGCGATGACGCAACCTGTACGCTTCGGCTTCTTTGGAGTCCCACGAAGCGTATACCGCGTCTATGGCAAGCATTACCTGGCCTATCATGTCAGGAGGTATCACCGCTCCCTTGCCATGATCGGCTATGACATTTTTATATTTCCCGCATACCTCTTTCATTTCGTCGGGTGTAAGCTTGTCCTTGTCATAAATGTTGACGACCTCGTCGAAATACTCTCTGGGAATACCAAATATGTTGATAGCGTAAGAACGCAGAAACTCGGCGTATGTATCGTACGCGAACCACGTGTCGCCGCTGGTCTTGACCAATTCTTCTGCTTCGTCATCGTTCATTCCCACATTCGGTATGGTAGAAAGCAATCCCGGTAGAGTGAACGCCGAACCGCTGCGCGCGTAGAGCAAAAGTTTCAGGTCCGGATACTTCGAGTGTTTGCGTATTTCGGCTATTTCATTTTTCACCTGAGCGCGGAACTCCGGTGTTTTAAGGATCTTCGGGCTTTTCATCATTTCGGCGCTCAAAATAACGCCGGGCGGAACGGGCATGCCTATCTCTGTCATCTTCACTAAGTTCAGCCCTTTTTTGCTCCACTTTGAAAGCAATGTTTGGCGCGGTATTACATCAGGCTGTCCAAAACGGAAGAAATTATCTGAAAGAGAGTCACTGTTCCGTTTTTTATCCGGTTCGCGGACAAAAGCGTCATTTTCGGGTGTTAATTG
>JADFYD010000078.1:2175-7231 GCA_015233235.1 Candidatus Omnitrophota bacterium | reverse complement strand
TAAGCCGGGTAAGACCTCGGTCAAACACGCGCTTAAGACTTCCGAAGTTTACTATATTTACGAGGGCAGGGGCGTCTATTTTTATGACATATACCGGTTCTTTACCCGCGATACCCAAACCTTTTCGCTGTCCCACGGTATACGCAGCAATGCCCTTGTGCCGGCCGATGACTTTGCCGGAAACATCCAGCACATCACCCTCATTAAAAATAGTTACGCCTTTTTTTTCCAGATACTGCCTGTAATCCCCGCCGGAATCCACAAAACATACATCCTGGCTTTCTTTCCTGCCGGCGTTCATGAGCCCTTTCAATGCGGCCTTTTCCCGGACTTCTGTCTTAGTAAAAGTCCCAAGAGGAAATTCCACAAACGCCAGTTTTTCGCGCGGTATGTCGTACAAAAAATAAGACTGATCTTTCTTTTTATCATGCCCCTCAGAAAGAAAAAAGCCGTTCCCTCTCTTTATGATGTTGGCATAATGCCCTGTAGCTATTTTTTCGGCACCGAATTGCCGGGCTTTATCCAGCAAATAACCGAATTTCAATCTGCTATTGCAGTAAACACAGGGGTTTGGGGTCCTTCCTTTTTTATACTCTTCGATAAAATAGCCGGTGACTTCCTGCTGGAATTCTTTCGAGAGGTCGACCACATAATGCGGAATACCTATATCTTCGGCGGCGCTCCTGGCATATTGCACCGACTCAAGGGAACAGCACATCTTATCACCCTGAGTGCCGCATTCCTCTTTCGGCCATGTCTTCATGGTTATGCCGATAACATCGAAACCCTTTTCCTTAAGCTCGAGAGCCGCGACGCTCGAGTCGACGCCGCCTGACATTGCCACCACAATTCGAGTCATAAATCTTTCTTCTTTCTGTCAATGAATCTAATATGAATGCTCATCGTCCGGGAATATGCCCGACTCGGTCTCTGATTTAAACTTCTTTACCGCTTCGGATATGACCGCGCTCACGTCAGCGTACTGTTTCACGAATTTCGGCCGATGCCCCGTGGTATATCCGATGATGTCAGAGACGACCAGCACCTGCCCGTCACAGTGATAGCCCGCGCCGATACCGATGGTAGGAATATTAACTTTTTTAGTTATTTTCTGGGATAGCTCTTTGGGAAGGCATTCCAGTATGAGCGCGAAACACCCGGCTTTCTCAAGATTTTTGGCTTCTTCCATCAGAACACCGGCGGAAGAAGCGTCAACCCCCTGCACTTTGTATCCGCCCATTTTCGAAACGCTCTGGGGGGTGAGCCCCAAGTGCCCGACGACCAATATCCCCGCATCACTGATCGCTTTTATCCTTCGGCACATGAGTTCCGTACCGCCTTCGAGTTTTACGGCATCACACCCTTCTTTGATGAAACGCCCGGCGTTAGTTATCGCGGTCTCGTCACTTGTCTGGTATGAGAGAAAAGGCATGTCCGCTATCAAAAAAGCGAACTTGATACCGTTCTTCACGGCCCTCACATGATGCAGGACTTCTTCCATTGTGACCGAAACGGTGGTATCCCTGCCGAATACCGTCATAGCTAAAGAGTCGCCTACCATGATCGAGTCGATCCCGCAATCGTCCACCAGCTGTGCCGTCCGGCAGTCATACGCGGTGAGCATAGTTATCTTCTCGCCGCTCTTTTTTTTTCTCGCGAAATCATGAACAGTGAATTTAGCTCTCTCCATACCGTCACCTCTTGATCTTATCTAAAACACGCGCGACCAGATGATTAGCGCGTATCGGCATAAAATGCACTCCGTCCACACTGCTTCTTATGGATTGGAAAACATCAAAAGCTATCGCGGCGGCATCTTCGTTAATATCACGGGACTTGTCCAATCTGTCTATTATCAGCTCCGGTATAAAAACTCCCGGGATATTCTCGTTCATGTAGCGCGCGGACTTGGCGGACTTCAGGGGAACTATTCCGCGAAGCAATTTGATCTTATTCCTGAAACCGCTTATGGCTTTCAAGAATTTCTCGAACCTCGGCCTGTCGAATATCGCCTGAGTCTGAAAGAATCTGGCGCCGCACAAAACTTTTTTCTCCATCTTTATGATCTCCGGCTCAATGGGATCCGCGAACGGATTCACGACAGCCCCGACATAAAACGACGGCGCGCCGTGAAGTTCTTTTCCGGAAAGGTCCGTTCCGGACTGCAACTTGCTGATCGCTGCCAATAATCCTACGGCGTCCAGGTCATACACAGGTTTTGCTTCCGGGGGGTCACCGAGAAAAGGATGATCCCCTGTCATGACAAGAACATTTTCTATTCCCAGATAACCCGCCGATAAAATATCCGACTCCAGCGCTATGCGGTTCCTGTCACGGCAGGTAAATTGGCATATCGGCTCAAAGCCGGACTTAATAAGTCCAACACTCGCCGCGACAGAACCGAGCCTCATAACGGCGCTTTGCTGATCGGTCACGTTCACCGCGTCTACCCGTCCCTTTACACAATCCAGTTCATCGATCACGGGTTTTAAATTCAGGCCTTTCGGCGGGCCGATCTCGGTGGTAATGACAAATTCGCCTTTTTCCAATTTATTTTTGAATTTTTCCATGCTGATTTCTGTACGCCCTTAGAACGTTTCTCATAAGTATCGCGACGGTTACCGGCCCGACACCCCCCGGAACAGGAGTTATGGCCGAAACTTTATTTTTCACCCCGTCAAAATCCACATCGCCGACTACCTTACCGTTCAGATTATTTATACCGACATCGATCACAAACGCGCCGTCTTTTATCCAGTCGGCATTTACAAGTGCGGGTTTACCGACCGCCACCACAAGTATGTCGGCTTTACGCGAATAATTTTGTATCTCTCCGCTCTTGTATGTACCTATATGACAAACAGATGTAGTGGCGAATTCATTCAACATCATTAAACTCAGCGGTTTCCCCACTATAGGAGAATGTCCTATAATAACGACGTTTTTACCGTACAGGTCAACTTCCATTTCCGTAAGGATCTTCATTACAGCCCCCGGAGTACACGGGACTATATCCGCCTCTCTTCTAAATATCCTGCCAAGATTGTACGGGTGTATACCCTCGGCGTCCTTACACGGCGAAAGGGTCGAGATCACCTCGTCATTATCTATATGCCCCGGCAAAGGCTGCTGTATAATGACCGCCGTCACCGTGTCGTCGTTATTGTAATGCCTGACTATTTCCAAAAGCATTTCCGTGTCGATCTTTTTACTAAGGTCCTTTACCTCAAAATTCACTCCGATCTTATCGGCTGCCCTCTTCTGGGCATTCACGTATATCTGCCCCTCTTCACCGTAACCCACGAGGCTAGAGACCAGTTTAGGCTCGGGTAGAGATCTGCCCTTGAATTCGTCAAACGAAACCTTCACCTTAGAAAGAATCTTCTCCGCGATCACCGTCCCGTCTATTATCGTCGCCATATAAGTTACCCCTTTGAACTCTGAACTATGAACTACGCCCTTTAATCGCTTCCTTCACCTCGCCGTAAAGCCTGTCGATCCTGACCCGCAGCCCGGAGAGTTCTTTCTGAATTTTAGAAGCGTTGTCCCTGTTTGACATATACTTTAGATTCACCAAGACATTTGCTTCTCCGGCGGTAAACGCCGCCTTTAAGAACTGGGCCGCCGACAACACGTCCGAGACGAATATTTTTTTGCTCACTGACGCGGCGAAAGCGGTGATTTCCAGCGATTCGAACGCTAATTCACACACCCTCTTCGGGATATCCGCCGCCATAGCGTAAGATTCGTCGGTCGCTTTTTTTTCGCGTATCAGCCCTATCAAATTATCCAAAACTTCACAATCTTTGTCGACCAATGAATTCAGCTCTTCCAAAATTACGGTCTGTTCTTCGAGCAGCACGGTAAACTTGTTCCTCTTGGGTTCTTCTTTAGCCGAATTGTACTGGAGCAGCATGACATTAAGGGCCGCCCCGAGAGCGGCTACAAGCGCGCTGGCGCTGCCGCCTCCCGGAGAAGGCTGTTTGCGGGATAAATTCTCAACGTAGTCGCGTATCGATCGGTTTATGTATGCCGAGCTCATTGCAACTCCCTGCGTCGCCTTATATGAGATCCTTGATCTTCCCCGTCTTCGGGTCAATATCGATCTTGGTGAACTTGTTCTTCTGCGAAAAGCCGGGAAGATTGGTCATCCCGTCGCATTTTACGCTGACAAAACCCGCGCCCGCCATAACCTCGATATTCTCGACGGAAAGCGAAAATCCGCGCGGCCGCCCTTTTTTCTTTGGGTTATTAGAAAGTGAAAGATGGTTCTTCACCATACATATGGGCATCTGATCGAGTTTAGCTTTTTCGATCATGCTCATTTCCGCGAGCGCCTCGTCGGAATACCTGATCTCGCTCGCTCCGTACATGGATTTGGATATTCTCTCTATCTTATTTTTAAGGTTCATATCGACCGGATAAAGATACCTGAACCCTGACTTGACCTTGCACGCCTGCATAACGGCTTTAGCCAGTTCCGTACTCCCTTCGCTTCCCATCTGATAGGCTTCGCTTACCGCCACACCGGTTGCGCCAAGGGCATGGGCGCGTTTTATAACGACATCTATCTCTTTTTTCGTGTCTTTCTCAAATTTGTTTATGCACACGACTATCGGTATCCCGAACCTTTTAAGGTTCTCCACCTGTTTTTCAAGGTTTGAACATCCCCTGTCGACGGCGGACAAGTCTTCTCTTTTGAGAGAGTCCGGCAGCACATCGTTCTTCATTATAAAATCGCCGCTATGCATTTTAAGCGCCCGGATAGAACAATTTATCACAGCCACATCCGGTTTGAGCCCGGATTGCCTGCACTTTATGTTAAAGAATTTCTCCGCGCCAAGGTCGGCGCCGAAACCGCATTCGGTTACCACGTATTCAGAATACTGCATCGCGAGCATATCCGCTATCACCGAGGTAGACCCGATCGAAATGTCCGCGAAAGTGCCCGAATGCACGAAACACGGGGTATTTTCGACGGTCTGTACCAGATTAGGGTCCAGGGCCTCTTTTAAAATCACGGCCATGGCTCCGGCTACTTTTAACTCTTCCGCGG
>JADFYD010000078.1:0-2055 GCA_015233235.1 Candidatus Omnitrophota bacterium | reverse complement strand
CGGTTTTTCGGCTGACACCATGCTGTTTTCCTCCGCCGCCGATAGTAATGTTTATGAGGGCTCTATCACTGAATTCCATGACCCTCTTCCACGTCACGTTGTCTTTTGCCAGCAGATAAGTATTTCCCCAGAAAAAGCTGTTATCTATGGCCGCGGCGCACAAATTCTGAGCGTTGGCGACTATACCGAAATCACCCGTAAAGTTCAGGTTTATCTCCTCGGCCGGCACGACCTGCGCGTTCCCTCCGCCGGTAGATATGCCCTTCACGCCGAAAGTCTGTCCCATATTTGACTGTCCTATGCAGGCTATGGACTTCTTACCGAGCTTGTTGAGGGCCATGCTGAGCCCCACGGTATTTACGGTTTTTCCTTCGCCAAAGATCGTGGGAGTGATCGAAGTCATAAGTATAAGTTTGCTGTTCTTGCCTTTTCCCCTGTTCAAGAGCTCCGCCGGGACTTTGGCGATATATTTGCCGTACAATTTGAGCATTTTGGAGGGGATGCCGAATTTCGCCGCGACATCTTTGATCTCTTTAAGCTGAACTTCCCTTATAACTTTTTCGTCCAGAGTCAATCCCATAAGTTCTCTCCTTTAGTGATTGTTGGAGTTCAACGCACGCGGAACAAATGTCCTGCGGTGTACCAGTGAAAACCCGAATAAGCGTAACGCTTCTACGTGCGCTTTTGTCCCGTACCCTTTATGTTTTGCAAAACCGTAAACGGGATACGCTTCATCCAGCTCCATCATCAATCTATCCCTGTAAACTTTGGCGATGATCGACGCGCATGCGATCGAAAGGCTTTTGCTCTCACCCGAAACAAGCGAAAGATAAGTTTGCTCCCCGCGCCACTTCATATTTCCGTCTATCAGGAGATGATCGGGCCTGTCCGCGAGATCATTCACGGCCCTTGCCATCGCCATCAACGTGGCGTTATAGATATTGTTGGAGTCTATCTCCTCTACGCTGGCGCTTCCGATGCCGACATCGCACCTTTTTATTATGTCTATGTACGATCTTTCTCTCTGTCGGGGAGAAAGTTTTTTCGAGTCGTCGATCTTTTCTGTAAAATCCGCGTCCCTGATAACCACACAGGCCGCCACTACAGGCCCCGCGAGCGGGCCTCTTCCTGCCTCGTCTATACCGGCGACCCTCTTTTTGCCGTTAGCCGCGGCGTCGTTCTCATAAGAAAGCCTATCGCGCAGGCTCTCTCTACTCTGCGCTGGCTGTTTCCTGGACGACACCGTCTTTCCCGTTTTGTTCTTGTTCTATCCTTTCATCGACTTTTGTCGCTTTCTTGCCGGTCCTTTCGCGAAGATAGTAAAGTTTAGCCCTGCGCGCCTGGCCCTTTTTCGTGACTACCACGCTCTCGATGAGCGGTGAATGCAGCGGGAACACCCTTTCCAATCCCTCGCCGTATGAGATCCTTCTTACGGTAAAAGCGGCACTCAGGCCTACACCTCTTTTGGCGATAACAACACCGCTGAATATCTGTACGCGGGTCTTGTCGCCTTCTGTAATGCGGAAATTTACATCCACGGAATCGCCTATGCCGAATAAATTTCGCCTCGATTTCCTTAAGTCTCTTATCCATTACCAACTCCTCCTTCTGTTTTTTACCGCTCAGGGTTTCGTTCCCTCAGCTATATACAAAAACTAACAACTAACGACTGACGACTAACATTCTATTTGCGCGTGAGAAGGTCCGGCCTGCGCTCACCGGTACGTTTCAGCGATTCTTCTCTCTTCCACTTGTTTATTTTTTTCGGATCGCCGCACAAAAGCACTTCCGGCACCTTCATGTCTTTGTATTCCGCCGGCCTCGTGTACTGAGGATATTCCAGAAGGCCGTTCGTGAACGATTCTTCGTCCAGGCACATTTCCGAACCCAATACGCCCGGGATGAGCCTTGTAACTGCGTCACAAACTACCATCACGGGCAATTCCCCTCCTGTCAGGACATAATCGCCGATGGAGATTTCCATGTCGGCGAGACCCCGTATCCTTTCGTCATATCCTTCATAATGCCCTGCGATGAATATCAGATGTTCATGCG
>JADFYD010000077.1 GCA_015233235.1 Candidatus Omnitrophota bacterium | reverse complement strand
AATGAAGCGGTTACAGAAACGAGCAACTTCTTGTGCGTCAAATGCCGCGTAACAAATGATACGCGTATTCCCGATGCCGAAGGCAGACCGAGATCGAAAACGTATTATGCGGTTTTCCCGCTTAGTGCTTTTACAAAACCCGGAGAGCTCAAAAAATTAGTTGAGGTTTATACCGAAGAAGAGTGGAAAAAATGTGAACAAATGGTAAAAAGGGTTGGCTCCAATCCAAAAAGAGCGCTTTCAGGTATCAGTGATATACGCAAAGACGCCGAAGCCGTCGATAGATATGTGGACCACCAGGCGCTGGATAGGATCTTAGCCTACGCGCATGAGCACGGTCTGGCGGCCGCTCCGGCGGGAAATAAATTCAACTATGGCGAAACCATCGTAGACATAACAAACACGCTCAACCTGGACATCAATACGCCGCGGGGCGCGCCTTTGAGCGGCAAAAAACTGACACCGATAAAAGACAGGAAGTTTTTTGTCGTAAAAGCCAACGACGAAATAAACGCCAGGCTCAAAGAAACGCCGGCCCGGATAGTCGACACAAACGCCAAAGTGCATGAAATGCCGTACAAAGCGGTGAGCAGTAATAATGCCGTGTATGTTTTCGTGAACGAGACTGAATTTAATTTTTTGACTAACGCTTCTCCGGAGGTCCCGGGAGAAGACGCCTTCATGGCCGAAGTGAACCACGATCTTACGCGTTTACTGGTCCATGAGATCGGGGTAATGACCGGCATGGATGTGAAAAATGTTACCGCGAGCAATGTTCCGATAAACGCTCTCGATGAGCGTTACGCTGAGTGGGTCGCTTCAGGAGCCGTGAAACCGGAAACCAAATGGAATATTACTGTTGTTGATCTTGACAGGAACATTCTTTCACGTGATTATGCCGCTAGTGTAGGTACCGCTGATAGCGCAAAACCAGTACAGGTAGCGCCGATTAGCGATACGGTCAAAATGGAACTGGTGGCGAAACTGGCCGAAGAGATATCGAAAAATAAATTAGAGCTTCTGTTGTCGCTTTTTGATGACCCCAATGAATTTGTCAAGCAGGAACTGTTGACAAGATTAACTCCTGCGCGAAAGACAAAAAGTGATGTTTATAGCCTGTGGATGAGCGAATTGCGCCATTTCAGTGCGATCGTAGACCAGGTAGCCGGGATTGAACTAAAGGAGATTCCCGACAGCGCCAGACTTCTTGATATTTCTGTGGTAGGCGGGACCGATCTATTAAGGATGGCGTTAGGTTCGCTGGAAATTAAAGAGTTGGAACAAAAGTTCGGCGCGCTAGAATTGCCGGCGAACATCTCCGCGGATCTTGTGGACATCAAAGCGAACATTAAAGCGGCAGGGCACATCGTTGGCGTTCCCAAAGAACTAAAACCTAATGCCGAAAGGGTCGGCCTTACCCCGCTTGGAGTAAAAGCGCTCACAACGCTTGGCGTTAAAGTGATAGTCGAAAAAGGCGCCGGGCGGCAGCATTTCAGCGATAACGCGTATCTTGCCGCGGGGGCGGAATTGGTCGATACCGCCGAAGCGGTATGGACGAAAGCGACGATCATAAAAAAAGTTAAGGAACCGCTGGTCCTGAGAGAGGAAGGGACCGACAAAATAATAAGCGACGAGTTCAAGTATTTAAGACCCGGTCTTATCGTATTCACTTATCTGCATTTAGCCTCCCCGGAACTTGAAGACCTCGCGGAGGTACTGCTCAAGAAAGAAGTTACAGGTATCGCCTATGAAACGATACAAATAAGACGTAATGGCAAAAAAGTCACACCGTGTTTGGAACCCATGAGCATTATCGCGGGAGACCTTGGCGGATATTTCGGCGTGCGATATAGGGAATATGCCAATTTGCTGGGTCCCCTGGGCGAGCAAAAATTAGAGATCGCCAAAGAAGATGTAAGAAAAATAACGGCAAGTATAAAAGAACAATATGAAAAAGACGGAAAAGTCTCGGACATGGAGGGGATGGGACGCGACATGAAAGCCGTGATACTCGGCGGCGGCGTGTCGGGTTTTCAGATGGCTCTCCGTATCCTTGAATGCGGCGGCGAAGTCACAGTAACCGATACTAACAACAGCAGGCTGGATGAATTGCGGGATATTTTTATGGACAGGGGTTTTCAAGGGAAATTTCACCTGATCAATCCCGGACCGGATATCAACAATCCTTCCGCGGATGTCAGGGACGAGCTTATGAAGAGATATAAGGAGGCTGACATACTTGGCGGCTGTATTCTCATTCCGGGCGCTGTCGCACCGAAAATGAGTTTAGAGATGGTAAAAGAGATATCGATCGAGAAGAAAAAGGTGATCATCGATATCGCGCTTGATCAGGGCGGTAATTTCGCGGGATCCGAATCAAAAAGCTACAGTGAGCCGGTATTTAACGACGAGTTTGGTAATTTGAGGTTCTGTGTGCCGAATATGCCCGACGCTGTAGGCTGCAGGGCTTCGATAACGCTTGAAAAGACGAATTTTGTTTACAATATTTTACTGGCCGCGGGACTTGAAAAAGCCTTAAAGTCGGCTCCCGAGCTCAAGGGCGGGATCAACACATATAAAGGTAAGATACGGTATAGCGGTGTAGCGAAAGCATATCCCGGTATGCCGCATACAAAACCCCAACTGGTCGTGAAAGATACTACTGACCAGGCTGTGTATGAAACGGCCAGAAGAATAGTCGAGGCCGTCAAGAACGCGCCGCGTGATCACCCTTTTGTTCTGGGGTTGGCGACAGGCGGAACTATGATATCAGTTTATGAACAAGTTATAAACATGACACGAGAACAAAATGTCGACTGGTCAAATGTGGTCACTTTCAATTTAGATGAGTATCTGGGAATAGACAAGGGCCATAAAGAAAGCTATCGTTCTTACATGAATAGAAATCTTTTTGACGCGCTAAAACCATATGGGCTGGAGAAAAGTAACACTCATATTTTTGATACCATTCCTAACATGCCCAAGGAGCAGTTTAACAGGGTCGCCGATAATGAAATAAAAAGATTTGTGTCTATGATCAGAAAATACGGCGGCGTTGACCTTTGGCTTCTGGGTATTGGGCGTGACGGTCATTTCGCATTTTTAGAACCCGGCGAGAACGTACCTGCTGTGCCTGATAAAGTGGATGGCGGGGTCATTAAAAAAATAAGAGATTTTAACGAATTTGTGTTGTCGAAAGATAATGAAAATTATACTTTTGGCGAAGTATTGTCGGAGTTTCGCTCGGTTTTAAACCACAAAAAAACATATATGGTGACATCGGGATTGGGTAATTTTGATGATCTGGTAGATGCCAGGATTCAAACTTCGGAAGCATACCGGAAGTCCCTTCCGGATAGTGAAACTATTGCGCCTATAACAAAAGAGACGGCCGTAGAGGAACTACAGGCGCTTGGGCGGAAACTCTGGAACGAGGCGGAGATCACTTTTTATGTTCCCGATAAATGGAGCGATGAAGATATTAAAAAATTGAATGCAAAGCTGATAAAGGATAACGGCAACGTGAAAGTTTTGAGAAAATCCATGTTTTTTGGCAAGCCCGCGAAAGTCGTGAGTATCGCTATACCGACCATAATAGATAACTCTCGATTTTTCAGTAAACTGGAGGAGGTCCCTATAAAGGCCTTGACGGCGGCGGGGATAGTGCTGGAAAGCGCCGAGGTGCTGCAACTTATAACCGGTTCGAATAAATCCGGCGCGTTAGGGGCACTGTTTAAAAAAGAGACCGACTCGGTCACTTTAACATCGGCGGCGATCACGAAAAGACACCTCAATTACACCGTAATCGCCGACAAGGAAGCAGCCTCCGCGGTCAGTGAAATAGATCAAAGGGAATTCTGGTACGACAAAAATGAAGGCGTAAGGAGCCGTGTTTCTAAACTTATGCCTAATACATACGCGATCGAAACCGACACTCTCGGGAATATAAGTTTAGGGACGCCGCCAGAAGTGATCAAGCTGTACATGAAACTCGGTAAAAGTGTACCTTCTGTGTATGTTCTGCCGAAGAATGCTTTTATAAACGGGGTTAATTACGCCGACATCGAGTTCCCGGTATATTTCAACTTTTTCGTAAATAAAGGCAAAAAAACCACGGTTGTCTGCACGAAAGAGCAAAAAGAGCGCGCGAAGGCAGTCTTTCAGGAAACCCTATTTGGGCCTACCGTCGATGACTTGGTTAAAGCCGGTATGCCGCTGGAAGAAGCCAAAAGATACAGAAAGGAAATGGAATTTTTTCACGTGCGCGAAAATTATAGAAAAGACGGCAGGATCCTTGGCTTAGATGATTTCGTGAGCTTCAAAACATTTGACGACGCCGGCTCGGCCGCCGTTGGTGACGTAAATATCACATTGAGCGGTGACAAATTATTAGTTACAGAGAAAGGCGAAAATATCGCGCGACTAGACAATATCGTCGAAGAAGAGAACGTGACGCCGGAACCGATGACTTTTCCGTCAAAACCTTTTTCGATGCCGGGTTTTGGATGTACATTCCTGGGGACTAGCACGGGTTTTGACAAGTCCGGGCTCACAACCAGTTTTATCACATGGTGGGGCGGAAAAGGCATGCTGGTAGATCCGTTGGCGTTCGAGGGGTACCACTTGAAAAAAACCGGCATTGTCTCGGACGATGTCGAGGATGTTTTTCTTACGCATACTCACGGCGATCACGATGCCGGCCTTATCGAAAAAATATTGCAGGGCCATAAAGTTAATCTTATTACCAGCCGGGTGATCTACGAAAGTTTTTTAAGGAAAGCCAAGGCCATCACGGGTCAGGATTTTTCCGGTAAGGTCACTTTTAAAGAAGCTGTACCGGGCATACCCATGAACTGGCGTGGGGCGCGGCTGGATTTTTCATACGGGCTTCATTCCATACCTTGTTTAAGATTTAAAATAACGTATCAAGGCAAAAGCATAGGCTATTCGGGTGACACCCGGTTCAAACCCGGGCTATTTGACGAGCTTGAAAAATCGGGAATAATCACGGTCGAGCGTAAAATAGAACTGACCGAGTTCAGTTTTGACGCGGATAAGAGTATACATGAAGTCGGCGGCGCGCCGCTGCACACGGAACCGCAGGACCTGGCTAATCTTCCGGAATGGATAAGAGAGAGGATGCTGGTCGTGCATGTTCCTAAAGTCGCTCCCGAAGCAGGGCTAAGAAAAGCCGAAGACGGAGAAACTCTGGAACTTCTTCCGATGAGCGATCTATTGACTGTGGCGGACAGAAGTTATCTGGCTGTACGCACGGTTTCACTGTTTGAAGAGATGGACGATAGAGAAGTCATGATATTGACCAGAAAATTCGAGCCTGCTTCTTATAAAAAAGACGATGTGATCGTCAGGCAGGGTGACGCCGGGGATAAGTTCTTCGTGATAACCAGAGGCGAAGCTAAAGTGCTGCGCAGAGAGCTGGATGGTTCCGTGAAAGAAATAGCGGTTCTGGGTAAAGGCGACTTTTTCGGTGAAATGGCTCTTATTAACGGTACCGGTCAGAGAGAAGCCTCGGTACAAGCAACTACCGACACGGACGTACTTGTGCTTACAAAGGAAGAGTTTGACGGCGTCATAAACGGCGGCGGAGCAGAAATGATAAAGAAGATCGTCCAGTATAGGGAAACATTGCTGAAGGTTCCATTCTTTAAAAGCCTGCCTCCACGTGAAATCATAAAGATATGTACGAAGCTGAGATCTGTTACATTCGAGAAAAAAACCGGGCAGGACCTTGTTATCAAGAAGGGTGAGCCGGGGGACAGTTTCTTTATGATCAAATCGGGTAATGTGGTAATAGAAGACGAAACCGGCGAGGAGATCGCGAAACTTGGCGAAGGCCAGTTTTTTGGCGAGATAGCGCTTATTAAACATATGACGCGTACGGCCACGGTGAGAGTCAAATCCGACAAACTGGAAGTTTTAGTGCTTACGAGAGAGGCCTTCGCGGATATTCTGGAAAGGTATCCTTTTATGGCATTTAATCTTGAAAGGATCGCTGAGGAAAGGCTGCGGGAATCAGCGGCAAGAGAAGGCAGAAGACAGGTGGGGCGGGCGCCGCGTTTTGAGCCTGGCAAAAGTCCCTCGGACGCTTTGAAGGTTCTCCTGCTTTCGGGTCTGGGCGAACAGGACCAGTTTACTGTTCAGGAGTACCTGGCCGCGTATGAAAACGTCATGAAAAATTATCCGGAATTGGGATTTACTCCGATCGCTGAGACTACGGCAAGAGAGGACCTGTATTATGGGTTAAATTCTCTGGAGAACCAGGAGATCTTATATGAAATATTTTATAAAGGGCGATATTTATTTCATCCAACCGTGACTTACAGAGAAAAAATAAAGGATATAAATAACGATATCATAATAGCGTATCAGAGAGTAGCAATGGGTATTGACCTTGCCTGGTATAAGAAAAATTTTCCGGATATCACGCAATCCATCGCTGACATAGATGCTTTGATAGACATACAGAGATCTCTTCTCAAGGGGACTGCCGGGACGGAAGATACGGAACAGCTTGCGCCCAGCCACTTTAAACGGTTCTTTGCGTCGGTAAAAGCGATATCCGACCGCATTAAGCCGACTGCAGAAAAAGATATAAAAAGCGCCATGCCGCTTGCCGAAAAAGCGGGAATAGTTATACGGTCTGACAGAAAAAACAGGCCTCTAATACTCCTCCCGTCGAATTTTTACAAAAAGGCTGAGTTTGAGGCGCAGGAGAAGGAATTCGCGGAGAAGTTTTTTATGGGAGACGTGAGTTTTGCCTCGGGAAAAACATCGCCCGAACAGTTCATCACGAAGGTGCTTTCTAAGATCGACTCTATCCAGTCTGGCAAGAAAGTTGCTGGACTGGGAGAAAGGGCAATAGTGCTGCTTCCGAATATCTTCGCGAACCCCGAGAACGCCAGGCACTTGGAGACTTTGACCTCTAAAGGGATAAGGTTCATCATCAGCAACGAGAACGATTTCGCGGCCGCGAAAAGAATGGACGTCGCTGAAAGGGCCAATGCCCAGCGTGATACCTATGTCACCATGCTTTTGGCCAGGGCGCTTAACGAAAAAGATATCGCTAACAAGTCAACCCTATACCAGTTATTCGAGTTTTACATAAGGTCCATGTACAGTCTGAAAGGCAATGTTTCTGCAGCCGATTACATTAAGGCTATAGTAGGTGTTGGAATGTCCATGCCAGACAGACTTTCGGCGTTTGTGAACGCGCTCTTAC
>JADFYD010000076.1 GCA_015233235.1 Candidatus Omnitrophota bacterium | reverse complement strand
CCGCAGCAAGCACCGCGAGCGTCACGAGTGACGCCGACCCCCGTGATCCGTGGCTCGTTACTCGTGACTCGTGACCAGTATCACTTTTTGGGCTAGACGAGCCACGAGCAACTAGCCACGAGCCACGATCCTGAAGGATATCTAGGTATTCCACATCGTTTCCGACTTGACTTAACAGACTGTGTACTGTATAAATTAAAAGAGAGGTGAGCAAAATGAAGCTTAAAGTCGTACTCGAAAAAGGCGAAGATGGGTATATAACCGCGAACGTACCTTCTCTTCCAGGCTGCCACAGCCAGGGCAAAACCGAGAAAGAGGCAGTTAAAAATATCAGAGAGGCTATCCTATTGTATCTGGAACCTAATCCACGGGATATTCGCCCTACCTCTTCCCATAAAGTGTTAAACCTTGCCATATGAAGCCGCCGCTTATTTCCGGCAATGAAGTTATCAGAGCTTTTGTACGCGCCGGTTTTATAAAGACCGGCCAGCGGGGCAGTCACGTTAAGCTTTTTCATTACGGGAAACAGATCACGCTTATTATTCCAAACCATAAAGAAGTCGACCGCTGGACGCTTAAAGGCATTCTCAAAGACGCGGATATGTCCGTGGAAGAATTCGTAAAATTCCTTAAATAACATCACCGATCCAGCTATACCGGCCGCACTTCCAAACAATGTCATCGCGTAATGCAAAACGCGCGTCCCGAATACCGGCAGAACAACCAGCGTGACGATCATCCCCGCGGCAAGCACTGCGAGCGTCACAAGTGACGCCGACCCGCGTTCATTATTTTGTCGTTCATCGTACGGCGTACGGCGTACGTCGTTCCGCGTATCGGATTTCGCGTTCTTCTTTACGCTGTACGCTGTACGCTGTACGCTGTACGAAGCATCCTTCCCATCCTTGCCCCCGGACAGCGCTTTCACCTTCACCGCTTTTTTCGAGCCCAGGAGATCATGAGATTGCACACGCCTTTCAAGCTCGCGCAGGGCAGTTTCCACTTTATCCAGCAGTTCAAAGATCTTTTCTTTCTTCTTGAGGGCCGCGAATAATGACACCGGACAATTCAGGTAGTCGGCCACTGTCCCATTGCCGAACGCCGATATGCTAGGATCACTAAAACATTCCGCTATTACGTCGGTTATTTTGTTACCGTCCCCATGCAACGCATCCCAATCCTCACTCTCGGCCGAAGCGCGCATCTTCGCCAATATTTCCCGAACCATAGGAATAAGTTTAGTCACCGCTGCCTCGGCCTTTACTTCCCATCTGTGCATATCATTCGCGCTCAATCCCCCCGAGCCATGATGATCAACGAGGTCTGGATCGAGCGTCGAATTACCTTTCGTGGTTTGAGGTGAACTCGGTGACGTTTCCATCGCTGCACTCAGACCTGTCCCAGATTTTATCTCAGGCCTGTCAACTAGCAACAAGCGACTAGCGACTAGCGAGTGACTGTCACCTGGAGCCTGAAGCCTGGAGCCTGAAGCCTGAAGCCTTACCCCCACATACGTCTCCAGCCTCTCATACACGTCCTCCGCGACCTTGCCCCGATTCGCCTCGAGCGTCTTCTCGACGTTGATGAACGTGGGATCGATGCGAACGAGCTGCCCGGAGGCGTCGTTATATAGCAGTCTCTTCAACCTGTCGGACATCTTCAGGAATTTATCCCAATCTTTTTCGTCCATCTCTATGCCAAGCCATGCCGTGAACGCTTCTCTTCCCGTTGCGATCAGGGCCAACATTTTCTCTTCTTCGGCACGGCATTGCGGTGGAATATGGGTATTTATTAGATCCTTATTCAGGAGTACCGGGTCCGTGCTTGCGAGTATGCTCTTGGGCACGTCTAATACCAGGACAACCGACAATTTGCCGAATATGTCCGACTCAGGCTCCACATCGTATTTTTTAAGCGGAGTGAGGACTGATCTGTCTTTCACGGCATAAAGACCGTACCGTTTGATCATGTCTACAGCCGGCAGGTACGCGAGGTGGGCGACGGTTATCGCGTCACCGGTAGAAACACCCGAACCGTTGCTAGTCGTTAGTTTATAGTCGTTAGTCGTTAGTTCTACGTTGTTCATTGGTGTTGGAACAGTTGAAATATTACCCTTCGTCTCACTAACGACTAACGACGAACGACTAACGACTGGCGACTCTAGTATTTCTTCTACTTGTATCGGATCATCGACGATATGCATCCACTCAACATCCTTCTTATCCACCAGCGCCGGATCGAACGCGAACGCCGACTTTATGATCGCGTCCTTTATCGGCTGCCAGAACTCGCTTCCTATAAGGACCACCGGAAGACGTGGTATCTTTTTCGTCTGCATCCATGTCAGCACAGAGAAAAGCACGCTCATCGTTTCCGCCCCACCGGGGAGAAATACAAACCCACGCGTATTTTCGGTGACCATCACCTGATAATTGGATATATCTCCTGTAATAAATGAAGTTTTTAGAAGTTTTTCCACTTCCGCCGCTTCGGATCCCCTGGGGACCAAAAGAGACGCGTTCAGCATATTCCGTATGCCTTCGTTACCGGCTTGCTCGAACATCTCATTAAAAAGTACGCCACGGCTTCCCACGCGCGCGGCTATATTCGAGCAAGCGAGCCGCCCGTAAACATGTTCCGCACATAATAGTTCTTTGGAATGAAGTTCCGGTTCACCAACAAAGGCCACGTCCGGGGCGCGTCTCGCTAACGCTTTAAGCCCATCTCCGAGTTCTCTGCTCATATCTTCCATATATTCAGGGCTAAGTCTTTGCACACGCGCCGGGTTTTTCACGATATACTCGAAAGCTTCTTCGGGCGAATCCGTAATAAATACTTTATTTTGTCCGCGGAATACGGCGTCCATGATAGGCGTCCAGTATTTCTTACCTACAAGGACCAGAGTTTGTTTGCGCGACAACACTTCAAATACTTCTTCAAGAGTGCCGATGCCGCCCTGGAACACGACCGTGCCAAGGCTGTCTTCATAAAGCCCCAATTTCCTCATAACAAAATGCTTGAACACCCGATTTTTTTCGATATAAGGATTAGCCATCGATTCCCAGGGGAGTTTGATACTGATACCCTGTGTTTCGTTATCACTGTTACGTTCTTTGCCCGATGCGCCCCTTGATTCTTTAAATCCAAGCGGCGTCGCTTCCATTTCGCCGGGACCGGCGCCCGTCCTTACAAGATATCCGGCTTTTTCGGCTATCGCGCCAAACTGTTTCGCATCCTCATAGGCGGGAGTACCGGGTTTTATCCGGGCGCTGCCAAAGGCTGTTATCGCCGGGTTCCACTCGGCATGAGTCTTAAACACAAGCTCTCTTTCTTCCTCGAGTTCCCGCGCGAGCACCTCAGGCATCGTTGAGAAAAGGGAAGCTTCTCCTCCCGTACTAGCGACTAGCGACGAGCGACTAGCGACTGGCTGGTCGTTCGTCTTTTTTGGTGTTATTTCGTACATCTGCACCGTATGCCAATACTGCTCCTCATCCAGGCCGGCATCTTTTTTGAATTCCAAGAGGCCTTTCCGCACAAAATATTCTTTCCACTCATCGCTCAAAGCGCCTATTTTAAGCGGCGCTTTTATGGGCCGGCCGACCTTTCTTATTTGAAGTTCAGCGCCATAATCCGTTTCATACCGCGCAAGGTCTTCGCTCGCCAAACTACTGAGATTTAGCAGTATGCGGCTATTTGGGTTATTTTTATTCAGTTTCAATATTCCGTTCTCGATCACCTCGCGAACAAGACCGGTACCGCGGTACGGATCGCCGTGACGTTTCGCTTCGCTTGGCAGCGTGGGTATGTAAGGCGGATTTATCACTATAAGATCGACACCGCCCCTCACCGTTCTCATTCCTTTACCCAGATAATACTTGATCCTCACGCCGGGTTTAAGGAAAGGCCTGATACAGCGTTTTGCCGCGTCTAGCGCGTAAATACTGATATCGGTGACCGTTATTTCTTCAAGGCTCCGGCAATGCGCAGCAATCGCGGCGGCGACATGCCCGCCGCCTACCCCTACTTCAATGACGCGTTTGATACTGCCGTCATTGAACACGCCGAGTTCTTCAAGAGTTTTGTGTATAAATACGGTATCTATATTCGTCGTCCACACGTCCATATCCACGGACCTGTTCCACGAAGTAGTGACGCCCCTGAAAGTCGTATAGCGCTTTTCCTGGCTTAAGAGCGGTAGAAGTTCAGATTTTGTTTCATCTGAAAGATGCCGTTCGATATATTTTATCGGAGTGATAAGGTGCTGACTGGGGACCGTTACTATTTTTTTTAGTTTCAACTCGCCGAGATCCATCTTTCCGAACTCTTTAAAAACACCCTTGTCCGACTCCACGGCCGAATACGTGATCTCTTCCAGGTCGTCACTTACCTGTATGTGCAAACCAATGTGATCCTTGCGGCTCGCCGCTATTACATCGGAGAGTTCTACCGCCGGTTCGTTAGTTACGGGCACCTTCTTCGAAGCTGATTGTATGGCGGGTAATACTGTTAGAATCTTATCTATCGCTTGCCAGTCAGAAACACCGTCACTTCCGGTATTCCCATAGTTCCTGGTAAGTAAATAATGCGCGCCGGCGCGCGTAAGTCTCGCGACATTGGCGGTGTTCTCTTTTTCATCACCCTGCGCCATGCCGAAACAAACGGCGTGATCATTTATTCTCGCTATATCGGCCGGCGAGTCGTCGAAAAACGCCACTGTGTCGCCAGGATAATGGGCGCGCACCGATTCTATTAGGCGCGTTCTCACAAAGGCGTGACGCGCGCCGGTTTCGTTGCATAGACAATTCTCTTCACCGACAATATCAAGAATGCCGGCCGCTTTTAACTGAGGAAGGACATATTTTGACGAAGCGCGGCATGTAGTGATAACGATCGGAACACCGCGTTTTTTTAAAGCTTTGAGAAGCTCTATTGCCCCGGGTAATGGCGCAGGTCTGTCTTCTTGATATACCTTATCACGCGCGGCCTTAAGTATTTCTCGCAATTTGAGTTCAGTTTTGCCGGGGTGCTGCCTTAGTACGTCTCTGACTATTTCCGTGTCACTTTTGGCAAAAACATGTTCTTCTATCCACCCCTCCGGAGGCGCCCTGCCGTAAAGGCTCGCGTAAAACTCTTCATACACTTTTCTCCAGTCCGGCTCGAGCAGCGTACCGTGCACGTCGAATACCGCTACGACGGGCTTGTCGGCGGGTATCACTGCGTCGCGCAAGGTCTTCATGGTTGTAGATTGCGTGTCAGTCGCTAGTCGCTGGTTGCTAGTCGCTGGTGTCCTGTCACGTTTAGTGCCGCCCCGCGGTCTGTGTTCCGAAAACTCGGCTAGGCCATCCTGGAGTTTTTTTCTCACCTGTTCAACTTCACTCACAGGAATGTTTATTTCATTCGCGATGTATTCGTCTGACGCGCCCTCGGCGATACTCGAAGCGATCTCTTGTTCTTTGTGGGATAGTCCGGCGACTATTGTCGAGAACCTTTCGAAGAGCTCTTCCGCTATCCTTGTCTCGGCAGGAGATCTCTCCGCATTGTCGACTACAACGAACGACTCGGCATGATGATCCCACACCGTTTTGCGTTTACTGAAATAATCCTCTTTCCCTGCCAAGCGCATTATGGCATCAATACTCAAAATGGCCATGATCGGCTTCTTTTTACCGGTCATCATGTGAGTGCCATTTAAAAACCTCGTGTAAGGTCCTATTTGGAACTCACGGCAGAACGATTCCTCGCCGGGTTTACTGAACATTGCAGTGAACCTTATATATTTCGCTTCGGCATCGGAAGACAGTATAACTCCCGACCATCCTTTACCCTGCCTGCCCAATGCCGGCCAATAATATGAAAAATAACGTGAAACTTTGAATGCAAATGTCCCATTTGTATTGGAAAGGCCGATCCGCAAACCCTTTAAGTTAGGATATTTTTTAGCGTCGCCGAAAAGATAGAACTTATGATCTTTTCGAACAAGTTCCGAAAGAGCCGATAAACCCTGTTTAGTGGATATCGCCAGATATTTCGATTTTTTACTAGCGGGAGCGCATCGCCCAAAAGCCCCCCACAGGAACGGACCGATCTGAAAAGTCCTATACCTTGTTTTCTCTCCTTTTTTTGCAAATTCAACCGTGAATTCATATTGGCCATTCACGATACCGCTTGAGGCAATGACACCCTCCCATCCTTCACAATTTTCACCTAACGCTTCCCATCCAAAATTAACTCCGAGCGTTGGATTCAATCCATACGCCCCGCCTGAATTAGTTTTGCCAAGTCGCAAACCTTTAAGTTCCAGGACCTTATCCTTCATTTTTTTCCAATCACTGAACGGAGGGTTATTAACCAGTCCCGATAGAATTTTAATGCCCAGAGCATCATCAATGGTTAAAACCTCTGCGGCTTTACCTTCTCCGTCGCCCGTCCAGGCCAGCTCCCTGACATGACGCCCTATCTGAAATATTTTGTGTTTATCCTTTTCTCCCGGCTTAGTCAACTTTACTTCAAGCTCATAAAGTTCATTGTGAACCGCTCTTCCTCCGGTTATCACGCCTTCCCACGACGGCTCTTCTACCCCTACGGCATACCACTGAAATTGATGATGTTCCACGGGGCAAAAAACTATTGCCCCGCTTACAGTAGTAACACCCAATCTAAGTCCGGCAACTTTAGGTAAAATACCCTCATTATCTTTCCATTTGAAGTCTTTGGGTTTTCTTATAAGTTCGGTAACCGCCTGCAAACCTAATCTTTCATCAATATCCAGTACGGGCAGAGGTTTTTTTGTTTTTAAATTATGATCCAGCATACGTTCATACCTGCCGATCTGAAAAACCCTTGAAAATTCTTTTTCGTTAGCTTTGGAGAATTTAACGGTTAGTTTGTAGTAACCTTTATCCACCCCCGCTTCGGTAATAACCGCTTCCCAGTCTGCTTCGTTCTTCCCGAGCAAAGACCACTGATATTTGTAGCCCTTGGCCGGACTGAACGTTATACTTCCACCAACAGAAGTTTTACCAAGTTTTGTGCCTTTTAGTCTGGACAACTCTCCGGCATGTTTATCCCAATCAAAGTCCCTACCCTTAAGCACTATTTCTGATAGTTTTCTTTTTTCAGGGTCGCCGACTATATCCAACACCAGTTTCGTCTTCCCTTTTTCACTTCTCCTGCCGTTAATTATAGTTGTGTAGTGTCCTATTTCAAAAGTCCGGAAAACAGGTTCGCAACCTTCCTTAGAAAGCTCGACCTTAAAAACATATCTGCCTCCATGCACGCCGCTTTCCACGATAAC
>JADFYD010000075.1 GCA_015233235.1 Candidatus Omnitrophota bacterium | reverse complement strand
ATATTGGATGCCAGGAAGATGAACATCCTGAGTCTTAATGTAAAGTTCAACTTCAGTTATCCGTTCGCTGAGTTGATCAAATTGTTTTAAACACTGGTCGAGAATGAAACGTTCTCTTTCGTGAAGCGCGAGTTGTTTTAGCCATTCACGGCCGCGTTTGCAGAATATGTCCTTAAATGATCCGGGTTTGTGACATAGCCAAATGTTTCGGTCAATCAGGCTATGTATTTGGTTACGGACAGAGCGTCTTTGGTTAACTAAGTAACCACGGTAACGAACTAGACTTCGAAGTTGTCGTATGTTTAGGGAGCTTACATGAGCTTTAGGCAAAAAATTGGCATAAGTTAACCGTGCTATCATGTCAGCATCGGTATTGTCGTTCTTTATTTCTGATTTGGTAATGGCATTCATCTTTTTAGGGTGTCCTAAATAAAAGTGATCCACTAGATCATTGACACAATCATGATACAAGCCCCAACTGCGGGTAGCTTCCATGGCCAGCTGTTTTTCGCCGGGGATGGATGAGATAAAGGTCCTGATAATTTCAGGGTCATTATCCAGCTTGCATCGTTTAACAGGTTTACCTTTTTCGTCAAGCACCCTGTACGAAGAAGTTCTCTTGTGAAAATCGACGCCAATTGTTATCATGATATTGTCCTCCTTTTTTTGTGTTTTTACTCATCCTTGGGATTGTATCACCAAGGGAAAGGAGGACACAATTATTCATTTTAACCCGGAATTGCGAGGACCGCTTTAGCGGGACTCGCAATATCCGGGACCTACGTGTCAATCTGCAAATTTACATTTAGATCCCGGATAATGAAAGCCGGCCTTCGGCCGGCTTTCATTTCCGGGATGACAGTGTTGCTGACATCCGTTCAATCTTCTCAAACATCACTTTTTCTTCCGGCACGCCCCCGCCCATGCGGCCGTAAAACTCCACCCTTTTATCATCCTGCACGGCCAGGCGCACGTCTTCTACCATCTGGCCGGCGCTCATTTCAACAACAAGAAATTTTTTACCTTTTACGGCAATGTCCCTTATCGCCCCATACGGGAACGGCCACAGCGTTATCGGCCGGATAAGACCGGCTTTTATTTTTTTCTTCCTGAGGTCGTCAACTACAACCCGCGCGATGCGTCCCACCAATCCGTATGCCACTATGCAAACATCGGCGTCGGCCGTTTTGTAAAGTTCGACTTTTGTTTCATTTTTTTCTATCTCTCGGTATTTTTTCTGCAGTTTCTCATTATGCGCTTCCAATACTCCATCGCCGAGAAGCAGGCTTTTGACACTCTGCGGCTTACGGCTTTTTGCTCCTTGTAACGACCAGGTTTTATCCACAACACCGGCCGGTTTCATGTTACCGTCAAATTCCAGGGTCTCCATCATCTGCCCCAGCATTCCGTCGGCGAGTATCATAACGGGAATTCTATATTTGTCCGCGACAGGAAAAGCGTTGTATGTAAGATCGAACATCTCTTGCACGGTCGCCGGAGCGAAAACAACCACGCGGTAATCTCCGTGCCCTCCGCCTTTCGTGGCCTGAAAATAGTCCGATTGGCTTGCCGAGATGTTCCCGAGGCCCGGACCACCGCGCATGACGTTCACAATCAGCGCCGGGAGTTCCGCTCCCGCAATGTACGAAATGCCCTCCTGTTTCAGGCTTATTCCGGGTGAAGAAGAACTCGTCATCGCGCGTGCTCCGGCGACCGAGGCGCCAAACACCATGTTTATGGCCGCGAGTTCGCTTTCCGCCTGGATAAACGTGCCGCCCGTCTCATCCATACGGCGCGACATATAAGAGGTCAACTCGTTCTGAGGGGTTATAGGATACCCCGCGTAAAATGTGCACCCGCCTCGCACGGCACCTTCCCCGCAAGCCTCATTACCCGTCGACAAATATTTAATTTTCATGTATTTCTATTCCCGAATCGGGGCACATCATTATACACCGGGCGCAACCGATGCATTTATCCTCGCCAACGGCTATGATGTACCTGTACCCCTTTTTGTTAACATCTTTTGAAACGCCGAGAGCCTTTGACGGACACACCTCGATGCAAAGCAGGCATTCCTTGCAGCGCTCTTTCTTCAGCGTGATCTTGTATGTTTGTTTACCCATAGCGTCTTTGAACTTTGAACTCTGAACTTTGAACTAGAACATCTCCGCCTTGATCGTCGAAGCGACTTCATCCGGCGCCAGATGATATTTCCTTAGTAGTTCCTCGCGCGATCCATGCTCGATGAATTCATCGGGAAGACCCAAAGTCCTAACGTGAACGTTTTTATCGATGTTCTCGCCGCGCAAAAATTCCAGGACCGCGCTGCCGAAGCCTCCGCTTATGACACCCTCTTCGATCGTCACTATCTTTTTGTGACGCCGGCAGATGTCCTCAAGCATGTCTTCGTCAAGAGGTTTAATGAATCTGGCGTTTATCACTTCCGCTTCTATTTTTTGTTTCGACGACAACACGTCAGCCGCGTCCAGCGCCGTCGCCACCATTGACCCGATGGCGATAATAGCGATATCTTTACCGATTCTCAGGCTCTCAGCCTTTCCTTTTTCTATTTCCTTAAAAGACGAAATACTGACAACATCCGAGGCATAGTCTCTCGGATACCGGATCGCGACAGGCTTATCATATTTAATCGCCGCTTCCAGCATCGCTTCGAGCTCATAACCATCTTTCGGGGCCATAACGATAAAATGCGGCAGATGTCTCAAATAGGCTATATCAAAAACTCCGTGGTGCGTAGGACCGTCTTTGCCCACAAGACCAGCTCGGTCGAGGCAAAAAACTACCGCCAGATCCTGGAGAGAAACATCATGGATAAGCTGGTCATAACTTCTCTGCAGGAACGTCGAATATATCGCAACTACCGGTTTAAACCCGCCCTTCGCAAGTCCTCCCGCAAAGGTAACGGCATGTTGTTCGGTTATCCCGACATCAAAAAATCTTTTAGGGAATTTTTCCGCATATTCGGCGAGACCCACGCCGTCTTTCATAGCGGCTGTGATCGCGATCACTTTATCGTTCTCCGCCGCGATTTTTACCATTCTATCCCCGAACCTGTCCGTAAATGTCTTAGCGTTCTTTTTGTTAGTCGGAAGCCCGGTCTCTATTTCGAACGGCGGAACACCGTGAAGTTTTGCCGGGTCCTCTTCGGCAAATCTATATCCTTTACCTTTTTTCGTGATGACGTGTATCAGAACCGGCTCATCAAAATCCAGCACATTGTTCATTATCGCGATAAGTTGTTCTATATTGTGCCCGTCAATAGGGCCAAAATACCTGAACCCCAGCTCTTCAAAAACTATGCCGGGTACCAGAAGATTTTTCACGCCTTCTTCGAGCTTGCGCAGCATCACATAAGTTTTATTGCCGAGTTTAGGTATATTCATGACAACCTTCTCGGCTTCCCGTCTTACCCTGTTGTAAAGGGGGTTGGCCATCACACGGTTCAAATAACGGCTCATAGCGCCGACGGGCCTCGAAATGGAATGTTCGTTGTCGTTAAGAATAACGGTGAATTTTGTTTTAGTATGTCCCGCGTGATTGATGCCTTCAAAAGCGAGTCCAGAAGAAAGCGATGCGTCACCGATAACCGCTACGATCCTTCGTTTTTCGCCTTTTAGATCACGCGCGTACGCAAGGCCCAAAGCCGATGATATCGACGTGGCGCTATGTCCAGCCGTGAACGGATCATGTTCGCTTTCATTCTTATTGGGAAAACCGCTCAGGCCGCCCATTTCCCTGAGCGTATCGAACCTTTCGTTCCTGCCGGTGAGTATCTTATGCGCGTAGCTTTGATGCCCGACATCCCAGACTACTTTATCATTCGGGCTTTCGAGACAAAAGTGCAATGCCACGGCAATATCGACTGCCCCAAGACTCGCCGCAAGGTGACCGCCTTTTTCGGCAGTAGTGCGAATAATACGGTCGCGTATTTCTTCGGCCAAGGTCTCGAGTTCCGGCACCGTAAGACCTTTCAGGTCAGCGGGAGAATTTATTTTATTGAGCACTTTATACACCATAGATTTTTATTGTAACACTTCTTTGCCGTCGGTTGGATCAAATTTCTTCTTTGAATACTTACCGTCTTTCTCTTTAGCGAGAGTTTCAACTTTTTTTCTGGCTTCTTCCAGTTTCAGCTTACAATATTGCGCCAGCTTCAGTCCTTCCTCGTATTTCTTCAATGAATCCTCAAGCGGAAACTCTCCGCTTTCAAGCTCCTCGATGATCTCTTCCAGTCTCTCTATGCTTTTTTCAAACGTAACGGCCTTCATATACAGACCCTCCTCTATATCACTCTGCTCTGCGCTTCGCTTTTAGCGAACCTTGTAACGAGCACTTCGTCCTTCTCCAATCCGGACGCATCTTTTATAACCTTACCACCGCGAAAAGTTATGCTATATCCTCTTCCAAGAACAGCCGCGGGGCTAAGCGCGTTAAGTTTTTCTGACCCTTTAGCAAGCAAAGCCTCTTTTAACTCCAGGCTTTGATTAAAATCTGTCGTCAATCGTCGTACGAGATCATCAATTTCCTGTTCTTTCTGCAAAACTAAATTCATCGGACCCTTGAGAACATAACTTTCCTCAAGGTTTTTGATCCTTTCGCCGAGCCCCTCAATAAGGCCGTTAACGGCCAGATCCAGAGAGCTCTCAAGATCCTCCAGTCTGTCTATGAGGGCAGTCTTCTCCGGCACGGCCAGTTCCGCTGCGACAGACGGCGTCGCCGCCCTTAAGTCCGCGACAAAATCGGCGATAGTAAAATCGACTTCATGGCCTACCGCGCTTATCACCGGGATCTCAGAGGAGGATATAGCACGCGCCACTATTTCCTCGTTAAAAGCCCAGAGATCCTCTATGCTGCCGCCTCCGCGACCGACTATTATAACGTCCACGGGATTTTCTTCCGGCGCGTCTGCCAAAATATAACGGTTGTACTCGTTAAGTGTTCTTATAGCTCGGGCTATTTCTTCTCCGGCGCCTTCTCCCTGAACTTTTACCGGGATAAGGGTTATCTCCATGTTCGCGTAACGCCGACGTACGACATTGATCATATCACGCACGACAGCTCCGGTAGGAGAAGTCACCACTCCTATCCTTCCGGGAAGGAACGGTATAGGCCTCTTTCTTGAGGCGTCAAAAAGTCCTTCTTTTGCGAGTTTATTTTTGAGCTGTTCGAACGCCGCGTAAAGAGCGCCTTTGCCGGTCGGTTCCAGCGCGTCTACGTACAGCTGATATTGGCCCTGTTTTTCATAAACGCTGAGCCTGCCGCGTGAAACGACCTTCATGCCCTCTTCGGGAACAAAGCTCAAAACCATGTTCGCATTCTTGAACATCACGGCTTTAAGGACGGCCTCTTCGTCTTTGAGGTTAAAATAGAAATGTCCGGAGGAAGCGGCCTTAAAGTTAGAGATCTCGCCTTCGACCCAGATCTCAGGGAAGTCGCTTTCCAGGCGTAAGCGCACCGCCCGTGTCAGCTCCGTGATCGTGTAGACATGTTTAGACATACCTTTCATGTATCCGCTCTATACTGACGGCTTTACCCGTCGCGTCGTTCACCTCGACCAGCGCCCCGGAAACCCACACATCGCCCTCGGCCATTTCGAACTTGAACGGCATCTGTGTGACAAAATGTTCGATTATGAGCGCCTTCTGCCTGCCTATTACCGAATCATACGGACCTGTCATGCCGGCATCGGTAAGGTAAGCGGTGCCATTGGGCAGGATCTTTTCATCCGCCGTTTGAATATGCGTGTGCGTGCCGACGACGGCGCTCACCCTTCCGTCTAAAAACCACCCCATCGCTACTTTTTCGCTTGTCGCCTCGGCATGCATATCGACAAAAATAGTTTTTGTGATCTCTCTTATCTTGTCAATTTCTTCCTCTACCCGGGTGAATGGACAATCCAGCGGGTCCATGAATACACGACCGATAAGGTTTATTACGCCGACTTTTTTTCCGTTCGCGGCCGTTACCACAGTGCAGCCTCTGCCGATGGCTTTTTTGGGATAATTGAGAGGACGCAGGATCCTTTCGGAAACTTTCAAGTGGTCATAGATCTCTTTTTTCTTCCAAACATGGTCGCCGGAAGTTATAACGTCTATACCCCACTCAAAAAACTCTTCGGCTATTTGAGGGGTGATACCGCTTCCCGCGGCCGCGTTCTCGGCGTTCACAATTACAAAATCTACCGATTTTTTCTCGCGAAGACCCGGAAGAAGGTTTTTCACCGCTTCCCGCCCGGGCCTGCCGACGATATCACCGAAAAATAGTATGCGCATGTTATCCCCGTTCTGACTATTTCGCGTACTCTACCGCGCGCGTTTCCCGGATGACCATTATTTTTACCTGACCCGGGTACTGGAGTTCCGCTTCGATCTTTTTCTTTATTTCAAGCGCCACAACCGCGGCCTGCGCGTCGTTGATCTTCGCGGGCTCGACCATGACCCTGATCTCTCTCCCGGCCTGTATCGCGTACGATTTCTCGATACCTTCGAAAGAATTGGCTATTTTCTCGAGGTCATCAAGCCTCTTCACATAATTCTCGAGCGTCTCACGTCTTGCGCCGGGGCGGCTGGCGCTTATCGCGTCCGCCGACTGCACGAGTACCGCAAGCAATGTTTTCGCTTCGATATCGCAGTGATGCGCTTCGATCGCGTGTACCACGGTGTCGGACTCACCGTATTTTCTGGCAAGTTCCGCGCCGAGTTTTGAATGTGTACCCTCCACCTCATGCGTAAGCGCTTTTCCGATGTCGTGTAAAAGCCCTATACGTTTAGCGAGCCTTATATCCAGTTTAAGTTCCCCGGCCATGGTAGCCATGAGCATTGCCGCTTCTTTCGAGTGCTGAAGCACGTTCTGCCCGTAGCTTGTCCTGTATTTAAGCCTGCCGAGTAATTTCACTATTTCGGCATGAACGCCGTGGACTCCGAGCTCAAGAAGAACGTTCTCGCCTTCTTCTTTGGTCGCGGCTTCCATTTCTTTCTTCACCTTGTCCACCACTTCCTCGATCCTGCCCGGGTGTATCCTCCCGTCTTCAAGGAGCGTCTCAAGAGCGCGTTTAGCGACTTCACGCCTGTACTTATCGAAACCTGAGATTATTACCGCCTCCGGAGTATCGTCTATGATGATGTCCACACCCGTCGCCATCTCGAGCGAACGGATATTGCGCCCTTCGCGTCCGATTATGCGCCCTTTCATCTCTTCCGACGGTAGAGCGACTACGCTGACGGTCGTCTCTACCGTGTGATCAACCGCGCATTTTTGTATCGCGAGGCCCACGATCTTTCTCGCTTCTTTGTCGCATTTATCCTTGGTTTCGTCCTGTATCTGCTTTACGACATAAGCGGCCTCTTCCCTGGCCTCTCTTTCCATCTTTTTCACCAGAAGATCTTTCGCCTGTTCTTTGCTCATCCCCGAAATTTCCTGCAGACGGTTCTTTTCCTCAAGCAAAAGTTTCTCAAGACCCTGATTGATCTCGTCCGTCTT
>JADFYD010000074.1 GCA_015233235.1 Candidatus Omnitrophota bacterium | reverse complement strand
ATATGAGAACGCGGGAAACCATAACGACGCGATAGTGTGTTTCAAAAAAGCGCTGGACCTGGATAGGAAGCACAAGAAGTAACAGGATTATAGTTCGTTGAATAAGAACCGCTAGAAGCGTCATTGCGAGGAGGCCCGCAGGCCGACGAAGCAATCTCATGCGGTTTACCATGAGATTGCTTCGCTTCGCTCGCAATGACGGACGAGAAAACAGGAGACCAAGATGGCCAAAATGATATCCGATACGCTTCAAAAACTTTTTCCGGGCGATTTTGAGGAGTTCAGGCCGGTAAAAAAACACTGGTGGGAAAAGGTCGACTTTAAAAATCTTAAGAGTAAAGAGGCCTTCTGGGTGACGGTGGTGCTCGCGCTCATACTGATCCCGGCGATCTACGACTATAACAAGTTTATAGAGCTTTCCAGGTTTACCGAGATGGAATCGCATCAGATAGAGGTCATCCTTCAGAGGAGAAAGGACCTGTCAATAAACCTCACGAGGACCGTCATAGATTACGCCGAACACGAACGCAATATGTTCCAGTACATGGCCGATAAAAGGGCGGACAGCCTTAAGAAGACCGATATGCTCATAGACGCGCTCAAAAAAAGCGGCCTTGTCGAGATGATGGACAAAATGAAGGCCGGCACGGGCGGCACCGAAGACGCGCTCGCCAAATTCATGGCCCTCGGCGAAGCATATCCGGAACTTAAACTGAGCGGCAACTTTCAGAAGCTTATGGATTCTCTTGTGAACAGCGAAGACAAGATCGCCGAACGCCGTATGGCCTACAACCACGCGGCCAGCGTTTTTCACGCTTATGTGAAACAGTTCCCGGCGTGCATCTACGCGTACGTCTACGGCTATAGAGAGAAGATGTTCCATTACATCGATGTTGATAAGGATGTAAAAGAGTGCAACAGGATCAAGTATTAGTTGGTAGGGCACCCTTTAGGGTGCCCGTTACACGCATGAAACAGGAGCGCAAAATGCCTTTAAACATCAAAAAGACGTTGCAGGAGAACAGGTTCCGCAGCATGAAAACGTTCCCATTTATCGAAGTGGGGCTTTCTCTCCTTGTCGTTATAGCGCTCTTGGCGCTTTTTATAGACAACAAGAACGCTAATCGCGGACAGATGACCTCTTCGCGCCTGGCGATGACTGGAGCCTCAAGCGCCATTGAATTCAACGTCGTGAACGTGAACCCCATAATCGCCAAGGATTTCGGTCTTGCTTCGGTCGCGGGAGTTCTCGTTAACGATGTGCCCAAAGGTTCCGCGATGCGTCTCATCGACATCCGGCGAGGCGACGTGATACTCAAATATAACGCCGTGGATGTGCAGTCGGCGAACCACCTTACGTATCTCATGTCGCAGACCAAGCAGGGCGACACGATCAGCTTTGTTATCAACCGCAACGGGAAAACACTGACCCTGGTCAACAAGGTCCCGGTGAACGCGGGTGTGGACATATTCGGCCCGCGCGGACGGGACATAATGGTAGTGCTGGTGATAATTGCTATCACTTTCACGATGCTTTTCCTTAACCTTTTCAACCGCACCGTATGCGTTACGCTGGGCGCGGTGCTTATGCTGGCCGCCGGTTCGGTGTTCGGTTTTTATAAGCAAAGTGAGGCTTTCGACTCTATCAGTATGAGCCCGATATTCATTTTCATGGGCATGAGCATATTCGCGATCTTTCTAGAGGATCTCAGGTTCTTCGAGTATGTTGCCAGGCGCACTATACTTTTTCTCAAGTTCGACCAAATAAAGCTTATACTCTCATTATTCGGTATAACTTTTGTCGCGTCCGCCTTCATGAACAATATTTCCATTATCCTCGTGATGGTGCCGATAACGATATACTCTGCGAAGGGGCTCGGTTTTGACCCTATACCGGTCGTGATCGCCGAGGTCATTTCTTCCACGCTTGGCGGCAACGCGACGCCGATCGGCGATTTTTCAAATATGCTGATGGCCACGAGAGCCGGGCTCACATTTGTCGAGTTCATAATGTTCATGGGTCCTATCTGCCTCATATGCTTCGCGGTATTTATGTGGTATATGTGGTTTTTTGAGTTCAGAAAACAGAAAAGGTCCAAGAGCGATAAGCTTGAGAAGGTGTTCCTTAAAAAGGTCGGGGCCGAAGTCGATTCCATGAATATGGACTGGGTATCGATAAAAAGGGTGCTTATCATTTTAGGTTCGGTACTCGTCGCGTTTTTGGTACTTCCCGGGTTCAAGGTGCATTTAGCGCCGATAGCCATGGGCGGCGGCTTCATACTTCTGGCGATCGAGAACCATAAGGCGAAAGAGGTAATAAAAAAGATCAGCCTTACCGACGTGATATTTTTCATCGCTTTGTTTCTGATCGTCGGAGGTGCTCTTTATTCCGGGCTTCTCAAGGTCATCTCGAATTGTCTATTGGCCGCGTCGATGGGTAATCAGCTGGTGTACCTCTTGCTTCTTATGTGGACTACCGCCGTTTTTACGTCGTTCCTTAATTCCGGTCCGGCGTCGGCGTTCTTTATACCGATAGTCATGCATTCGGGCTACGCGGATTTTTCTGACGTTGTGTGGTGGGCGATGTCGATAGGCACTATGGCCGGCGGGAGCGCCTGCATTACCGGGGCTAGTGCCGGAATAATTTCGCAGACGCTGGTAGATGAACTGCATACGTCGCACTTGGCCGATAAAGGGGCAAAAGGCATAACGTTTGGCAATTATTGCATGCGAGGCGTGCCGGTAGCGGTCATATTTTTAACAATAGCGAGTTTTTACATATGGTTCTTGACGATGCTGCCGTAGTAGGAGTAAATCAGGACCCAGTCGTTAGTCTTTAGTCGTTGGTCGTTAGTGTGAAGACAACAATTCCAGCACTAATAGGGCAACGTAAAACTAACGACTAGCGACAAACGACTAACGACTAGAAGTTGTTAACAGGAGCAATGAATGCCATCAAACATGAAGAAGTCACTCGCGGAGAACAAGCTTAAACGCCTGAAACGTTTTCCCGTGGTAGAGGCTTCCATCGCGGCGGTCTTCATCGTGGTGATGATGGCGCTTTTTCTGGACACACGTAACATGCCCAGGCAGAATATACAACGCCTGGCTAAAACCAGCGGCTCCAGCGCTCTAGAGTTCAATGTCGTTAACGTGAATCCCATTATTGCCAAGGATTTCGGCCTTTCCCAGGTGGCGGGTGTGCTCGTGAACGATGTTCCGAGAGGGTCGGCAAGACGCCTCGTGGATATAAAAAGAGCGGACGTGATACTCAAGTACAACAATGTTGACGTGCAGTCCGCGAACCATCTCTCTTACCTCATGTCACAGAATAAGCCGGGCGACAATGTCAGCTTTGTGATATCCCGCGCCGGCAAAACGCTGACACTTTCCAGCAAGATACCCCCGGATGTCGGCACGTATAATTTCGGACCACGAGGGCTGAATGTTATGGTCGTTCTCGTCATTATCGCGCTCACTTTCACGATGCTTTTCCTGAACGTTTTTAACCGTTCCGTGAGCGTTACGCTTGGAGCCGTACTAATGCTGGCGGCCGGTTCTATCCTTGGTTTCTACAACCAGAACGAGGCGTTCGACGCCATCAAGATGAGCCCCATTTTCATATTTATAGGCATGAGCGTGTTCGCCATTTTTCTTGAGGACCTCAGGTTTTTTGAGTACATCGCGAAAAAGATCATCCTGATGATGAAAGCGGACAAAATAAAAGTGATCTTCGCCTTATCGGTGCTGACCTTTGTCGTGGCGGCCTTTATGGACGAGATCTCTATAATACTCATAATCATGCCGATCACCATTTACACCGCCAAAGGGCTCAACTTTAACCCCATTCCCGTTGTTATCACCGAGATAATAGCCGCCAATATCGGCGGTTCCGCGACGGCCGTAGGCGACTTTTCGAACATGCTGATCGCCTCGAGTACGGGTCTTACTTTCCTGGACTTTTTGATATTCCTCACTCCGGTGTGTCTTATTTGCCTCGCGGGGCTTCTCACTTACATGTGGTTCGCCGAGTTCAGGCACATGAAGAACAATAATTCGCCGCAGGCCGCTAAAGAATTCGCCAAAAAAGTTAAAGAAGAACTCCAAGCGATGAGCATGGACTGGGACTCGATAAAGAAGGTCCTTTTTGTGCTGGGGGCGGTGTTCATCGCTTTTATCATACTCCCAAATTTCAAGATACATCTCGCGCCGATAGCGCTGGGCGGCGGGTTTATACTGCTCGCTATCGAGACCGACAAGGCCAAGGAAGCCATTAAGAAGATAAACCTTGTCGATGTCATATTTTTCATCGCGCTTTTTCTGATCGTCGGCGGAGCAGTGTATTCCGGGCTTCTCACTGACATTTCGAATGTGCTGAAGACCATGTCGATGGGGAATAAGATCGTATACCCGCTTCTTCTTATGTGGTCGATGGCGGTTTTCACTTCGCTCATGAATTCTGGACCCGCGGCGGCTTTTTTTATTCCCATTGTCATGCATTCGGGTTTCGCCGACTTTACCGATGTCGTGTGGTGGGCGCTCTCTCTCGGGGCCCTGGCTGGCGGAAGCGCCTGCATTACGGGAACGAGCGCGGGAATTATTTCACAGACCCTGGTAGATGAAATGCATACGGCGCACCTTGACGGAAAAATAAAAGAGAACCTTACATTTTCGACTTACAGCCGTAGGGGATTGCCGGTAGCGCTCATTTTCTTGGTCATTTCGAGCGCGTACATCGTGTTTTTGAGTTTAATGCCGTAAACCGAGATTAGTGTACAAATGTCAGTCGTTAGTCGTTCGTCGTTAGTCGTTAGTGTGGGGGAGACGCAAAGGCGGGCGCTTGGCAAAATAAAACTAACGACTAGAGACTAACGACCAACGACTAGCGATTGATGTACCATGAACTGACAGGAGCAAAACGCGAATGAACATCAGCAAAAAAACCTGGCACAGCGTAACTGACTATTTTCAAATAGGCACAGGGCTTTTTATCGCCGTTCTCGCTCTCATGGCCATGTTCAGTTCGCCGACTTCCAAGATACAGATCCCGTTCGCTATTCCTTCGACGTTCGCCGCGGCTCCGGCGCCGTGGCTGCTGCTTTTGATCGGTTTCGCGATCGGCTGTTACGGTACGATCGTGGGTATCGGCGGCGGGCCGCTCATACTGCCTTTGCTCCTTTTTTTCTACGGATGGGAGAACGAGTTTTTGGTCGCGACGTCGCTTTTCATCGTGCTTCTTAACTCCGCGTCGGGCTGTTCAGGTTACGCCAGACAGAAAAGGATCGACTACAGGGGCGGCATAAAGTTCACGCTCGCGGCGATGCCCGGGGCTATCATATCGGGTTTCGCGCATCACATGGTGAACCTTTCGTTTTTCAACATTATTTTCGCGGTATTTTTGATACTCCTGGCGATCTATACGATAATGAGTATCGGCAGGGTAGAGAAGACCGGCGCCGAGAAACAGCAGATATTGAAAGACGCCGAAGAAGGCGGTTACCGCAGGGTAAAATTCACCGACAGGTTCGGAATAAAACACGACTTTTTCGCCAACGACAAACTGGGTATATCGATGAACCTTCTTCTGGGTTTTTTCTGCGGTTTCCTGGGGATAGGCGGCGGAGTGTTCCAGGTACCCATACTGATTTTCCTTTTGAATTACCCGGTGCACATAGCGACGGCGACAAGCCACTTTGTGACCTTTCTGACCTGCTTAATAGCGCTCATTCCGCACGTGATATACGGTAACATCTGTTACGCGGAAGCGATGTGGATGGGCGTGGGCGTCATAGCGGGCGCGCAGGTAGGCGCGAGGGTGGCTTCTAAACTGGATACAAAAGTTACGCTTTATCTTTTCGTTATCATATTAATTGTTTTCGCGATAAAGCTTTTTTTGGTATAATAACAGTCGTTAGTCGCTGGTCGTTAGTCGTTAGTGTGCAAGAAATAACCGAGACGGTTGTTTGGCAGAGTAAAACTAACGACAAACGACTAGCGACTAGAATGTCAATAACCAATAGCGTATAGCGTATAGCGTATAGCGTATAGCGTATAGGTAAGGACCTACACACTATTTGTTTCGCTGACGTCCTGTACGCGGGAAAAAAGGGGAAAAACATGGAATTCCTGATGACCGCTGCTATCGTTATATTCGAGATCATCGCTGTAGTCGATGTGTTACGCGGGTTTCTGCCGATAGTGAAAAAATTGTTGTGGATCATTCTGATCGTCTGTGTTCCGGTGGTCGGGATCGTTCTCTACTTTCTGATAGGGCGGCCCGAGTATCAGGAGGCCAAGCAAGTCTGATGAAAAAAGAGCTGTTACTAGGTATATGCGCTTTAGCGTTCATCGCGATGCTCTTTGTGGCTCTTTTCAACAGAAAAGACGTGCAGGACGGCGCCGCGAACGCTTTACACGAAATAACAACTAATGACCTTTGGAAACAAACCGCGTATAACCCGCAGATGAATTGTCCGACGTATCCGCAGAATGGGCAGGGTTACATTTATCCATATCAGGCAAACGTTCCTTATCAGGGCGGCAATATGCGGCAGGCCGCGATGGCGGGAGCGCCCCCCATATACGCCGGACAGGAAAAGCCTACACTTGTTAAACAGTTCGGATGTGAAGTTATCGAGATCATAGGCGGCAAACTGAAGATCACGGGGGTTATGGGAGCTTCATGGGCCGACAAAGCGGGCCTTAAAGCCGGGGATATACTGCTTACTTTTGCCGATAAGAAGATAGAGAGTCTCAAAGATTTTACCGCGCGCGTTACGACTGTACCTCCGGAGAAAGATTATAAGGTAACGTTCATGCGGGGGTCGCGGGTAAAGAAATGTCTCGTGACCGTCGGCGAAGGCGAAATGGAAGGGTTCACTCCGATCGCGCAGCCAAAATAGCAAAAACGGAAGAATGTCGAAAATGAAATTAAAAATGAAAATGGTAGGGCACCCTTTAGGGTGCCAAAGATGGTGAGGAGGGGCTGCTTTTTTTTGCCTCGCAATGTTGAATAAGTAGATTTAGTTGAATAAGTATAATCACGGGGGAAGGCCATGAAAGAATACTATTCCACGGTTGAAGCGGCTAAACTCTGCAGTGTTACGAGGTTCTCGGTCATCAACTGGGCAAAAAAAGGGATCTTGAAAAGCAGTAAAACGCCCGGTGGCCACCGGCGCATACACCGGGCCGACCTCATAGCATTCATAAAGACATACAAAATAGGTATCGACGCGGTGAAATCCGAACAGCTTATCTTGCAGTCTGATTTTTTGAGGTGTTGGGAGTTTCACTCCACCAGCAATAAAAAAGCGGGCTCGCACAACTGCAAAATGTGCGTGGTACTTCTTTCCGACACAAAAAAGTGTTACACGCTGAGAGAACATGTGGGGCATCAAAAAATATTTTGCAAAACGTCGTGCGTCAATTGCGAGTATTACAAGAAGATCCATTTTGAACACGATGAAGGGGGTCTTGCAGGTTCTGGCACGAAAAGGACGCGGCGTGGCTAAATATAGCTGAATTGATGTTCAGCGGGGCCTGCCGCTTTGCGCGATCCTTTTTTCTCACGGCTCGATGTCTGCTGGGTTCATCTGATTGATGCGTCAG
>JADFYD010000073.1 GCA_015233235.1 Candidatus Omnitrophota bacterium | reverse complement strand
CCACAACGGGAGCGAAATCCGGCAGACTGGACAAGGTAACACTGGTCGCTGCCGACGCTGACGGCTGTCTGTCGAGCAATTACGATTATTTCACGGGAACGGATCGTGTGCAGACAAAACGAAGCTATACGGACAACGCCTGGACGACATTAAAGGTGACGTACGCATATCAGAACGACGCGACGAACCGCGTATTCTCGAAGACACTTGTGGTAGCCGACGGTCTTGGCAATATTTACTATGAGTTCAAGAACGAAGGTCTATATGGCACGGACGATCCGAATACGACGATAGACGAACGATATGGGCGTCTGGATAAGAGCAAACGCGCGGTAGCCGACACGGCAGGGTGCTTGTCGTACAAATACTTCTATCAGGCAGGATCAGGCAGGATCAGTTATAAGGAAGGATACGCGGACAATAACTGGACGACACTGAAGGCGACGTATTACTACAAAGATGAAGATTTTTATACGGATGCCACAACGGGAGCGAAATCCGGCAGACTGGACAAGGTAAAACTGGTATCGGCTGATGCTGACGGTTGTCTGTCGAGCAATTACGATTATTTCACGGGAACTGATCGTGTGCAGACAAAACGAAGCTATACTGACAACGCCTGGACAACACTAAAGGTGACGTACGTATATCAGAACGACGCGGATAATCGTATATCCACAAAGGAAGTATTGCAGGAGCTTGACCCGAATGGTAACGGTATACCGAACGAGGCCGTGGGAGATCAAGACAGCGAATTCTACAATAAGCACGTTAAATATTACATGAGGAACGCGGCGGACTATACGGGAACGGACGGAGTGACATACGGGCGTGTGACGCGTATCGACAATATCAGCGACGGGTACTACTACGAATACACGTACTCGGCGTTGTCCTCTATCAGAGTGTTGACCAAGACGAAGAAAGACATCAACACCAACGTGATCTTGCTGGTCTATACGTATTCTGACGACGTGGCCCATTACCTGAAGAAAAAAGAGATATATAACGCGGCGGGTACGGCCATCATTGAAACTGACCAGTATAACTCCTCGGGCGCTCTTCTTAAGAAGCAGCTTGCGACGGCTGATGTTTATGGTAATGTCATGTACGAATATTACGATGAGGGAGCGGGTTTTGATTTCAACAATAACGGTGTTGTTGACGCCAACGAACATTATGGCCGTACGTACAAGGTACAAAAACCAAATGGGACCATTTATACCTATGAGGCCTATTACAAAGGCACGGACCTTGTAGCCAAAGATACCGACTCTACTTACACCGGCCACTCGTATTACTTCTATAAGGACTACACTATTCATCAATCCCAGGACCCGACGGGCGCTAATGTCATAGGTTTTAGGAAAGAGCTGACAGATACGAATGGTGCCGTAACGGAATCGTTTGAATATCAAAGATATGACGCTACTGCCGGTAATTATCGTATTACCAAACACTATAGCAAAAAGGAAGGCAGGACCTATTATTATTCGTGGGATTATCACTATAACGGCGAGGCGAATAAAGGGTTACTAATGTATGAAGATCCGCATTACGTGAATGTGCCGGGTGTTTTTGTGGGCATGGCCTGGGGATATACATATCCGTTCGACGAAACGTCTAACAAGCTGAATCCGACAGTCGATTGGGGCAGGATAGCTGATGTATGTTATCTGATACCGGGTTTATTGCCTACTGAGCTGGGAACATGGGATCCCGCCAAAGTGGAGTATCCAGTAGCGGGTAATCCGGCATGGCTGGAAATAGCCGGCAGTAATTTTGTGGAAACACCGCAGGAGAATCGCGAGACGCTGGTGAACACGTCAAGCTTCTATAAAAATTATGACGCTCTTAAAGCCGAGACCAAAGGCGAGGGAGTCACCATCGCTTTTCTGGATACGGGCTTTACCGCCGATTCGGTGCTTAAAGGGAACGTGGTAGGCGGTTACGATTTCGCTGGAAGCGATGTCGATCAACTGCTGCCGGATGCGGATTATTCGGATGTTGCCGGGCATGGGACCAGGATGATATACACCGTGACAGGTGATAACTGGCAAGCTGTCGCGCCGGGAGCCAATATACAATCGCTCAAAGTTTTTGACGACAGTGGGAAAATATCCACGACCGCGGTCTACAACGCCATTGATTATGCCGCTGATAACGGAGCTGGTGTCATAGTGATGCCGTTCAGCCTTTATCCCATCAACGATGTGATCAACGAGGCGATAGATTACGCGCTTAGCAAAAATATCATAATTATCGCGGCAGCCGGAAATGAGGGCGAAGAGATAAATGCCGATAGTTTGGCGGCGCAGAATAAAATAATTACGGTGGGTTCTGTGAACGCCGACGGACAGAGAGCTTCTTGGAGTAATTACGGCAGCGAGGTAGATCTCTACGCTCCCTGGGACGTGTTCTCTGTGAAGGGCGACGATGGAGAAACGGCCGGGACGTCATACTCCGCGGCTTTTGTCGCGGGTATCGCAGCGCTTATGCGTGCTGAAAATCCAAATATGACGCAGGATGAGTTTATTTCGGAATTTAAACAAATGGCCGGTATCACTTCTTCGGGAAATACCGAGGGAATTAATTACGAAGCGTTAGAGGCTGTCATAAAAAATAATGAGGATCAAAATTTGATCAAGGGAGTGAATGAGAACGAAGTGCTTTCGATGCAGAGTGCCGTAAGAAAGAATCAGGGAGACTTTACGGGAAGCCCCATTTTAATGGATGTTCTGGGCAACATGAAAAACTACAATAAGAACACTCTTGTGCCTGTATCGCCATTCAATCCATTAGTTAAGATATCAGAAAAAGACGGTGCGTACACTGTTTCCGATGATAAGGAAGCAAAGGTAAAGCTTTTGCAGGAATTTATTGAGGAAAGTAAAATGTTAGGGAAAGAGCACTCTGGTTCGAAGAAAAAAACAGATAATAAGGTTTAAAAGCACATAACAACATTCTTGTGAAAAATGTTGTAATAAAAATAAACATGCGGTATAATCAAAGTGAGAAAGTACCATAATAGGGGGAGGTAATAACGTGGATATTACCGAAAAACGCAGATATGAGAGAATAAAAACACATATTCCGGTAAAGTATCGGAAGCTGCGTGGCGGAGTAAATTCTGAGGGTCTGGGCTCGCTAAGCCGTGATTTGAGCGAAGGCGGCGTGCATTTCAGGACCGATGAATTTATTTCGATGGCATGCAGGCTTATACTTGAACTGGATATACCTCAGCTGCCGAGGCCGGTAAAAGCTATCTCAAAAGTAGCTTGGATAAAGAGGACCGAGGCCGACAGCGAAAATTATGAGGTAGGGAATCAATTTCTTGAAATATCGAAGAAAGACAAAGAAATGATCTCAGAATACATCAATAGCCTCTCTATGTACAACAATTCTGCGGTTTCAAAATCTGAGACTGAGCAGAAAGTCGAAACAGAGAGCGCTTCTTAATTTCGGGATTTTTGTGAACGTTAAAAGCGTTTATGAATTGACCGATTAGTTTTTCTGGGATAGAATAAGCTTCGTTTTTGTACCGGGCTGATTTTATCCCAGGAAAAATTTTATGATAAAGACAATATTCTTCAGGTCTATAACACCTCTTCTAGCCTTTCTTTTAACCGTGATATTTTTAAGCGCACATAGCGCTGAGGCTTTCTGGGTATGGACTCCGGGAAGCAAGATGCCGGTCAATCCCAAGAACGCGCCCAGAGACACTCCGGAAAATCAGTTCAAATGGGCGATGGATTTTTTCAACAGCCACGATTATAAAAGGTCGGCGGAAGAATTCAAAAGCCTCGTGAAAGCTTTTAAGGAATCAGACCTCGCTCCGGAGGCCCAGTATTATGCCGGCAGATCCTATGAGGAACTTGGCAAGTATTATTTCGCGTATGAAGAATACCAGAAAACCATAGAAAACTATCCCTTCTCTAAACGCTACAAGGAGATCATCGAACGGCAATTCAATATCGCCAATATATTCCGTGAGAAGGCTTCGCCGAAACTTATGGACCTTGAGCTTAACGATGCGCTGGGAAAAGCGGTAGAGATCTACAAAAAAATAGTTGATAACAGCTCGTTCGGAGAACTTGCGGACAAGTCTTTATTCTACGCCGCGGAGTGTTACAGACGTTCCAAACAATATAACGAGGCGATCTCCACTTACGAACGCCTGATCAACGATTATCCGAACAGTCCTTTAGCGGCCGAGGCGAAACTGGAACTGGCAGAGACTACTTATGAAGCGTCGCTCGACCCGGACTATGATCAGGAAATTACCGATGAGGCGCTGCAGAAATACGAAAAGATAGCGAAGAATACCGCGGTACCCAAAATAGCCAGTGACGCGGACAAGGCGATCATGGTGCTGAAAAATCGTAAAGCCGAAAGCGTCATGAAGATAGCCGAGTTTTATGAAAAGCAGAAAAAGTATAACAGCGCTATGGTATATTACAAAGACGTGGTGAGTACGTATCCTTCGACACAGATAGCGGAACTGGCTAAATATAAGATAACGTCACTTGAGGCGAAGGTGAAAAAGTGAAAATGATCAAACATAATGGTGCACGTTTTTTCGGCGGTCTGGCTGCGCTTGTTATTTTTCTGTGTTTCAATGTTGCGGGATGCGGGTACACCTCTTCCTCGCTGCTTCCAAGCAATATTAAAACAATATTCGTGGACAATTTCGAGAATAAGATAGACGTCATGAGAGAGATATCAGATACCAGAAATAGCTATTCCTACCGTCCGGGGCTCGAAATAGACATAACCAGGGCGACGATAAACGCTTTTATACGCGATAGACACATTACGATCGATAAAAGAGATAACTCAGATATCCTGTTGAAAGGGCAGTTGGTGGATTACAAACAGTACCCCTTAAGCTATGATAAACAGTATGATATCGAAGAATTCCGCATGGAAGTGTTCGTAGATATCACTATGTACGACAGAAAGACCGGCGAGGTCATGTGGAGTGAAAAACGCTTTATGGGCCGGACCGAATATACCACTACAGGCGAACACAGTAAGACCGAATCGGAAGCCGCGGCGGACGCCGTCAAAGATCTGGCCCAGAGGATCGTCGAACGCACGGTTGAGCACTGGTAAAAAACTCGCCCCACCGGAAGATGGCAGAAAATTTTCTTATTATCGGCGATGACAGCTTTATCCGCAGAAAAGAAGCAGACAAACTCAAAGAAAAATTCTCCGTAAACCCCGATTCAAGCGGTTTTGACATTTCATCCCATGATGCCGCGGATTTCGGTAATTTCATGGATTCCGTGCAAACCCTTCCGTTCTTATCCAAGAAAAGGATCGTTATACTTAACGATGCCGAAAAACTATCCGAAAAAGAAATGGAAAGCGTGCTGGCTTATCTCAAAGCTCCCGTCGAGACGACGGTGCTGGTGATCTCGGCCGCTCCCGAAATAGCGAAAATAAAAACTTATAAAGAAGTGATCGGCGCTGTGAAACTTATCGAGGCCAGAAGGCCCGACGCCGCGACAATGAAAAAATGGATAAAGAATTTTTTCGCGCGCGAGAATATCGCTATCCGGGATGAGGTGGTAGACCTTATTTTTGAGCTTAAGGGGAGCGACTCCATGGCCGTTAAGAATGAGCTTGATAAATTGGCCGCCGGCGTTTCGGAAGGGGAGATAAAACTGTCAGATGTGGAGGAGATGGTAGGGAGAAGCACGAGAGACGATGTTTTTAAGATCGTTGACGCAGTCGACAATAAAGACGCGGCGAGGGCTTTCAGGGTGTTAAGAGACCTCACCGAGGGTAAAAAGCAGCACGTTGAGATCATAGGATACCTGGGGTGGTATGTGAAAACCCTGCAGAACCTGAAGTACATGATGAATGAAGGGTATGATATGCAGGGAATCGCTTCCGAGATCGGATATTCGCCCGCTTATGTGCGCAGACTTTCCGGCCAGGCTAAAAAATATTCCGCACAAAAAATAAACCGTTGGATAAAACTTGTCTTTGAGACAGACCGCGACATAAAAACCGGCCGGCGCGAAGGGAATATGGCGCTGGATATGCTTATTTCTTCGCTTTTGCTGTAAGGGCGTGTATCTGTTTTCTGAGGCGTGATATTTTCCTCGAGGCGTTCTCTTTCTTAATGGTACCTTTCTGCGCGGCCTTCATGAGATGTTTTTCGTATTCTCTCAAAGCTGTCTCGGATTTGCCGGCATCTTTTGACACCACGAAATCTCTCACTTTTTTCGCGAGTGTGCGTATCTCGGATATCGCGCCTTTGTTGACGAGATATCTTTTACGGTTCTGTTTTAAATTTTTGAAAGCCGATTTGATCTGTGGCATATGTGATTCTCCTTAACATGTTTTAATTGTGCGATTTAGAGCCAATAAATTAGCACATTACAGAGCCTATTGTCAATAAAAATAAAAGTGAAAATATGGGGACACTTGTCCTCTCATTAATTTACACGAGACAAGTGTCCCCCCGTATAAGTTCTTCTCTCTTGTCACGCATGACAAGCATTCCCAGACTACCATTATCATAGGTTTTGTGATAATATGAAAAACGATGATTACTAACAAAAAGCTTATCAAATCCACCCTGGTGGTGGGTCTGGCCGTACTTACCAGCCGCATAATAGGGTTCTTACGCGTAATAATTTTTGCCAGGTTTTTCGGTACCAACATGTACGCGCAGGCCTTTGTGGTCGCGTTTAAACTTCCCAATATGCTGCGTGACATGATAGGCGAAGGCGCGACGAACGCCGCGATCATCCCGGTTTTAAGCGAATATAAACACAAGTCCAGCGAGAAAGAATACTGGGAAGCCGCGAATGTCATACTCAACCTTGTGAGCATGGTGGCCCTTGTTCTAGCCGTGATTGGTGTTATATTCGCGCCGGTCATAATGAGGATCGTGGCGCCAGGTTTTTACGCCGACCACGAAAAATTCGCCGTGGCTGTCTCGCTGGCGCGTTGGGTGTTCCCGTACATATTTTTCCTCGGAATAATCGCGTACTGTACTGGTGTTCTCAACTCCATGCATTACTTTCTCACCCCTGCCTTCGCTTCAAGCGTGCTGAATGTAACTATGATATTCTCACTGCTCGTTCTGTGCCCGTTCATGGGGATAAAGGGGCTTGTGGTCGGGGTGCTGGCCGGCGGGGTGCTTCAAGTGGCAATGCAGGTCCCGGACATGCTCCGTCGCGGGTTTAAATTTGAGATGCGATTTCAGCTTTTCCATCCAGTCGCGCTCAGGGTCATAAAATTGATGGTCCCAAGGCTTTTTGGCTCGGCCATTTATCAGATGGGAATACTTGTGGACACGGTTATAGCTTCTTTAACATGGATAGTAGGGGAGGGAGGCGTTAACGCATTGGATTATGCCACGCGGATAGTGCATCTTCCGCTAGCGCTTTTTGGCATATCCCTCGCTACGGCGGCACTTCCGAAGATGAGCGCCGAGATCGCGGCATCGGATTCGGAAAGGTTCAAAAGTACGATATCTTTTTCTCTAAAGTCCATTTTTGCCATAACCGTACCGGCCGCGTTCGGCATTATGGCGCTTTCAAGACCTCTGGTAAAAATACTTTTTGAAAGGGGCGAGTTTGACTCTTATTCCACGGTAATTACATCGAGCGCTCTTTTCTTTTACGC
>JADFYD010000072.1 GCA_015233235.1 Candidatus Omnitrophota bacterium | reverse complement strand
AAGTACTATCGCGTCAATAATGAGCGCGTAAAAATAAAGGGATACCCACAAAACCTTTTAATGCAGGTTGTTTTAATGATATAATCGACTAAACCGGAGGATGATGCAAATGAAAATATTTAAGTTTTTGGTCAGTGTGGTAGTTGTGTCTATTTTTTGTCAGAGCAATGCGATGGCGTGTTCATCGTTTAAGGTTGTGGCGAAGGATGGAACAATAGTGAACACCAGAACTATGGAATTCGGGTATGACACAGCCTCCGCGGTAGTCGTTATCCCCAGGGGGAAAGATTTTACCAGCCCTTCTCCCGATAATAATATTGCCGGGCTAAAATGGAACAACAAATACGGGTATGTGGGTGTTAATGTATTCGGTAAGGACGACCTGATAGTTGACGGTTTGAACGAAGCCGGCTTATCATTCAGCGCGCTCTGGTATGAGCCTGATATAAAATGGCAGGAAGTCGCGCCGGGCGAAGAGGCCAAGGCCCTGGCTTACGAGATGTTAGGCGCATGGGCTCTCGGAAATTTCTCAAAAGTGGAAGAGGTACGCGCTGCCATAAACGATATCAAGATTTACGCGATGGTAATGCCTGCTATGAAGATGGCGCCTCCTATGCATATAGCGCTCTACGACTCTGCCGGGGGTTCGATCGTTATTGAGTGTGACAAGGGAGAAGTACATGTGTACGATAACCCGATAGGTGTTATGACCAACGCTCCGAACTTTCCATGGATGATAACCAATTTGCGCAGTTATATCGGGTTGAGTGAAAAAGAACTTCCCGCGGCGGAGTATGCCGGTATAAAGTTGAACCCTACCGGGCACGGGAACGGCATGCTGGGTTTGCCGGGGGATATCACGCCTCCAAGCCGGTTCGTGCGCATGGCCGTAATGCTTCACTTTGCGGACCAACAGGATGACGCGGATGGGGCTTTAAACCTGGCTCAACATGTGGCCAACTCTTTCACCATTGTAAAGGGCATGGCCGTCGACAGGACTCCGGACGGCAAAACAGTCTCGAACGAATCCACGCAATGGACGGCGCTAAAGGACCTAACCAACAAGGTTTTTTATTTCCAAACGTACGATAACCTTGATATGAGAAAGATCGATCTGAAACAGCTCGATTTCAAGACCGAAAAGACCATCTCGATGTCAGGGGATAAGGGAACGGTAGTAGACAAAACACCCGTTAGTGAACTGTAGTAGCGCCTGCTAAAATTCTGGTTTATTGAAGGAGAAAAGTGTCATCATGAAAAGCAAAGTATATTTTGTCCCGGTGAGTAAGGCGGATAGCGGCGAAATCGTGAAGAAAAAGTTGAAGACGCTTCTGGAGAAAAGCGGAGTGCTGGGCGTCGTCGAACGCGGCGATAAAGTCGCTGCGAAGATCCATTTCGGGGAGGAAGGCAACACCGGTTATGTGGACCCGGAACTCGCGGGTGTTATTTGCCGGGCAGCGGTGGAGAAGGGCGGCGAAGTATATCTTGCCGATACGAATGTTCTTTACAAAGGCAGCCGCACTGTTACCGCCGATCATATAAAATTGGCCTTGAAGCACGGTTTTTCAAAAAACGCGACGGGAGTGGATATTTTTATACCGGACGATACCAAAAAAGAGGAAACGCTGGAAATAGCGATCGGTCAAAAATATATAAGAACGGCGAAGGTGGGACGGTTCTTCATTGATTGCGATTCTCTGGTAACCATAAGTCATTTTAAAGGGCATATGCTTACCGGTTTCGGCGGAGCGATTAAGAACTTGGGCATGGGCTGCGCGACGCGGCAGGGCAAACTGGCGCAGCATAACAATTTAGCGCCCGCTGTTTACCCGGATAATTGCGTCGCGTGCGGGGCTTGCGTGGCGATTTGCCCGGTGAATGCCCTGACGCTTAAGGGTGATAACGCTAAAATCTCGCTGGACGCGAAAAAGTGCATAGGGTGCGCCAACTGCGTCGGGGTCTGCTCGACATTCAGCTTGTTCGTGGATTTTACGGCCGGCTCTGCCGTCCAGGAAAAGATGGCCGAATATGCTTTTGCGGTTCTCCGTAACAAAAAGAAGAAAGCGGTTTTCATAAATTTCGCCATGAAGATCAATAAGGAATGTGATTGCTGGGGCGGGGAGAACCCGGGAATAGCTCCCGACGTGGGTATATTCGCTTCGCTAGACCCTGTGGCTATTGACAAAGCGTCATATGACATTGTGAACAGGGTTTGTAAAAAAAATGTTTTTAGATCTGCGCATCCCGACCAGGACGGCACCATTCAAATTACGCATGCTGAAAAGATAGGATTGGGACGCCAGGAGTATGATCTCGTAGAAGTATGAGAACAGGCATATTATGAACGACAATAAACACAAAGACCCGCTTCATGGAGTCACTCTTGAAATGATCCTCATACATCTGGTAGAAAAATACGGGTGGGAAGAGATGTCCCGGAGGATCAGGATAAATTGCTTCGCTAAAGAACCCAGCATAAAGTCCAGTCTTGTGTTCCTGCGGCGGACCCCATGGGCAAGAAAAAAAGTGGAATGTATGTATCTGGGTAAATAACGGGAAATAGAGAGGAATAAAATGCAAAATAGAAAACGTCCGCCGGAGGCAAAACATTATGCATAATATCGATGTGCGAATATTTTATTTCATAAACAAAACCTGCCAGAGCGGTTTTTTAGACATGATCATGCCGGCTATTTCACTTTTAGGTATAGGCAAAGTGCTTTATCCGGTTCCTATAATAATGCTGTTTCTCAAGGACAAGACATTTAAAGGTCTGGGGATGGTCCTTCTGGCCGGGTATACTTCGCTGTACTATATCGTCGGCAATCTGAAAGAGATAGTCGCCGTTCCGCGGCCGTATGTGGCGCTTACGGGTGTGCATGTTCTTGAGCGGGCGAAAGAATTTTCTTTTCCTTCGGCTCACTCGACATTTGTATTTTTCACGGCGTACGTCTTGTCGGTATATTTTCCGCGTGGTAAAGCCATATTTTACGTTATGGCGGTACTTGTGGGTCTTTCGCGCATATATCTCGGCGTGCATTATCCTTCGGATGTCATCGGCGGGGCCTTGATAGGGACACTGGGCGGCATATTGCTCATTAAGGCGGCTAGGTCCGTCACGCGTTAGGGAAAGACCGGGCGATGAGCGCCGTTAGCGCCGTTTCCGTCTTGAGTATGCGCTTACCAAGCCCAACCAATCCGAATCCAAACTTGCAAAACTCTTCTACCTCATGCTGAATAAAACCGCCTTCGGGGCCGACGGCCAATGTAACTGTCTCTCCGGCCGACGGACATAAATGATCGCCGGCCCCCGGATGAGCAAGTATCGGTTTTGTGCCCTTTATGATATCCGGGAGATCATTTTTCATAAAGATATCGAAGGATTTGCAAAGAGTAACTGTTGGGGGGATAGTATCATTAGCCTGCTCCAGGCCGAGGATAAGCTGCTCTTTAATAACGCTGTCATGGAGCGCGGGACTTTGCCAGTAGCTTTTTTCCACGCGATTAGCGTTAATAATAAATATTTTCCTGACCCCCATAGACGTGGCGTTCTGTAGTATTCTTCTGAATACTCTGGGCCGCGGAAGGGCAAGGATGACATTTACCGGTATTTTCGCGGGTGGCGCTTCCGTCAGCGAAACTTTCATTTCCAGGTATTCATCGTTCATGGCAGTCACATGTGCCAGACCCATCAAACCGCCGAGTTCGCCGCACTTGAGGCTGTCGCCGACTGCGGGAGATAAGATCTCTTTAACGTGAATGAACCGCCGGCCGTAAACGCGGACCGTTCCTGGTCCATCGGTATAATCGTTTTTATCTATCAGTAGGATGTTCATTTGCCGGACATTCTACCAGATAAAAACGTATAAAGTAAAGAGAGGGGAATATCTTTGTCTTTGTGGTGTATCAGGAAAGGATAAGCCTTTTGACCGTGAAATATGTGATCGTGAATATCCCGACCTCGATCACAACCGTGGCGATAGCCGCCCCCGCGTAAGAGTAGGAATATATCAGAAGAAATATGAGCGGCAGACCGATCATCGCCATGATCACGTGTATCCTCGAATAAATGTGAGTTTTCCCGGCGACGAGAAGGAATTGCACTCGGAACGCGTTCGCCCTCACAAAGAATACCGCGGCAAGCAGTATCCGCAGGGCCAACGCCGCTTGCGGATAATCTTCGCCGCAGGCTATCTTCACGATGCCTTTAGAAAAAATAAACCCTAATGGCAGTGTGATAAAAGATATGCCTACGCTTATTCTTTGCAGACGTTCCATAAAACGGTAAGCCTTGGCTTTGTTCGTGCGGTATGTCCTGGAGATGCGCGGAAAGAGCGCTTGCGTAAATGATGCCTGCGGAAAAGTCTGGAACACGTTAGCTATTTTTTCGGCCATGGAGTAGAAACCCGTAAGGGCATTATTGGTCAATAGACCGAGAGTGAAAACGCGTGTCGTCGTGTAAGCGTTAATGGCCGCGATCGATATGAAAATATCCCATCCGGCCGCCAGCTCCGAGCGTACGGTCTTATACCCGCGGAACCTGTAAGAGACCCCGAACCTTTGGAACACCATATACAGGCCAAGCGTACCGGTAGTTAAAAATACCACCGAAGTTATAAGAGGCACCAGGAGGTAGTCTGCGGGCTTTTTCACAAAAATGAAAATACAAAGCGCGAATATAATACCTCCCACGATGTTGATATCGGCGATATGTTTCATTTTTTCTTTGCCTTGAAAGAACCATACCGGGAAAAGAGTGTTCCCGACAACAGAGCCGAAGCTTAAAATATAAACCTGCCAGTCGTTACGGAATTTCGGGATAAAGCAGACGATAACGCTCAGGATCGCGAGGCTTATAAAGGCCAGCGCCAGTTTTGCCGTCATGACGTCGGAAAAAACCCTGCAGATCTTGGCATGTTCTTTCTGACAAAGAGAGATCTCTTTTGTGGCCGAAATATTGAACCCGTAATCCGTAAGTATCATGAAGTATTGGACAAAAGCCTGGGCGAAAGCGATAAGGCCGAATTTATCGGGGCCCAGGGTCCTGAAAAGGTAAGGGAGCACAATGAGCGGCAGGATGTATGTCACGGTCTGAAGCGTCGTCAGGGACGCGAAATTACGGAGCACGGCCTTACGTTCATGGGGTCGCGCCATTTTGTAGGTTTTCTGGATAAAGCTTATAAAGGAATTCATGAGTCAAATGTACAGTCCTTTGGGTAGCGAGTCAAGCGTAGGCATGGTATAATAACACCATGCTGACATTTCCCAAAAATTTTCTGTGGGGTGCGGCGACATCGGCGCATCAGGTCGAAGGGAATAATTCCTGTTGTGACTGGTGGCGCTGGGAGCAGTGCGAGGGGCACAAACCCTCTGGCGCGGCTTGCCGGCACTATGAATTTTATGAACAGGATTTTGACCTTGCCAAGGAACTGGGACATAATGCTCACCGACTATCTGTTGAGTGGGCCCGTATCGAACAGGAAAAAGGGAAATTTTCTCAATGTGACCTGCAGCATTACATCGATGTGGTCATCGCATTGAAAGAACGCGGTATCGAGCCCATCGTCACGCTGCATCATTTTACTAACCCCGCCTGGCTTAGCGGTTTCGGCGGATGGGCAAACAAGCGGGCTGTCGAGTATTTTTTACGATACGCGGAATTCGTCGTGCGCGCTCTGGCTCCTCATGTTCGTTATTGGGTAACGGTCAACGAGCCCACGATTTACATGTCACATGCGTTCCTTTTCGGTGTTTGGCCGCCGGAGAAAAAGTCTTTCTTTAAGGCGAAGACTGTAGAGAATAATCTTGCCGTCGCGCATATCAAGACATACCGCATGATACATAAGACCTACGATAAAATGAAACTTCCCGCGCCCCGCGTAAGCATCGCCCAGAACATGATGGCCTTTGTGCCGTGTACATCCTCCCGCAAAGATAAGTTTGCCGCGAGCCTCAGGGATAGGTTGTACAATTTCGGGCTTATCGATAAATTGACCCGTGCTAAAACTTTGGACTTTATCGGAGTTAACTATTATTCGCGTCAGCTGGTGCACCTTAAAAAGTGGGGGGTGGGGAACATCATCTGGGACACTTGCCAGGCCGGTCACCAGCCGCTCCCTAAGAACTCGCTTGGGTGGGATATCTATCCAGCGGGACTGGGCGATATCCTTTTGAAATTAAAAAAATACGGTATCCCCGTGATGATAACCGAGAACGGCATATGCACGACCGAAGATGAAGAACGTTGGGAATACATAAGTGAACATTTAAAGAACATACACATGGCTATCAGTAAAGGTGTGCCGGTGCTCGGGTATCTTTACTGGTCGCTTATGGATAATTTCGAATGGGACAAAGGTTTTGTCCCCCGTTTCGGGCTTATTGATGTTGATTATAAAACCTTCAAGCGTGCGGTACGCGAAAGCGCCCGTAAATTCGCCGATGTGTGCAGGACCGGGATATTAAAATAGTCGGAGGCCAATGATGTTAAACAGGATAATTTTTACCGCGGCGGTCATTGTGTTATTTGCCGCGTTGCAGGTTTCGGCGGAAGACGCCAGGCGCACACCTGTGGTGAAGGTGGTTGAGCAAAATTCGAATGCCGTGGTGAACATAAGTACGGAACGTGTTGTTCTCTTGGGACAACAGCCCGCGTGGGGAAGTTATGGAAGCGAATTCGACAGGGTCTTTCAACAGTTTTCAAATAATCTCGCACAGTCACAGACCATAAAACAGAAGGGCGTAGGTTCAGGTGTTATACTCGACAAGGCCGGTATTATCGTTACCAACGCGCACGTTGTTAACATGGCCAGCAACATAATCGTAGTGCTGAACGACGGTGTTTCTATCGAGGGTAAAGTGGCGTATGTAAGCCCTTCAGACGATCTCGCGATAATTAAGATCGAGCCCGATCGCGATCTGCCGGAAGTAAAATTGGCGGCATCGGGCGATATTATGGTCGGAGAAACCGTCGTTGCTATAGGTAACCCTATGGGTTTGGAAAATTCAGTTAACATGGGTATTGTAAGCGGCAAGAACAGAAATATAGCCAATACGAACGGAGAAATTCTGTTCGCCGGTCTCATACAGACGGACGCCCCCATAAACCCCGGATCGAGCGGCGGCGCTTTGTTCAATTTGGATGGTGAACTAATGGGCATAAACCTGGCCGTTATCCAGAATTCTCAGAGCATTGGTTTCGCTATTCCTTCGGAAAAGATAAGAAAGATCCTTGATGATTACAAGTCGGATCTCGTCTCGGCATCTGAGCAAAACAAAAAAGACGCTCAAGCGAATAATATCGCGGCTCCTGACAAACGGTCGATCCCGCAACTTTTAAGAATGCGTGGCCAGACGTATGGCCAAGAGCCCGATATCTCCGACAAGGGCGACAGCTATGAGATCAAGATGAACATAGAGGGGCTTGACAAAAGCAAGATAAGACAACGGTTGAACCATTTGTTTTTGAAAACTCTCATCCTTAAAGTATATCACTTGGTGATACACTTTGCAAGCGCTCTCTTTGAGGCATCGTCCATTTTGTCTAATCTCTGAAATAGTCGGTTTTCCACTAAATGTGCAATCTTCCCAAATTGCACTACAAAAAAACTTGGGCGGGGCTAACGCCCTCCCCACCCCAGAAAAGACCAAAAGCCCTACTGCGTCAATGTACCACGTACTGGCCAACCGAAGGGGGTT
>JADFYD010000071.1 GCA_015233235.1 Candidatus Omnitrophota bacterium | reverse complement strand
ATTTTCAGCATGCCGATATCGGTAAGCGAGTTCATCGTGAAACCCGTCGTCAGCGGACCATCTCCGGCCTTAAAGAGCGGAATGCGCTGACGAAGCGGCTTATCGGATATAACAACTCCCGCCGCGTGTACCGAAGCGTGCCTGTTTAGACCCTCGAGCCTGCGGGATATGTCGATCAGTTCGCGCATGATCGCGTCTTTTTCATAAAGATTTTTTAGTTCCGGCTCTTTTTCGAGCGCTTCGTCGATCGTGATATTGAGGTCGTTCGGGACAAGCTTGGCTATCTTATCAACCTCGGAGTACGGTATGCTCATTACGCGGCCTACGTCCCGTATCGCCGCACGCGCCTTCATCGTACCGAACGTTATGATCTGCGCGACGTTGTCGGTGGAATATTTATTTATGACATAGTCGATGATCTCCGGGCGTCTTTCGAAACAAAAATCTATATCGATATCAGGCATGCTTACGCGTGCGGGGTTCAGGAATCTTTCAAAAATAAGGCCGTACTTCAAGGGATCAATATTGGTTATTCCTATGGCATAAGACACAATACTACCGGCGGCGGACCCCCTCCCTGGCCCGACGGGTATGCTCATCTCGCGCGCTTTGTGGATAAAATCCCATACTATAAGAAAATAGCTTATATACCCCAGTTTCTCTATGATCCCCAACTCGTAATCGGCCCTTTTCCTTATTTCCGGGGTTATTTCCTTGTACCGTTTTATCAGGCCATTTTCGACGAGTTTCCTCAAAAAAGCGGCGTTATCGCTTTTATCGGGCGTCTCAAAATGCGGAAGGAACAATTTATTGAACTCGAGTTTCAGCTCGCAGTCGCGGGCTATTTTTCCAGTATTCGAAATGGCTTCCGGCGCGGCGGAAAAATATTTTTTCATCTCCTCCGGAGATTTAAAATACATTTGATCGGTCGAAAAACGCATACGTTTTTCTTCGTCGAGGACGTTCTGTGTCTGGATACATAGGAGAACATCATGTGCCTTGAAATCATCCTTATTGAGATAATGCACATCGTTCGTCGCGACAAGGGGTATACTCATTTCGCGCGCGAAATCTATGATCTTCGCGTTCACTATTTCCTGTTTGGGAAGCTGGTTGGCCTGTATCTCGAGGTAAAAATCGCCTTTGTCGAATATTTCGGAATATTCTTTCGCGGCGGCACGCGCTTTGGCAGGCTCTCCGTCAAGAATATGCTCCGAAACTTCCCCGCCGAGGCAGGCGGAAAGACCGATCAAGCCCTTGGCGTGACGGGCCAGCACATCTTTATCAATACGCGGCTTATAATAAAACCCTTCGATGTACCCTATGGAAATTATCTCCATAAGGTTCTTGTATCCGTCCATATTTTTGGCGAGAAGCACCAGATGATAATTCGTGCTGTCCTCGCCGCGGCCGGTTTTTTCAAAACGTGAAGATGGCGCTACGTATATCTCGGCGCCTATTATGGGTTTTATACCTTTTTCGACCGCCGCTTTGTAAAACTCTATGGCGCCAAACATGTTGCCATGGTCGGTAATGGCACAGGCGGACATTCCGTATTCTTTTACTTTTTCCAGGAGGTCATCCAATCTGCAGGCGCCGTCGAGAAGGCTGTACTGCGTGTGAACGTGGAGGTGCACGAAATCAGAAGAGACATGTATCGTGGTCATAAATACTCATCAACTGATAAACTATTTCTTCATCCCAACTCTCTGCGCCGCCTGGTACACCTTTCCTTCCGTCTGTATGGAAGGGGCGATGATCATTCTAACAAGCTGCATCTCACGGATGTTGTGGGCGCCGAGGTTTCCCATGCTTGTGGCAAGGGCCCCCACTAGATTTTGCGTCCCGTCATCGGTCTGCGCGGGTCCTAAAAGGATCTGCTCGAGCGTTCCGGCAATACCAACCCTTATTCTCGTACCTCGGGGCAGAGCCGGATGCGGCATAGCCATTCCCCAGTGATAACCCTTTCCTGGAGCTTCTTTACTGCGCGCGAAAGCGTTACCCAGCATTACTCCGTCGGCTCCGGCAGCAAACGCTTTGCACACATCTCCGCCTGTCGCCATTCCACCGTCGGTGATGATAGGCACATAACGCCCTGTTTTTTTATAATAAAAATCCCTGGCCGCGGCCGTATCGCAAGTCGCGGTTATCTGCGGTACGCCTATACCTAAAACTCCCCTCGAAGTGCATGCCGTGCCCGGCCCTATACCCACAAAAATTCCCTGACAACCGGTTTCCATCAGCGACAATGCCGCTTTATACTCAACGGTATTACCCATAAGGACCGGTATTTTCATTTCTTTGCAGAATTTAGACAGGTCAAGCGTTTTAAATTTACTTGATTCGTATTTAACGCTGATAACAGTGGACTGGATGATAAAAATGTCGCACCCGGCCTCGCGCGCCACTGGCCCGAACTCGCCGGCAACCTGCGGGTTACAGCTCACGACTGCCGGAACTTTCGCCTTTTTTATCTCGGCGAGCCTCTTGCTTATAAGTTCTTTCTTTATCGGTCTTGAATAAACATCTTTTATTATCTGCGTTACCTCGCTCGCGTCGGCGTTCACTATACGTTCGACGGCTTCTTTAGGATTATCATATCTTGTGGAAACGCCTTCGAGATGCAATACCGCAACTCCCCCCATTTTTCCCATAGCTATCGCGAAATCGACGTCGACTACCCCATCCATGGAGGAGGCCATGATCGGTATAGTAAATTTATGCCCCCCGAGCTCGAATGAAGTGTCTACATCATTCGGGTCTATCGTGAGTTCCCCCGACGGAACAAGCGCTACTTCATCAAAACCATAACTTCTTCTGGCTTTACGGCCCATTCCAAGCCACATTCCCATGGTATTGCCTCCTTGTGTGATGAGTAAACCAATATGCTAGTCGCTCGTCGCTAGTCGCTAGTCGCTCGTTGACTGACGACTGATTTACCGTATATTACTATCGCCTCCCGCCTTTGTCAACAGATAGCTTTGCAGTTGCCTGGCAACACATGTATAGACACTTAGGCCTGCCTATCCAGTTCCTTGACCTGCAGATCATAGACGGCTTTTGACTCGGAGATATCGAAAGGTTTTACCGGCATAAGCTCAAATGCTCTTCCCCAGTCACCCGCGTGCGGATTTACTTTAATATATTCCGTCGCCGACTGCGCCGGGCCAAACCTTTCTGATGTGATGCCCGCGAGACGTAACGCCACAAGGTACATTTCCAAAAGCCTGATGCCCGATTCTCCGGTAAGTTCCCTGCCGTCAACACCGACCAGCAATGCCATATCTTTAGGGTCATTATCGCTTTTCAGTTTTTTAAATTGATCTGAATCGAATATCCCTTTCCCTCCCAAAACAATTACATTAGAAAACTTGGCGTTAGTTCTTTTCTGTTCCTGAAGGACAGCTTCCGCCACTTTATCGCCTTTTCCGCGCACGAAAACAAGGTTACCGTAGCCATATTTTTTCAGAAGGGCCGGCATTTCATCAAGCGCGCCTAAAAGCCCCTGCAAACCACCATTTTTAGTGGGTATCCAGCTCTCGTCGAGCCCGAGTATTATCGTATTGTCGCCGTCATTCTTCTCCTTATCAGCCGCGTCGATCACCGCGTCCCTAAAGCGCACTGCTATCAGACGTTCGCGTCCTTTATCAAAATCATAGTGACAATTGCGCCCTGCCAAAGTTTGTTTTCCCGAAGCACCATTCCTTAACAACTCATACGCCTCATCGGCGCTGTCGACAATTTGCATCAACCTCTCGTCCCCATGGGTTATCAGGGCAGGATGATACGAATACATTTTCTCCGTAATAACTTTTTTTATCGGTTCCCAGAAATTTCTGCCGATAAGTACGATCGGGCGAACCGGTATTTTATTGTTCTGCATCGCGGTGATAATATCGAAAAGGGTGTCCATCGTATCGGGACCGCCCGGAAGGAAAACAAAAGCTTTTGAATTTTCCGCGATAAGCACATGATGGTTGGCGGCATGCTGCGATAAAATACAATATTTGAGAGCCGTCTCTTTTATATTGGGAGGTACGGTTTTTGGGGCATAAAGCATAGCCTGCAATATCCCTTTTTCCTCAAAGCCGAGTTCAGGCGCCGCCAAAGCCCACAAGAGCGATCCTCGCTCACCAGACCGTATCGGCACCCCTTCCGCGGACAGCCGCTTCGCCAGTTTTACGGCGGTGTTAAGTTCTACTCTCCCGCTTTTCGATTCTCCTATAAAAGTAACAGCCGGACCCCATCCGCTCAACTCGTTCATGCCTTTTTCCAACTCATCGTTCGCATCTTTCACGGCTTCTTCGCTCGATACCACGAAAGAGCCGCGGTTCTTACGTATGTGATCCACGGCTTCGGTCACGGAATCCGTAATAAATGGTTTCTGATAATCACCCAAGAAAATGCCATACTCTTTGAATCGGTCGAATAATGTATCCACTATAGGCTGCCAGAAGCTTTTTCCATAAAGCACTACCGTATGCCGGCGTGCCATCACCTCGAACAGTTCGTCGATAGTCCCGAACCCTCCCGGGAACGCTATCATTCCCTCGCTGTTATCGCAAAGCGCCATTTTTCTGGCGTCGAAATGCCTGAATTCATAACGATCTTCGGCATAACCGTTCGCCACCTGTTCGTTATCCAAAGAAATATTAATTCCTTGTGTAAGGCCCCTATTTTCTTTTCCCCACCTTTTTCGGTCACGCGCCCGTATCCAGCCTTTAAGAGGGGCTTCCATTATCGCGGGGCCCGCGCCTGTCCTCACGGCAAATCCTTCCTCAAATAAGATCTCCCCAAGCTCCTCGGCCGCTTTAAAAATAGGGTCGTCCGGGCTTATTCTGGCGCTGCCGAAAACCGTAACGGCCGGCGGCCACCCTGAATGGTCCAGATCCCATCCGGAATTTATCTCGCGTGCCCTCTCTCTTTCCATTTTTAGTTCCGCGGTCAGCTTGTCAGGAGGACAGGAAAAGAAGCTCTCCTGGGGCGCGCGATTTCGCGGCATATCTCCGGTGCTTATTCTGACTATCTCTTTTACCGGACGGTATCGGCCATCCCAGAGCGGATAAAAATGGCGATAAAACTTTTCCGTAAGCGATCTCCTAAAATTTACGTTCAAATCACTAACGGCATGCTTTTTGATCCATCCGTCAAAAAGTGACATAATATGTTCATTTTTATTTTTAGGCGCGTTAGTGTTCCTTTCTTCAAGCGAAGACCAGAACTGGTCCAGAATAAACCATTTATCATCTACCAACGCTTCGGCCCAGGCATGTTCGGCTTTATTTTCAGATCCTATGATCCCATAAGACACGTCATCGGCAAATTGCCTGTACCAGTTTTTATCCTCGTTCTCTATAACAAAACGTGCCGGAACGCCGGACGCTCTTAAAAGGCTCGCGGTGAGATTCGCGATATTTCCGCAGCTTCCATACCCTGTTTTAAGAACGACAGAAGCGCTCGCCAGCCTGTCGAGATCAAACGAATAATTTATATTTTCTCCGACCCACTCAAATATCTTTTTGGCTTTACCATAGCTCTCAGTCTCGTCGGCGGTGATCTCGGCAGCTTTAGCCAAAATAGAGAGGTCTCTCCAATCGGTACTCTCCGATTCCTCAAAACCTTCGCCGGTGTGTGTATACGAATCGGCCGAAAGGGCGTCTACCCCTGCCGCACGGCATATGTTATCCAATACCCCCAGCAATTTTTTATATCCATCTTCATTCGTTATGACCTTCCAACCCCGGAACTTGGCCGCGATGCACGCGAACACCTCGGGCGTTAGTGTCACGCCGTCTTTACCCAGCATACCGTTATCTTTGTTCCATTTAGGAGTGGCAGTAGCAGACTCCCGCAGGCCAGGCGCCGTTCTTGCCCATTTGACAAGCGACTCGGCATACCGCGCGACAATATTCTCATGCATGCCGGTCCCAGGTTCGCCGATAAAGGCGTAAAAGGCGTCGCGTAAGACGGTGTCCACCTCGGCACCCTTTTTCTCCGGAACGACGCGAGAGCTTTCCGGTGAAATTACCGCTTCCAATTCAGCGGCTTCGACAACGTCGCTAATTAAAGACAGGTTTACTTTATAGTCCTGAAAATCCTCGTGTTTTTCATACGCTTTGTAAGAAGCGATCACAATTTTTCTCGCTATTTCATATTCACCATCTTCGACATACATCCGGGCGATCTTTTCAAGATGCGAGATATCGTCGAAATATCCTTTCCCTGACAAGAAAAGCTTGATCAGGGCTTCTTTAAGTTTCAGTCGATGTTGTATGTTTCTTTCGAAAAGCGCGGAATACAGCTGTACCGAATTATACAGGAATTCCCCGCTATCGGGCACGATCGCAAAAACATCGGCAAGCATCTTTTCGAGTTCCGGCAAAACTTTTAAAAGCCTGTCAGGTTCAGAAAATATGTCACTCCTCTCTGTTTTGCGCTCCCATAATTCCCTGTACATATCCTCAATGGCTCCCGAAGCCTCTTTTTTTATTTCTCCGTCATTTCCGGCGTTCTGAATAACATATGACAGCTCCCCGATCGCAAGCCTAAAAACTATTTCATGACCTTTGTCGCCGTCGAAGAGCAGCCTATTAGACTCTCTAGCGTAATAATTGCCTATCTGATAACGCGCGCGTACAACGTTATACCCCAACTTGACGGAACGTTTAAATGCTTCTAACATCTCTTCGGGCGCACATTTCTTTACAAATGTCAAAACTTCACCGAGCCGGTACCAAAAGCGTCCGTCGTCCGGAACAAGCGCTATTATCTCTTTCAGTTTCTTAGCGGCTTCCGACATATCCGGCGCGTAAAATGACAAAGCGAATTTGGCTTCCGCGGAACACTTGACGGATAAAGGTTTTCCGGCCTCTTTTACCATTTCAAATAACGCCATGAGTATATTGCGCCTTCGGCTGTCTCCGCTAGACCCCGTCCGTTTTCTTAAAGGCATAAAGCATTCCAGCGCTTTCCTGAAACGCGCCTCATCCATTCGTGAATCAAAAAGTATTCTCAAAACGACCTCATGCCGACCGGAGGCAATAAGCTGATTAATGGCTCCTTCAGTCAGGTCTTTCGGGATATCGGCTTCCTGTACACCTGAAGCTAATTCAGTAATGGTTGTTTTTTTCTCTCTTTTCCCAAGAATAATGCGTTCGTAATATCTTTTAAATCTTGCCGCCGAATCAACGTACGACGCGGATCCCATGAGTTCCGAGTCTTTGGCGTAATAATCCGCGCCCACGCTGGTTAATTTATATCCGGCTAATTTTGAAGCCGTCATCCAATACGCCATTTCTCTGGATCTCACGTGCCTGCCCAGTCCCGCGGTGTAGCAATCAATCGGGTGGCCTATATTACTGAGATCGGTCTTATCCGGGTCCAGCGGGTTTTTATCCGGATAGCTGTAAACCCTTTCGCTGAATATTTTTCCGAAAAGTTCCGGGTCAAGCGCGAAAAATATTCCCAGGACGCCGGTTTTCTTCGAGTCAAGCCCAGAGAGAACACTTATTGCCCGGACAAACTGTTCATCGTTAATTTCCAGAAGTCCCTTTAATCCCCCATATACTTTCGTTAATGGGTGGATCTCCAATATCTCGTGATACTTGATCTTATTTTCGGATAGCATAACGGCGAGAAAACGCGATAACCTGTCGCCGGATGATATCAGCTTAAAGAGCATCTTCCAGTTATTGAGTTCTGTCTCCGGAGCCTGGTATTCGGCCATCTGGCCGAACAACCTGCTTATGTCCCCGGCGTTTATAAACGGAAATATTTTTTCGACGGAGGCCATGTCTTGGGCGGTTAAGAGCAGGAATTTATATGCCAAATATCGACT
>JADFYD010000070.1 GCA_015233235.1 Candidatus Omnitrophota bacterium | reverse complement strand
TTCGACAGCTTCCTTAAATTCGTTGGAATTCGAGTAACACATTCCGGTCATAAAAAGCACCTCGGCGTCTTTTTCATTACCCGCCTCGATATAAGCAAGAAAGTGTTCGAGCGCGCTTTCATAGTCGCCCTTGTCAAAATACTTAAGGCCCTGCTCTTTCTCGAAATTGGTCTTATCGGTCTCATGCCCGACAAAAATATTCTTGTAAAGATCGGAAAGCCCGCCGATTATGCGCTCCGTAGTGGACAAAGTTGCGCTCGCGGCAAACTGCAATTTTTTCGCGATGTCGGGTTTCGCTTTCTCTTCCTGTTCTTTTTTACCGGACTTAGACCTCGAGGCCGTTCTCTTCGTTTTTAGCTTTTCCGCGGCAGAAGCGTTCGCCTCTTCTCTTTTGATCTCTTCGACCGGTTTTCTCTGTTTTTTGTTTTCTTCCGTCATCGTTCTCCCCCTGTTTTCTATGCTTCCTGTTCAGTAACCCTTACTCTGCGGCCTGTAGCCGTTTTCTTTTTTTCCACAAGATCTTCTTTGCATGTAAAAGAAACAGTCACTTCCCTTATGTGCATGAACCTGCGCATAAGGGCCTGGCGTATCTCACGCGCGATAGCGTGCCCTTCTTTTACGGATTTTTTTTGGTCCAGTATTATCTCAATGTCTATCCACGCCTGCGGCCCGACGCTCCGCGCGTTTATATAGCTTATTCCCTTAACTTCTCTGTACTGCATGACAAAATCCGCGATGAGTTTTTTCTTTGATTCGGGAAGCGATTCGTCCAGAAGGTTTCGTAACGCCTGCAGACCCAGGATTATGCCGGACTTCCCTATCATGAGACCCACGAGTACCGCCGCCATCGCGTCGAGCCTGGTGAAACCAAGGTTCGCCAAGAAAACGCCTATGCATACGGCGACGCTGGAAAGCATATCCGACCGGTTCTCGTTGGCGTTGGCGATCAGCGCCGGGGAATTAAGTTTTTTTCCGGCACAGAAACCGTAAGACGAAAGGATGTAATTCGAGATTATCGCCACGAGCGCCGCGAAAAAAGCCGCCCAGTGAGGCGGACGCACGACGCCTTTTATTATCGCCTCGGTCGCGTCGAAAAGTATCATGCCCGCTATACAGAGCAGCGTCATATACGCAAGGAGCGCGCCGAACGATTCAGCTTTGCCGTGCCCCCAGGGATGATTTTTATCATTCTTACGGCCGGAAAATCCTACTGTTATGATGACCATCAGAGTACACAGAATATCCGTGCCCGAATGGTACCCGTCGGCGATAAGCCCTTTTGACTGCGAGAGGTATCCCACATAAAGCTGAAAAATGGTCATCGTGGAGTTCCCCAAAAGGACCATCCACGGTACCATTTTCCCGCATTTAACGCATTTTTCGGCTATTGCCATTTTTCCTCTGTTTTACCCTTACTTCGCTCCCGCAGGCACGACTTGAACGGTGACACTGCCTACGTATCTATCGGCGCCGCGCAAAGCCGCCTTGACCGTTTGGCTTATTTTCTTTGACCGGGCTATGCTTATGTCCGGGTCCGTCTCGAGAGCTATATCCAGCACGATGTAGCGCCCCGACTGGCGCGCGCGTACGTGCCTCACTTTTTTAACCCCGTCTACCTCGTTTACTGTTTCCTCGACTTTTTCTATGTAGTCGTCCGGAAGGCTCGTATCCATAACGCCCTTAACACCGTCGATAAGTATCACTACGCTGCCGTGCAAAACGTGTAAACATTCAAAAATGGCTATGACCGGATCGACCCAGTGCAGGCCTTGCCTTACGACGATAACACCCGCAGCTACGAGGATGGAGGAGATAACATCTATTTTATTGTGTTCGGCATGCGCCTTTAACGCGGGGCTGTTCAGTTCTTCGCCTCCGCAATGCGCGAACTTGTAAATGAGCGCGTTGACAACAGCCGACAGTACGGCCGTAAATAAGACAACGAGGTGCGGTACAACAATTACGCGTTTCGCGATGACAAAGAAAGAACTCGCGATAAGGGCGACGGTACCGAGTATCATGAAGAGGCTCGTCACGAACTGCGCGACGAACTCGACCTTGCCGTATCCGTAAGGATATCTGTCATCGGCCGGCTTTTTCGAGAATTTGACGCCGATAATAACGACGATGGATGAAGTGATGTCACTCAGGTTGCAAAGTCCACTGCCGATCAAAGCGCGGCTTCGGCCGAGGAAACCGATGAACAGCTTAAACGCCGCAAGGAACATGTTCGCCACCAAACCGATAAGTATGGTCTTTCGGGCGCACTCTTCGCATTTGGCGTGAGATTTTTCGTGCTTAGGGCTCATTCTTCGTCAAACAGCTCCTCTTCTTCCTGTTCTTCCGCCGGGGCTTTAGGTTTCATCTTTTTTCTTATTTTTCCGCCAATTATCGTGATAAAAAGGAACGAGCTCAGGACCCCCATGAAATAGGACCCCATCATGATGAAAATAAGCCCGCAATGCCTGCCTTTTATCATGGGAAAATAGACCTGGACCGGGTCCATGTTCTCGACAAAGAACATGACCATGAAAAGAAGTATCAGTACCAAAAATACCACTCTGAAAGTTCTAGGTGTCTGCATAACGTCTCCCGTAAACCCCGTAAAGACCTAACCGTTTATTTTTCTGAGCGCTTTCCTGAAACCTTTTATCGTTCGCTCCAGCGCCGCCCCGTCGTGGGCGCGCGACATAAAACACGCTTCGAAAGCCGAAGGCGGAAAAAGCACGCCTTCTTCGCACAACCCGGAAAACAATTTTTTATACTTTTCTTTATCGCTTCCCAGCGCGTCAGCGAGCGACCCGACACTTTTGTCCGTAAAAAAGACCGAGAAAACCGACCCGATCGTGTTTATCGTAAGGGGAATTCCTTCCGCGAACGCCGCTTTCCGCATCGCAGCAACAAGCTCCCCGGTCTTCTTCTCAAGTCCGGCGTAAAGGTTTTTATCTTCCTTAAGGCACCTGAGCGCCGCGAGTCCAGCCGCGACCGAAACGGGGTTACCCGAAAGCGTTCCGGCCTGATAAACAGGCCCTTCGGGGGCCAGAAGCTCCATTATGTCGCTTCTCCCTCCGACCGCCCCTACCGGAAACCCTCCGCCGATAATTTTACCCAGACAGGTCAAGTCCGGCTTTATCCCGAAAAGCTTTTGGGCCCCGCCGGATGAAAGGCGAAAACCGGTTATCACTTCGTCAAAGACGAGAACTATATTTTCCCGTTTGGCGATAGCCGCCAAACGGCGTAAAAACCCTTCTTCGGGCAGTATGACACCCGTGTTGCAAGGTACGGGTTCCACTATGACACATGCTATGTCGCCGCGGTTCCGGCGAACAGTCTCGCTAAAAATGTTTATATCATTGAACGGTACCGATATCGTATCCCTGCTGTACGATGCCGTTATTCCCTTGCCCGAAGGGATACCAAACGTCAAATTACCGGACCCGCTCTTCACAAGAAGCCCGTCAAAGTGTCCGTGGTAACAACCGTCGAACTTTATTACTTTTGACCTCCCGGTAAAAGCCCTGGCCAAACGTACCGCGGTCATGCAGGCTTCGGTCCCGGAGGTAACAAGGCGCACCTTGGATATAGTATTATAATAATGTTGAATTTCTTTAGCAAGCTCTATCTCGTTTTTAGTTGCGAGACCGAAACTTGCCCCATTTTTGATACTTTTTACCGCCGCTTCTACTATCGGGCCGTACCCATGTCCGAAGATATGCACCCCCCAACTCATGATGTAATCGACATATTTATTGCCGTCCACGTCCCATAAATGGGGCCCTCTAGCTCTTTCGGCGAATATTATGCCGGTGTCGACCCCCTTAAAGCTCCGAACGGGGGAATTCACCCCGCCGACCAGGTATTTTGCGGCTTCCTTGAACAATTTTGCGGATTTTGCTCTTTTCATAATAGCTTCAGTTTCTCCTTCTTCAGCTCCCTCTTCGTGAACAATATCGTATGCTTCGCTTTCAGGCGTTTTGATACTTCCGCCGCTAGTTCCCCGATCTCTTTCTTCGTGCCGGCATGCATCATGGCATACAGGTTATAGTTGAACCCTCTGGCCGGCCGGCGGCGGTAACAGTGTGAAACCCTGTCGTCGGCGACCAGTGTTCCTTGAATGATCTTTTCGACGCCGCCCTTCCAATTTTTTACGTTCCACGCGACCAGGGCATTCGCCTTGTACCCCGCGTTTCTTTGATTCAGCACTCCCCTCAAATTTCTGATGTATCCCCGCTTTTTAAGTGAACGAAGCGCTTCGACAAGCGCTTTTTCGGTCATGCCGAGTTCAGCGGCGGGCCCTTTAAAAGGCCGCTCCGTCACGGCGAAGTCGTGACGGGAGAAGTAGGTGAGAATGTCTTTATCTTGTCGGGATAGCATTCAACCTCATTTTAAGCTTATACATCTTTTCAGTCGGTAAACTTACCATTCGCCCGACGCCTAGTTCTTTCTTGAGTTTCGCGAGTTCTTTTTTCAGTTCTCCGGGCGACCCGCAAGTCAACGTGAACCACATGTTCAGTTCATGGTCTCTAAGATAGTTATGGCTTATTTTGTCGTTACGGAAAATTATCTTAGCTGCTTTCGCTATGCTTTTTTTAGGGATCTCGCACCCTACCAGTGTGCTTGATAGCCCGAGTTTACGCGTATCGAAGCTCATATCGATCTTTTTGAGAAGGCCGTTCTTCTTGAGACGTTTAAGGCGATCGATCACTTCTTTTTCCGTAAGTCCCATCTTCACCGCGAGAGCCTTGTATGGCCGGGTGTTGATCGGGATGCCTTCCTGAACTCTTAGAAGAATTTCTTTCATATGCTTTTACCGCCAGTCGCTAGCACGCACGTTTTATCCGTTCCCATGTAATCCCCTGTCGTGCCGTACGCTCTGGCCCGGCAACCCCGGCAACGGCTTTTATAGTCACAGACCGCGCAACCGCCTTTAAGGTCGTTTTCCCTCAACGTTTTTAACACCTCGGCATTTTTCCAGATCTCGCCGACAGATTTCTCTCTCAATGACCCGGCCTTAACGGCCAAATAACCACATGGATAAATATTGCCTTCAGACGAAATAAAAAACGCTCCGGTGCCTGCGATACAACCGCTGTAGCGTTTGTCATCGGCTATCCGGGCGTACTGCGGCGCGCAGGTTGGACGTAGCTCTATCGGGAATTCCCCGGATAGCCGTTTTATCGTGTTAAGCACTTCTTCGTTCTCCCCTGCGTCAAGCATGGCCGACTTCTCTACTTCTTTCCCGCAGCCCACGGGGACAAGCACAAAGTAATGAACGGCGACCGCGCCAAGCGCCATGGCGAGTTCCGCCGCCTTCCGCACTTCATTCTTATTCTGTTTTGTCACCGTAAAATTTATCTGGAACGGGATACCGTGTTCTTTAAGTATCCCGCACGCTCTCCGCGTTTCTTCGAACGCTCCTTTAACTCCGCGGGATGCGTCGTGCACATCTTCACACGCGGAATCCAGGCTTAAGCTCACCCGTTTCACGCCGCTTTCCGCCAGGCGCCGGACTTCTTTTTCTTTTAGCAACGTTCCGTTCGTGGCCAATGCCGCCTGTATACCGATCTTTGACGCATATGAGAGTATCTCGAAAATGTCTTTTCTTAGAAGCGGCTCGCCGCCCGATAGAACAAGAATGGGGCTCCCAAAGGCGGTTTTGATTTCCTCCAATATTCGAAACGCTTCAACGGTCGTAAGTTCGGCACCGGAGGAGTTTTTAAGCATTCTGCAGTACGCGCATTTCAAATTGCAGGCTTTAGTAGTTTCCCAAAAAATTATTCTAGGGACTTGATCCACCCGGCAGCCTCCCCGGCCCAATACGTTATGATGATGTCGGCGCCGGCTCTCTTAATCGACCTCATTATCTCCAACACGGCGGTTTTTTCATTCAGCCACTTTTTTTGCGCCGCCGCCTTTACCATCGAGTATTCGCCGCTCACGTTATACGCGGCGACCGGAACATGGACTTTGGCGCGTACGGCGCTTATAACATCGAGATACGCGAGCGCCGGCTTTACCATAACAATATCGGCGCCTTCATGAACATCGAGAACGGCTTCACGCAAAGCCTCTTCTTTGTTGGCCGGGTCCATTTGATAGGTGCGCCTATCCCCGAAAACAGGGCTAGAATCATAAATGCTACGGAACGGTCCGTAAAACGCGGAAGCGTATTTCGCGGAATAACTCATAATTGCCGTTTCTTTTTTTTCTTTATCAAGCGCCTCGCGTATCGCTTTCACCTGGCCGTCGGTCATGCCGGAAGGCGCGACGATATCGGCCCCCGCTTTCGCGTGCGAGAGCGCAACTTTAGCAAGAACTTCGAGAGTTCTTTTATTGTCGATGTGAGCGGCTTTCGAGCCGGGCACCTTTTTCTCTACGACACCGCAATGTCCGTGGTCCGTATACGCACAGAGACATACATCCGTTATAAGCAGAATATTGCCTTGTTTTTTTATCGCCCTCAAGGCATCATGAAAAGGACTTTTCTCATCGTAGCTGGAAGTGCCTTCGGCGTCCTTTTTAGTCCCGGACCCGAAAACCAGTATCGACTTTATGCCAAGCTGCTCGAGACGTACCGCTTCTCTCACAAGCATATCTTTTGGCATTTTTTTTATGCCGGGCATCGAGGGAATAGGTTCGGCAGATCTTCCTTCCTTAAAGAAAAGGGGCATTACCAGGTTACCCGCGCTAAGGTTCGTTTCGCGTACAAATGCTCTAAACGCCGCGCTCTGGCGCAGCCTGGCGGGTTTTTGGTTATGATCGCTATTTTTCATATTTTCTCCTGAATCTCGTTATCACTCAAATAACACCCCGGGTCTTCCGCCCAGAGCGACCCGTGGTACGCGAGGGCCCGCGCACGGCAGCCGCCGCAAATATCCTTGTGGGCGCACTTTCCGCATTTACCCTCAAGTAATTCTTTTTTATTCCTGAGCTTATTCAAAAACCCGTTGCCTTTGTTGTTCCATATGTCCAAAAGCGGCTTTTCCTTAACATTGCCGAGCGATTCTCCCTGCAAAAACTGGCACGGATAAATATTGCCGGTAGAATCGATATAGGCGACCCTTTCACCCGCTGAACAGCCTCCGTGCGACAATATACAGGAAAGCATTTCCGCGCCGCGCACATCAGCGCCAAAAAGTTTAGCCATAAAAACACCGTCGGCGGGCGAATCCGTCGTAAGCACGTCAAAGTTGGGATCCGCCTCGGAGATCTTTTTTACAGCCTTAAAAAATTTATCCATGTATTTTTTCTTTTCTCCGATATTCATGTCTAGCTCTTTCTGGGCGCGGCCCGAATATACGAGGTGATACAGGCAAAATCTTTTGGTGCCGGCATTAACGGTTTGTTTAAGAATATCGTCGAGGTCGCCCTTATTCTTATCCGTTATCGTAAATCGCACGCCGGTCTTCACCCCTAGACCATTAAGCAGCTTTATCGCCGCCCAGCTCGCGTCAAAAGATCCTCTCTTGCCGCGGAACTTATCGTGCAGATCTTTCTTTCCGTCTATGCTTATCCCGACATAGTCAATACCGCTTAAGCTTATTCTTTCGGCCGTTTCCCCGTCTATAAGGGTACCGTTGGTGGAAAGCCCGACACGCAGCCCTTTGGATTTACATTCCTTCACGATATCGAAAACATTTTTCCTTAGGAGCGGTTCCCCTCCGGTCAGAAGCACTACCGGGGGTTTTAATTCGGCTATCTCTGCGGCAAGAGAGATACATTTTTCGTCCGAAAGCTCCGCGGCTTTTGCGGACGGCCCAGAATCGCGGTAACAATGGCCGCATTCCAGGTTACAGCAGCTCGTTATGTTCCAAACGACAAGGGGGCCCCCTTTGCGGTTATGCACCGTCCGCTCGCCGCGGAATATTTTGGTGACCGGGATCATTGTTTCTCATCCTTATTAGTCGTTGCAAGCTATCTCT
>JADFYD010000006.1:29785-30264 GCA_015233235.1 Candidatus Omnitrophota bacterium | reverse complement strand
TTCCCAATGACATAAGGCCGTCGGATGGACTGCTTTTGGCGAAAGCCTTGCAATTGGCGGATGACGGGCTTATTTTAGCAAATGACAGCGATGATGCCAAAAAACGCGGCGAGAAAATTATTTTCAGTAAGACCGTGAAAAGACTGCTGGAAGCAAATTATATACTCAAGTATCTGAACAGCCGCGTTGATTTCGACAACGCCGGCGAAAAGGCACTTATAGACATGGTGGATAGGTATAAGAAAAATATGAGTCGGAAAGAATATGGTCTATTTGTAAAAAGCAGAGATCTGACTGCGAGAGAGGAATTCCGAAAAGACGCCGCGGCGGAACTGGCCAAAGTGATCGCGAGGACAAAATATGTTCTGGAAAATATCGGTCTTTTGCCGACGGATAGGCAGTTCATATTGGACATATGTGCCCGCCTCGAGAAAGATTTCATAATTTCGGAAAAACAACCGCCATCCATCAGGTCCTAA
>JADFYD010000006.1:0-29748 GCA_015233235.1 Candidatus Omnitrophota bacterium | reverse complement strand
GTTACATCGGCAAGAATGATAATATCTTCAAAGAAACGCTTGGCGAAGGGAAACCGGATATTCTCATCCGCGTTCCTGTTGAGGCACTTGCGCTGGTCGGCAAAGAGAATGTGTCGGACCTTCTCGGGGCGTTCCAGAAAGCGCCGAACGCGTTCGTGGAATTATTCAGCATGTCGGGGGCCGGTGAAGTGCCGGAGAGCGCATATGATGAATATGGATTGTCCCATAAAGCGCTGCCCAACTCTCTAAAGGACCCCTCCGCGAGGACGAGAGAAAATACCGTGACGATATTCACCGCCGATAAAGGTGAAGAATTCAACGAGATCTTTATAGATACAAAACTGAACGGGATAAAACACTCGGCCAAAAAAATGAACAGCATCTTAATACCCATCGGACTTGACCGTGACATGGCGGGTCTCGTGAGAGGAATGATCGTTGGCTTAAAAATGCTTAAGATCGCGAGAAGCGCGGCCTCGATGGTAACGGAAAACAAGGTGAGAGATATCTATGCCCTGCGGGACAGTCAAGACCAGAAGATGAAACAGAAATACGCGGAACTTCTGGACGACGCGCAGAATGTGCTGGAGTCATATAAAGAAGTGATGGACAAGGGAGTAATACTCGATTACCATACGGCCGGACGAATGAACGACATAGAGGATTTTCTTGCCATAGCTGCGGGTGACATGGGAAAACTAGTCCGTGCGATCAATAAACTCATCAAACTACTGCCGGTCACGCCGCTTTCGGCGGAGGAAATAAGGACCGTCTTCACACTCGCCAAAAAAGCCCTCACTGCGGCATAATATTAAGCCAGCGCTCTGGCATTACATTTAATGATGTCCCTATTATACAAGCAATTTATCGACCGGGGTTTCAAAAAACTCTTTTAAACTTATCCCGCCCGGACCTACGACGATAGTTTTTGCTTTCGGGTTGCGTTTTTTAAATTCTTCGAGTCCGGAAAATTCAAGGCGCTTCCTACCGGTCTTCACCTCAACGGCCGTTAATGAGACGCCTTTTTTTATAACAAAGTCAACCTCAAGGTTGCCGTCACGCCAGTAAAGAACCTCAATACCGTGTGGTGCTCCGGTATTTACTAATGTGGCTCCCACGGCGGATTCTACCATTCGGCCCCATGTGACGGGGTCGTCCTTACATTCGGGGAAAGATCGTTTCGCGATAGCGCTTCGAAGGCCCGGGTTGAGAGGTATCCACTTTGGGCTTGAATTTTTGAGGCGCAGCATGTTTCCGGACCATTTTTGCAGGCCCTTAATGAGGAAGGCGCCTTCCAGGAGATTTTGGTAATGTGACAGTGTGACCGTGTTCCCGGCATCGGTCAATTGCCCAAGGATCTTGTTGTATGAAAGTATCTGCCCCGCGTATTCACATGAAAGCGCGAAAAGCTGCCGTAGTAGGGCCGGTTTTTCTACACGGTTCATAAGGAGGACGTCTTTCGAGATAGAGGGCTCGATTATTGCGTCCAGGATATATTGTCGCCATCTCTCTTCGTCTTTGACAAATTCCGCCGGTGCGGGATACCCTCCAAAATAAATATATTGATCGAGGGACCAGCCGGCCAAAGAATGCATTTCCTGCCACGACCAGTGGGGGAAACGTATGACCTCAAAACGTCCGGCAAGGCTTTCCGTTAGCCCTTTTTGTATCAGAAGTGACGATGATCCCAGTATAACGACGTGAATCTTGTTGCCTAAAAGGGTATCCTCGTCCCACAAACGTTTTACCGCTACAGACCAGTTGTCTATTTTTTGTACTTCGTCCAGCACGAGAACAGAAGTCTCATTTTTTCTTGTCTTAGCCCGGATCATTTCCCATTCTCTTGATATCCAGGAGCTGTCAGGGGGCGAGGGGAGGTCAGCAGCGGCGTAGCGGTGAAAGTTTTTAATTTCTTTTAGGACCTGATGGATGGCGGTTGTTTTTCCGACCTGTCTAGGGCCCAGAATAACAAGTATGAATTTTCTTTTTTCTTTCAACCGTTCGTGAATAGTATCTGTCATAGGTCTTCTGAACATATTGCAACCCCCTGCTTTTTTACTCATTACAATGAGTAATTTTACTCAATGTAATGAGTAAAGTCAAATAAATTTTTGGAAATAACCCTAATAGCACCGAAAGCTATTGCAGGGCCGTCTTCACACTCGCCAAAAAATCCCTCACGGCGGCGTAGGTCAGCGCCCGGACGGTAATTGGGGGCAGCCCCAAAGTTAATCCCACACCTGCCCCAAAGTTAATCCCAGACCTGCTAAAAAGTTGATCCCAGACCTGCCCCTCCAGTGCATAAAGGTCTAAATAATAGTGTTGTGAAAAAAATCACAAAAATATTGACAAGTTTGGATAACTATGTATAATCTAATCTTGTATTGTGAAAAAAGGAGCAATAAATATGATAAAACGTACAATAAACCGCCTGTTCATATACAAAAATGCTTTGAACCATTTTAAAAAACTGGGGTTTGTTAAGGTTTTCTCTGACAATCTGGCTGATGCCGTTGGTGTTACGCCGTCGCAGGTCAGAAAGGATTTTTCGGCATTCGCCATTTCTGGGAATAGGCGCGGAGGGTACAGGGTCAATGATTTGTTGGAGAACATAAATAAGATACTAGGGAAAAATAAAGTAGAGGAAGTGATCGTCGTAGGAAGCGGTAATATAGGAAGGGCACTCATACGGTACAATGAAGGTTTTATGAAAGAGAACATTAAGATCGTCGCCGCTTTTGATACCGATAGCTCTAAGGCCGACAGGGATAACGCTATACCGATACTTCCTTTTGAGGAAATGGCGGATTTTATCAGGGAGAAAGGCATAAAGGTGGGAATAATCGCCGTTCCCGATGGCGCGGCACAGCATGTTTTCGAGGTAATGGCGAACGCCGGAATAAAGGGTGTAATGAATTTCGCGCCGATCATGCTGAAAGGTACACCAACGGCGGTTATCAGTAATGTTAATCTGGCGCTGGAACTGGAGAACATTATCTATTACGTTAACGCGGGGGAGAGCGCGGCGTATCTATGATAAGAGCAAGGTCGCTTAAAACATCTCTTTTATTATCGTTCCTCGTGATCATCGGGGTGCTGGGTATTTCTGTCTCGGTATTGGGAACGTATCTGATAAATCGATACATAATCGACAAGGCCCAGGGACAGGTAAAAATGGACCTGAACTCGGCGCGAAACGTATACCTTGAAATAACTGATGAGCTTGAACGGGTGTTCAGCCTTATTTCTTATTATGATTACGTGGATGCCCGTGAGATGAAAACAAAACTCGGGCTGGATTATTTGTATATACTCCCGAGAAAAGACTTGTTGTCCGCGAAAAGCGAAATAGTGCGTAAAGCTATGGCTAGTTCGGAAGGTGTAGGCGGCACCAGGGAGATCGATAAAAAAGAATTGATAGGGATGGGGGCGGATATATATAGGAAGGCGGTCATAAAAATAAATTACACGCTTAAGGCCCGTCCGACAAAACTTGAATTACTCGATAAAGCGATGGCCGTGGAATACGCCAAACCTATCCGAAAGAACAAAGAAAGCAAGGATATGGATTACGTGATATGCGGCGGAAAGATAATCAACAGGGATTTTGACCTTGTCGACAAAATACGCGGCATGGTCTTTGAGGATAAGATCTACGGCGGCAAACCCGTGGGTACCGTTACGATATTTCAGGACGATGTAAGGATCGCCACGAACGTACTGGATAAAGACGGCAAAAGGGCCGTAGGGACAAGGGTCTCCGAGAATGTTTATCGAAAAGTATTCGAAAAAGGCGAGACCTGGCTGGATAAGGCTTTTGTTGTGACGGATTGGTATCTTACCGCGTATGAGCCGATAAAGGATATAAACGCGAAGACGATCGGTATACTCTACGTGGGTATTCTGGAGAAGCCGTTCAAAGATTTTGCCAGGAACATTTTTATGGCGTTTTTGGCGGTAATACTTTTTGCCGTGATACTTGCCGTGATCTTTTCAGTTTTTCTGGCGGATATGATAACCGGGCTTGTTACGCATCTTTTGGATGGGATAAATAAGATCTCGTCCGGTGAGGACGGACATGATGTAGGGGCAGATAACCCGATCAGGGAACTCAATCAGCTCGCGGAATCGTTCAATGAAATGGCGGCGAAACTCGGCGACAGCCACAGGCGCACCAGACTTTCGAACGAGGACCTTTCGATCCTGAATAAACGTTATTTGGACCTCATAAGTTTTGTATCTCACGAACTTAAAGGTATACTTGCCTCTACGATACTTAATGCCTATTCCGTGCGCGACGGTTTTCTGGGTATGATAAATTTTAAACAGAGAAAAGCTCTGGATTCCATAACCAGGAACCTTGATTATCTGGCTTCGACCGTGCAGAATTTCCTGAATCTCAGCAGGATAGAAAAGGGAGAGATGTCCGTGCACAAAAGGCCGGTAAATCTGAAAGAAGAGATACTGGATGTTTCGATAGACGCGTTCACGAAACAGATAGAAGAAAAAAACATAAAACTCATAAACAACCTGAAACATGAAATAGTGGTCGATGCTGACAAGGATCTTCTGCTTATTGTGCTTAATAACCTTGTATCGAATGCCGTGAAGTACGGCACGGAAGGCGGGTACATAATGATCAACGCCGGACCGGACAGCCATGGCAACATCGAAGTTGAGGTTTACAATGACGGCCGTCCGCTTACGCATGAAGAAACGGATAGGCTTTTCAAGCGGTTTTCGCGACTTTCCGCGCCGGAGGCGAAGCACGTAAAAGGAACGGGTCTCGGGCTTTTCATTACCAAGGAAATAGTGGAAAGCCATGGTGGCGAGATAATAGTGAAAAGCATGGAGAAAGGGAATTCTTTCATTTTTACGGTAAAAGGGGGAGTGGATCATGGCGACACCGTTGGAAACAATTAAAAAGAAAAGGGCCGAAGCGATATGCAGGATCATCAGCAAGGGATACCTTTCGACTAAAAGGGTGTATGTGGGAATGGCCACCTGCGAGGTAGCCGCGGGGTCTAAGGAAGTTATGGAAGTGTTTGATAACGCCATAAAGAACGGTCTCGGGGACGTTTATCTGAGCCAGAAAGGCTGCGCCGGTAGATGCAATCTCGAGCCTACGGTCGAGGTGGTCGAGGAAAATAAGATCCCGGTCAAGTACGGCAAGATCAACGCCGAACGCGCGCGGGAGATAATCGAGCGTCATTTAAAACGCGGCGAAGTGATTGAGGAGTGGGTGATAAGATGAAGAAAGATGATAAAAGACAATACGCGCTTATACTTTGCGACGGTCCGGCGTGTTTGCGCAAAAAATCGAAGAACCTCGAAGAGGTTATCAAGCAGGAGCTTGATAAAAGAGGGATGGCTGACAGGGTGCGCCTTACTCTCTCCGGATGCCTGGGTATGTGCGACAAAGGGCCGATACTTATTGTGAACCCGGGTTATGTGATATATGGCGGCGTGACCGAACACGATATCCCGGCGATAGTCGAGCAGCATCTCATAAACGGTGAGCCGATCGCGCGTTTAGAGATCAACGAGGATCATCTTTTCAACAGGTTTTTCAGAGTGTTCGGCGATGTGGGTTTTTTCGGCAAGCAGATGAGAATAACTCTCAGGAACTGCGGCATTATCGATCCGGAGAAAATAGATGACTACCTTTCCGTCAGAGGTTATGAGGCGCTGGCTAAAGTATTGACGGATATTTCACCCGAGGATGTAGTAAAAGAGATAAAAAAATCCGGGCTTAGAGGAAGAGGCGGGGCGGGTTATCCGACAGGGATAAAATGGGAGCTAACGCGTAAGTCGGAAGGCAGTCCTAAGTATGTGATATGCAACGCGGACGAAGGTGACCCGGGCGCGTTTATGGATAGAAGCGCCATCGAAGGCGATCCGCACACTGTCATCGAGGGCATGATAATAGGAGGCTATGCGACGGGCGCTGATAAGGGTTTTGTGTACATTAGGGCCGAATACCCGCTTGCGATAAAAAGGCTTGAGAAAGCCCTCGGCGAAGCGAAGACGCACGGTTTTCTCGGCAAGAATATTATGGGGTCAGATTTTTCGTTCGATATCGAGATAAAACTTGGCGCGGGCGCGTTCGTTTGCGGCGAGGAAACTGCTCTCATCCATTCCATAGAAGGGTCGCGCGGTATGCCGAGGCCTAGGCCCCCTTTCCCGTCGGTTTCGGGATTATTCGGCAAACCGACGCTGATAAATAACGTCGAGACGTGGGCGAATATTCCGGTTATCATTCTTGACGGCGCCGATTGGTTCAGTTCCATCGGTACGGAGACAAGTAAGGGCACCAAGGTTTTCGCGGTCGCGGGTAAAGTTAAAAATACGGGGCTGGTGGAAGTCCCTATGGGGACGACGCTACGGGAAATAATTTACGACATCGCCGGCGGTATCGCCGACGACAAAAAATTCAAGGCCGTGCAGACGGGAGGCCCTTCCGGTGGCTGTTTGCCGGAAGAATATCTTGATACCAAGATCGACTATGAATCGCTCTCGAAGGCCGGGTCCATAATGGGGTCCGGGGGAATGATCGTCATCGACGAGGATTCATGCATGGTGAATATATCAAAGTTTTTTCTGGAATTCACCGAGAACGAGTCATGCGGCAAATGCACCCCTTGCCGTGAAGGAACGAAGCGGATGTTGGAAATATTGACGCGTATAACCGACGGAAAAGGCGAAGAGGGCGATATCGAAAAGTTAGAACGTCTCGGTAACATGATAAAGAAAGCATCGCTTTGCGGGCTCGGCCAATCGGCGCCGAACCCGGTACTCAGCACGATCAAGAATTTCAGGGAAGAATACGAGGAGCATATTAAAGAGAAAAAATGCCGCGCGAGCGCCTGTATCGCTCTCTTGTCGTATACCATTACCGACAAGTGTATTGGCTGCATGGCCTGCAGAAGGGCCTGCCCCGTGAACGCGATATCCGGCGAGCCCAAGGTGAAGCACGTAGTTGACAAGACAAGATGTGTGAAGTGCGGGTTGTGCTTTAACATTTGTAAGTTTGACGCGATAGACAGGAGATGACGATGGAAACGATAGCGGAAAAGAAGATGATAAATGTAACTGTAAACAACAAGCCATACAAGGTCGGCGGAAATCAGACCATTATGCAGGCACTGGACGAGGTGGGTTTCAGGATACCGCGCCTGTGTTATCACCCTAAACTTTCGATAGAAGGCGCGTGCCGCGTATGTATAGTGGAAGTCGAAGGGATGCGTAATTACGTGGCTTCATGCGCTTTTCCCATTTTAGAGGGCATGAAGATCAGAACAGACTCGAACGATGTGCGACGCGCGCGACGTGACATAGTCGAACTTATTCTCGACAACCATCCAGAAGATTGTCACGTTTGTGAAAGGGACGGCAACTGCGAGCTTCAAAGGTTGGCTTATTCCATGGGGATAAGAAAGCGTCATTTTGTAGGCGAGAAGAAACATTATGAGAAAGACCTTTCGTCGCCTTCCGTAATAAGAGATCCCAACAAATGCATCCTTTGCGGAAGATGCGTAAGGATGTGCGCCGAGATACAGAAAGTGAGCGCGCTCAGGTACGCCCATCGCGGTTTTCATACGGTCGTTATGCCGGCTTACAATATGCCATTCTCCGAAAGCGTCTGCACGGCCTGTGGACAATGTATAAGTGTTTGCCCGACCGCTTCATTCGTCGAAAAAGGCAATTGCATGGAACTTTTTGATAAATTGACGAACCCGGACATCATAAAGATCGTCCAGATAGCGCCTTCCGTGAGGGCGTCGATCGGCGAGGCGTTCAACCTCGATCCCGGCAGGGCGATGGAAGGCGAAATGGCCGCGACTCTGCGGAAACTGGGGTTTGACTACGTATTCGACACGCAGTTCTCCGCGGACCTTACGATCATGGAGGAGGCCAGCGAATTTCTTGACAGACTGCAGGGCAAAGGAAAACTTCCCATGATAACTTCATGCTCGAGCGCGTGGATGAAATGTATGGAGCAATTCTATCCCGATCTTATAGATAACGTTTCAACGTGCAAGTCGCCGATGTCCATGATGGGTTCGCTCATTAAAACGCATTTTGCGGCTAAAAATAACATGGATCCCAAAAAAATATTCACCGTTGCGGTTATGTGCTGTACGGCGAAGAAATATGAGGCCCAGAGGCCCGAACTGCAAGTGGACGAAATGAACCCGACGGATATGGTCATAACCACAAGAGAGATCGCGTGGATGATAAAATGCGCTGGTATTGATTTTCTGCGTATAAAACCCGAGAAGTTCGACACTCCTCTCGGCGTTTCTTCCGGAGCGGGTGTTATATTTGGTGTTACCGGCGGTGTCATGGAAGCGGCGCTCCGTACGGCGTATGAACTTTACACCGGCGAAACGCTTATGGATATAGAAATGAACGACTTAAGAGGGTTCAAAGGGATAAAAGAAGGGAAGGTCGTTATGGACGGCAAAGAAATACGGATCGCCGTCGCGCATGGTCTAGGGAACGCGAATGAAGTTCTGGAGGTAGTACGCAAGGAACCCGACAGATATCACTTTGTCGAGATCATGGGCTGCCCCGGCGGATGCATAGGCGGCGGCGGACAGCCTTACGCGAATTCCAATTCTGAACCGCTCAATGAAGCGTGCTTAAAGAAAAGGGCCGAAGCTCTTTACGGTCTGGATAGGACGCGGACCATAAGGCGAAGCCACGAGAACCCGGACGTGCAGAGGATCTATAAGGAATTCTTGGGCAGACCCCTTTCGGCGCTTTCGCACAAGATCTTGCATACGCATTACAAGGCGAAGGAGCCCAGGGGCATTATTTCAAAAGAAACAAAGGTGCGGTAATAATAACTAAAATGGAGCGGAGCATGGAGCAGACACTTGACAACAAACAGGCGGAATTAAAGACATTTATCGACGGTTTTCGGGATAAGGAACATTTTGAGTCTTACCTGATAGCTGTTCTGCACAAGGCACAGGAGATTCACGGTTATCTTAAGAAAGACGTGATGGATGACATCGCCAGGGAAATGAACATACCTACCTCGCATATTTGGGGAGTGGCGACTTTTTATCACTATTTCAATCTCAAGCCTATCGGTAAATACAAAATATCCATATGTCTCGGTACGGCTTGCTACGTAAAAGGAGCCGAGAGGATTCTGAATGCCGTAAAAAAAGAGTTGGGTATCGAGATGGGAGATACTACACCTGACGAGCTTTTCACTCTGCAGATCACAAGATGTCTCGGTGCGTGTGGTCTGGCGCCGGTTGCCATGATCAATGACAAAATACACGGTGAGCTGACAGCGGAGAAAATGGTGGACATTTTGCGCAAATATCGAAAAGCCGCGATGGCGGAAGCGGCGGAGAAGGCTAAAGAGCAACAATGAAACACATAAACGAACGGCATATTTACGATATTTTGAGCGAGGCAAAAGCTCCGAGCAGGGAGCGTCTCAACGCCATCCTGGCCAAAGCCAGATCATTGACGCGGCTTTCCATGCCGGAGGCGGCGGTTCTTTTCGCAGCGACCTATCCCGAAGACATTAATGCTATTTTCGAAACGGCAAAATATGTTAAAAAAGAAATATACGGCACACGCATAGTTGTTTTTGCACCGCTTTATATCAGCAACCTCTGTGCTAACGGGTGTTTGTACTGTGCTTTTAAGAGTGACAGTGATGTGGTCACCCGCAAGAAACTTACACAGGAAGAGATCGCCGCGGAAACGCAAGCCTTGCTCAAAATGGGCCATAAAAGGGTGCTGATGGTTTCCGGCGAATCGGGCGCTCCTTGCTGGGAAGAGATAAAGTATCTTACGGATTCCATGGGGACTATATATTCCGGGGTTTACGGCAAAAGCGGCATTCGTAGAGTAAACGTGAATTCCGCGCCGCTGGATGTGGAAGGTTATAAAAAACTGAAAGAAGCGGGTATCGGTACTTATCAAATATTCCAGGAAACTTATCATGAAGAGACCTACAGGAGAATGCATCCGTATGGGCCTAAAAGCGATCCGGATAAGAGGATAGAAGCCGTTGATAAGGCGTTCATTGCCGGGATCGACGACGTTGGCGTGGGAGTTCTCTATGGTCTTGCCGACCACGTATTCGATACTCTGGCGCTTCTCATGCATGTAGAATATCTTGAAAGGACATATGGCGTCGGCCCTCATACTATTTCGGTGCCGCGTATCGAGAAAGCGCTGGGGGCGCCTTTAACGGATAATGTGCCGCACGCCGTGAACGATCTTGAGTTCAAAAAACTCGTTGCCATACTGCGCCTGGCCGTACCGTATACGGGAATAATTCTTTCTACCAGAGAGAATTCCGAAATGAGGGACGAACTTTTTACTCTCGGGGTATCGCAGGTAAGCGCGGGTTCCGCGACTTCGCCGGGCGGATACACTTCTGAAGAGAGCAATGGACACGCCGCCGGACAGTTCGAACTCGGTGACGCGCGAACGCTGGATGAGATAGTCGAAACGCTTATAGCCAAAAAAACGGTTCCGAGTTTTTGCACCGCATGCTACAGGTCGGAAAGGACCGGCGCGAAATTTATGAGTTTGGCCAAGCCCGGTACGATCAAGGGAAAATGCAGAATGAACGCGATAATAACACTTAAGGAATATCTGGACGATTTTGCCTCAAAAGAGGTCAAAGCGAAAGGATATAAATTGATAAAGACGCTGGGCGGCGAGCTCGAAGCTGACGAGAAAAAGGCGATGTCTGATATTTTGAGCAAACTTGAGAACGGCGCGAGGGATATGTATGTTTAATGACATTGAATCAAAACTTAATAGTATATCCGAAGGCGGTTCCCTTGACAGGGAAACGCTTGCAGCTATCCTTTCGACAGAGGACGGAGCTTCAAAAAATATCCTGTATCGCTATGCCGACAAGACGCGTGCTGCGCACATGGGTGACGGCATAACCCTGCGCGGCATAGTCGAATTTTCCAATGTTTGCGCGGGAACCTGTGTTTATTGCGGTTTGAACAGGTACAATACCAAGCTCAAAAGGTATGATCTTGAGTCCGAGAGGATACTTGCGAGCGTCGCGGAGCTGGCTGCGCATAAAATAAAGACCGTGGTGCTGCAGTCCGGAGAGAACCACACGTTTGACGGTATATGGTTCGGCGAACTGATCTCGGAGATAAAAGACAAATTCGGCATCAGAATAACCCTGTCGGTTGGCGAAAAACCGTATGATGTCATAAAACATTGGAAAGATAAAGGCGCCGACAGATATCTCCTGAAGATAGAGACCTCAAACAAAAACTTTTATGATTATCTCCATCCGGGCATGTCTTTCGAGAACAGGCTCCGCACGCTTAAAGACCTTAAGGAACTGGGGTATCAGGTGGGGTCCGGCATCATAGTCGGTTTATTTGGCCAGACGACTAAGATGCTGGCCGACGATATCATTTTTCTAAAAGAGAACGATTTTGATATGGTCGCGATAGGTCCGTTCATTCCGCATGTGAATACCGATTGTGCCGGCCACAGGGCCGGAAGCGCCGAGATGACGCTGAAGACATTGGCACTCGCGCGCGTAGTTACCAAAAACGCGCATATGCCTTCGACGACCGCGCTGGGTGTTATTGACAGTGAGACAAAAATAAAAGCTCTTTCGTCCGGAGCGAATGTCATTATGGTCAATTTCACGCCGGAAAGAGTGAAAGACCTTTATTCCATCTATGACGGTAAAAGCGCCGGCTCGGGAAAATTCTCGAATTATTCCATGGAAAAAATGGCCGCCGGAATAAAACGGCATATTGATTATTCCGAAGGGGACTCCTTGAAGGCCCCCGGGGTCGAGCGGGTCGATACGATAGTAAAGAGGTGAAAATATGTATTCTACTCCGGTGTCAAACAGGCTCCATATAGGTATATTCGGACGGCGCAACGTGGGTAAGTCGAGCCTTATTAACGCGATCACCGGCCAGAGCCTCGCTATAGTTTCGGAAATTCCCGGGACAACAACGGATCCTGTCTACAAGACTATGGAAATACTCCCCATCGGACCGTGTATGCTGATAGATACCGCGGGTATTGATGACGAAGGGGTTTTAGGTAAAGAACGCGTCGAAAAAACTCAAGGAGTGCTCAGAAAAACCGACGTAGGCCTAATCGTCGTCGAACCCGGCATGAAGATCGGCAATTTTGAGAATGAACTGGTAAAGATATTTAAAGAAAAAAAACTCCCGTATTTATTTGTGATCAATAAGTGTGATATCGGCGATGACACCGACATTCTGGAAGAGATAGAAAAATTACCGGCAAAATTTATAGGAGTAAGTTCTAAAACTTTATTTGGTATAGAAGAATTGAAAAAAGAGATAATGGAAATAGCCCCGGCCGACTGGTCGCCTGTTCCTCTCGTGAAAGACATAATAAAAGCCGGCGACACTATAATTTTGGTCTGTCCCATCGATAGCGCCATGCCGCAAGGAAGGCTTATACTTCCGCAGGTGCAGGTGCTCAGGGATGTTCTTGACGCGAACGCCGTGGCATATGTAACGAAAGAAACCGCACTCCCGTGTGTTATGGAAAATTTAAAAAAAGCGCCGCGCCTCGTGATAACAGATTCCCAGGTTTTCGAGACCGTAAAAGATATGATTCCCGAGGATATTCCGCTTACGTCATTTTCGGTGATCTTTGCCAGACATAAAGGAGATCTGGCCGCTTACATAAAAGGCGTAGAGGCAGTTGAAACTCTTGCGGACGGCGACGAGATACTTATAGCCGAAGCATGCACCCATCATGTACAACCAGAGGACATAGGCAGATCCAAGATACCCACATGGCTTTTGAACCGGACGGGCAAGGACCTGGTTTTTGACGTTACGGCAGGCGGAGAATTTAAAAAAGACCTGTCACGTTATAAAATGATCATTACCTGCGGAGCTTGCATGGTTAACAGGCGGGAAATGATGCACAGGGTGAACGCTGCCGAAAAAGCTGGAGTTCCTATAACAAATTATGGTATTTTAATAGCGCATCTATCAGGGATTTTGGATAGAGTGGTAGCTCCCTTTAACTTTGAACTCTGAACTCTGAACCACATAACAAGGAGGGCAAGATGAGCGGCAAGATACTCATTATCGACGATGATTCTGATTTTAAAGAAGCCATGTCCACGCTTCTCGAGGCGAAAGGCTACAAGGTCGTGACGGCCGAGAACGGTAAAGAAGGTATTGAAAAGATAAAGAACGAGAAACCGAACCTCGTTATGCTCGACGTCATGATGACGCATAAATCGGAAGGTTTTGACGTCGCCAGGGCCGTCGACAGCGATCCGTCGATAAAAGGTACGCCGATCATAATCACCTCCGGCATAAGAAAAGAGATGAACCTTTCCTTCGGGTTCGAGCCCGACGAGACATATCTGCCCGTTAAGGCCGTACTCGAAAAACCGGTGAAGCCGGACGCGCTCTTGAACGAAGTGAAGAAACATATCAGAAAGTAATAACGATCCAAAGCCTGCCGGATGCCGCCCAAGTCGTTCCTACCGGGACGCTCGGGCTGCTCCAGCGGCAGCCCTCGCTCTGCGCTCCGCCTGTCGGCCCGTCTTCGCCAAATTATTTAAAGAAATTATGGCTTCGACGGGACCAAGCCCGACAGGCATCGCGAAGCCCGTACGGAACGCCTTGAGCGGCATCCGGTAAGTATGTTGCAGTTTTGATGATTTATTAAATAAGGATCTCTCATGATCCAAACGATTACCTCCGAACGTATTCCCATCAAACTTTGGCTCGATACGATCGAGCCCGAGGCCATGGCGCAATGCCGCAACCTTGCCAATCTACCGTTCGCTTTTAAACATATCGCCGTTATGCCCGACGCGCATGTGGGTTACGGAATGCCTATAGGCGGCGTGCTCGCGACTAAAGGTGTCGTGATCCCGAATGCCGTCGGTGTGGATATCGGCTGCGGCATGGTGGCTGTAAGGACAAGTTTTACGGATATACATCTCAATGATCTCAAAAAAATAATGGGCGAGATCCGAAAGACCATCCCCGTGGGTTTTGAGCACAACAAAACCTCTTCGCTTGAAAGCATGCCCGATACCAGGGGCATAAAACCATATTACATTGTAGAACAGGAATTCAAGTCGGCGACCAAACAAGTCGGGTCGCTTGGCGGAGGTAATCATTTTATTGAGGTACAAAAAGGTTCCGACGGCCGCACTTGGATCATGATACATTCCGGCAGCAGGAATATCGGACTCAAAGTCGCGGGGCATTACAATCGCCTCGCGAAAAAACTTAATGCTGAGAGTAAAATCAAAGTCGATCCTAAGGCGGACCTGGCGTATCTCGAACTCGGTTCGAAAGAAGGTGACGATTACTTGTGGGAAATGAATTATTGTCTCGAGTTCGCCAGAGCCAACAGAAATCTAATGAAAGAACGGATCGAAGAAATATTCAGGAGCACACTTGATTGCGATTTTGAGGACGAAATAAATATTCACCACAATTATGCCGCGACGGAAGAGCATTTCGGAGAAAAAGTCATGGTGCACAGAAAAGGCGCCACTTCTGCCCGAGCAGGAGAAATGGGCATTATCCCCGGCTGTCAGGGTATGAAGAGTTACATCGTAAAAGGCAAAGGCAGCCCTGAAAGTTTTTGCTCATGTTCACACGGCGCCGGCAGGGTGATGGGCAGGAACCAGGCGATAAAAAACCTGGACCTTGAAGAGGAAATAAAAAAGCTTGAAGAAAAAGGTATATTGCACGCGATACGCGGACGTAAAAGTTTAGATGAAGCCCCCGGCGCGTACAAAGACATAAGCGTCGTCATGAAAAATCAGGAGGACCTGGTGGATGTTGTCGTTGAACTGTCACCTCTTGGGGTTGTTAAGGGATGATTATGCGCTCAATATACATTAAAAACCTCACCGTCTACACCGAAACTGGCGTTCTGCCCGACGCCGGCGTAGTGGTCAAAGACGGTATTATCAAGGACATATCCGCGTGCGATGACCTGCGCCCGGGGGGCGATTGTGATGTGATCGAATTCACACCGAAATATTCGCTTATTCCCGGCATGATCGATATGCATGTGCATGGGGCTCTTGGCGCGGATGTGATGGATGGAAAAGAGGAAAGTCTGGAACGCATATCGGAAAATCTGCCACGGGAAGGTGTTACCGCTTTTCTTGCCACTACTATGACTGGAGGCTCCGGGAAAATACTTAACGCCGTAAAAACGGTAAAACATTTTTCTGACCGGGTAGCTAGCCGCGGCGCCGCGATTTTGGGAATTCACCTCGAGGGCCCGTTCATTTCCGCCAAGAAAGTCGGGGCACAAGATCCCGGAGAAATAAAAGCACCGGATATTTCTCTTTTCAATGAATGGCAGAACGAAGCCGGTGGTTTAATAAAAATAGTAACGTTGGCACCGGAAGAGTTTGGAGCGCTGGACTTTATTAAGGAGCTGAAACGGCAGGGTGTGATCGTTTCGGCCGGACACACTGACGCGTCTTTCGAGGAAGCGGTATCGGGGATAAAGTCCGGTCTTTCTTATGCCACACATCTTTTTAACGCGATGAGCGGTAAAGATAGAACTACACCCGGTGCCGCAGGCGCGCTATTAACCGATAGCAGGGTTACCGCCGAACTTATTGTAGACGGTGTGCATTTAGACCCTTCGATGGTGAAGCTTGCGTTAAAAGTTAAAACCGTCGATGGTATAATACTTGTTACTGACGCCATAAAGACCAAGGGTTTGCCGGACGGAACGTATACGGTAGGCTGTAATGAGGTATGTGTTGAAAACGGCGCGGCGCTCATGAAAAATAAAAGGCCCGCGGGCAGTGTTTTAAAAATGAACGATGCGGTCAAGAACATGATAAATCTCACCGGGTGCGGCATGAGGGACATCGTCAAAATGACTTCAACCAATCAGGCGAAGCTTCTGGGTATCTTCGACAAAAAGGGAAGTATTAAAGTAGGAAAAGACGCTGACCTGGTGGTTCTGGATGAAAACATGGAAGTCGCTCTAACAATGCGCGGCGGCAAAATAGTTTGGAGTGGTGCGCGAGGCGAGAAAACAACCCTGTAAGGGTTGGTGCGCGAGGCGAGATTTGAACTCGCACAGGATTGCTCCTGCTAGCCCCTCAAGCTAGTGCGTCTGCCATTCCGCCACTCGCGCGTAAGAGAGTTCGTACATTCTATTAAATGCTTTTCCTTTCGTCAAGCGCGAAATTCAGTTTCAATTTTATCTATCAGGTTGACAATCGCGCATTTTTTTGGTATCATGGTTAAACCAAAAAAAAGAAAGAATATTGCCTATGCCAAATCAGCCAAACCCAAAGTGTAGTATAATTTCTATTGTACTAACAATTGCGTTTTTCTTGCAAAGTTTAGTGCTTCCCGGGACTTCTTTTGCCTCTAATCAGTCCATTCCAACACAATCATATGACAATTTGCAGATCGAATCATTTTTTGCGCCTTTGTCCGGGGTGCTTAGCGAAAATGATAGAAGCCGGTTCCTTTTCGAAGCCGCCGCGATCATTGATATGGTGCATAATGAACCCGATGCGCGATATTATGATATAAACGGTTTTATGGACACATGGGTCCATGGCCTTAAAACCGATAGTTCGCGGATCATCAATGTTGTTTCGGCGCCTGAGATCGCAGGAAAACAAGTGAAGGTCGAGTGTGAACTATTTTCCGGAAAGTCCAGCGGGAAAAGATTTTTTATTGCCGCGGATCTCGCGACTTATTCTAAGAGCGAAAGCCCCATAGGCAATATAAGGGTCATCGCGAAAAACGGCACCGACATTCCAGGAACTTCCACTCCCGGATCCCCGGATCTCCGGATATCCGGATCACCTGTATTTACGATTCCTCCAGAAGAACAAAAATATTTCGCTCCTTACGAAGAACAGTTCCGTGTTTATGACACGAACTACGAAAGTTTTATCGCCGACCCAGCCGTAGAATACGTGGAGACGTACAAATATATTAATGGGGTCCTAAAAAAAATCCTTTCCTCCGCCGGAATGCATCCGGATACTCTCGAGTTATGCATATTCAAGGAAGAACATGTTAACGCGTGGACTTATAAATATTGCAATAGGCTATATGTGACCACGGGTCTCATCAAATATATAACAAGATTGAGCGACGAAGAGAAAGTATCGACTTTGGCGTTCGTGCTGGCACATGAGGTCGTTCATGTCCTCGAATGGCGTAAAGAAGTCGATCTTGGCGCGAAGCCTGAAATAGACGAGTCCGAGACAAGTACCGCCGAATCCCTGGTCAAAGGCCGGTCCGAGGAATATAATTCGGACTGGTTGGCCTTGAGAATAATGGATAACGCCGGTTACAGCGTACAATATGCCGCTTCGTTTTTTGAAAAGCTGGTCTCAAAAGACCATATTGCTCTGGTCTACCTCATGAACAGGCATCCGGATCCCGTGCAGAGGGGAAAAGATATAAAAAACATACTGAAAATGAATTTCTGGAGATCATGGAAGAAAAACGAGAAACTGCCTGAGTGTTTGGCGGAAGAGACCGGAAAATTCCAGGACGCGCATATCAGGATGAACGAGTCGGCCAAAGCGTTTTACGCTAAGCCGCTCGAGGAGAAAATAGCCGATCGCGTTAAAATGACCGAGATGCTTCGCGAAGCAAACGATTATGAAACTCTGCTTGAGGCGCTCTCGATCATCTATCAATACTGGTCCGGCAGTTGGAAACCGGATCGTGGAGGCATGAGTATAGGTCCTCGCGAAGAAACCGCTTCAAGGATGGCCAAAATAAAAATACCGGACAAACAGAAAAAGAAGTTTTTAGAGGAAAGTCTCGGGACCTTCCTTAAACGGGCGGAGGAGCTCAGGATAAAATTTAATAAAGACATAAGATGGGAACTTCTGGACCACGTGGCCGTCGATCTCTTTTTTGAACACGCTACTTTTTACTCTGGGGATACAAACCTTGACAGAAAAAAAGTATTCGGCGCCGCCCGGCGTAAACAAACCACAGCTTCAGCGCACGTTGACGGTTTTACCGTTGATGAAAATATCGCTTTATTGAATTTAGCTGTGCCGAGGGCATATGAAACGCATAGTAGTCCCACCGGCGGATTTCCGGGAGACATTTTTTATACCCACTTGAGTTATGGGTATTTTGACGGTGTTCAACTGTGCGTGCCGGAACTGGTTGCGATGCAGGAAAAAATAATCGATGGCATATGCCTGAAACTAGAGAAGGGCGGCTCCCTTGCCTTGGCAGAAAAAGCGCTCAGGAGCATGAGAAAACTGGGCAGCGCGCCAGACAACGGTTGGTGCGAGTTGGAGCACAATAGAACTGTGTCTATGAATAAATATCGTGATGAATGGCGCACTACCGAAGAGAGCAGGATAATTCTCGCGTATTATTCGTTTTTGAAAAAAAATAACACGTTTGGAACAGGGTACAAGGACATAATAGAACTCTACAATATTTTCGAAACGGGCCGAGGTAGTATCTACAAAGTGAGCGATGAACATTCAGGCGACGGAAACTCAGTCCGGTCGAGAGTATATGCCATGAGACGGGAGATAATAAAGCTCTTTAAAGATGATTTCAACGCTTTTGACAAATTTGTGGATTATCTCGTAATAAACAAAGGGAAGAATGGCGTTAAGGATTTTATGCTTAAGGACCCGTGCCGCGCCTGTTATCAGGATCAGAAAAAACTTGACGCGAGGCTTGAGTTGATGGCCTTCTCGGGCGATATTGAAAAGGATTTCGCGCTCATAAAAAAACTTTGTGTGGATCTTAACGGTTTTGACAATAATAGAAGAAAGACCGGTCTCCTTTTAACGATAGAAATTTTCGCGCGGAAGATGGACCTGAAAACTCCCGAAGCTAAACTGGACCTTTGGATAAAAGCGATAGACTATTTTGACCTTAGCGCCGGGAGTCTGGCGGATAAATTCGGAAATGAAGTGTCGAATTTACTTTTCCGTATGCTTGCCGGCATGGAAAAAGAGGCCGCCGCCAAATATATTGCCCCGACACTTCAAAAGATAGAAAGTCTTTGCGGAGTTCACGGACTTGACGGTCTTCCGCATTTTTTAAAACTGCTGATATATGTTTATTACACCGGCGGTCCCATCCCCGTACGCGAATTCAATGATAAAATAAGCGACGAGACAAAATTTGATATGGATAATATTTTCAAAGGCGAAGGTTTCCTGTGCCGTGAGATATTCGATTTCGAGAATGAGGTGCAAGACGCGGACCAGATGAGGGCGAAGATGGGACGGTTTAAATACGACAAAAAAGATTACAGCTTTTCCGCGGAAGGACGTAAGATCTTCGCCGATTTTCTGAAAAAAGTGTCTCCATATATGGTGAAGCGCTTCGGTGTTCCGCTTAAAAGATACGTTACCCTCGAGCCGGACTGCTTCAAAAGAACGAGGGGAACAACGGTCTTACGCTGGACTGCAAACTCAGGAAATACGCTGATATGTATATTTTATCATGGGATGAGTATGTACAGCTATTTGCGGATCACGCCGAGTGGAAAGGTAATAAAAGGGAAAGAGCTTTTATTTCGAGATATAAAGACGATCCCGATAAACTGGGTATCTTTTGGGGAGAAGTCGGCGTTGATGTCGATAGACGAAATTTTCTTGCCAAGTGGCGGGAAAGGAACAAAAAAGAGGAAGGTGAGAGTTCTGCCTCCGGAGAAAAAGACGGTTCCACTGAAAAATATGGGTATACACGCCACGCCGATGCCGCGCTTCATTACCGCGAGATGAGTAGGCTCTCTAAGGTGAGCGACAAAGATGATCCGCGTGTTTTGTCGCAGTTCGGTTTTATTGCGAATTCAAAAGAGACTTTCGAGACCTGGGTAAAATATATTACCGATACATACACGCCGACCGTGTTCAGGAATTATTTTTTGTATTCGGCGTTGGTCCATAAAGTATTGGCTCCGGCCGGGAACTTTGACGCGGATAAGGTTTTTGATCTCGAATATGTGAAAAAATATATCAGCGCGCTTCCCGCGCAAGAAGTGGAGAAAGTGTCGGAAGCGGTGATAGCGATAAGAGGATATTTTGTCTATGACCACAGGGTAGAGGGCGTGAACGCAATGGAAGTCATGATGTACGCGGCAAGTATAGGTGTTTTTGACGGCGAAAGAAAAGCCCGTAAAAGCTTGAAACGTAGAGAAGTCGCTTTGCGTGAGCTGGAAAGCCCGAATAAACCGCTTTATATGACGCCGGGCGGCCCCGACGCGCAGCTGGATATTTTTGTGCACCTTCTTGGTAAAGAGGAAATGGATAAAAAGATATCAGCTAGTAACGGCACGTTCAGTAAAAAGCTTGCCTTTATTATTGAGAATATGCCGGCCAGGAGAAATACGGAACTCGACGCTGCGCTAGACAAACTGCTTTCCTCCAGCGGTGCGGAACTCGATGACCTTGAGGCTTTATTTGATATTGAAAAACTGAAAGCGCGGCTTAAGGACCATAAAGAGGCGGTCTCGGCGCTTGATAAATTCGATATCGCCAACGATGACGATAATAAGTCAATATTCCTTCTGCCGCTCCTTCGCGATAAATGGGCTTTCAGGGCCCTGGAACTCGATCACGAGCGTAACGGTGCCAAATACCTCCTAGTTAAAGACGAACTTGAGAGGATCAAACATTATTTTCCTGCTTACGGGTTTTTCAGGGACGCGATATTGGATTCTTTTATAGAGAGGCGGGTGGAAAATCCGGAGGATCTTGCGGCCGCGGAAAAACTTCTGGTCGAGTCGAGCGGTAATATTTTGAAAGACGGCGTCATGCAGATGATGATGGGCCGGGATATCGCGCACACACTTTTAATGTACACGTCCGAAGAGACCAGGAGCCTGATGCTGGAATGGATGCTGGGGTGGAGTAACCGTAAACCCCCGGATGTAGTTCTTTTTGAATATCATTACGGCATAGACATGAACGTCATAAGGAACGAGATCTTCGGTTTAGAGGACGGAAAAGCTTACAAAGGCACAAAAGGCCGCATTGAAAAGAAGATCATAGAAGCTTTGGTAGAGAGTTTTGCAGGGGATGACGAGATATGCGAAAAATTTTCCGATTCAATGCTGGGTGCCATAATACCGACAGAAGCGGGTGACAGGAAGAAAGGCATATATCACGCCGTTATGGATGCCGTTATGGCAAGCGATAATTTCGAAAGAAAAAAAGATATTTTTACGGCCTGTGCTTTGGAGTGGCTCAAGATCAAGCGTGAGGATAGAACGGTCGGTCCCGGAGAAATTGAAGCGAGGATGCTTGCGGCGTTCTTCCAGGCAAACGGTTTTATGGGCGTGAAATTGGCGCAGGTGCTTTCAGACTCAAACGTTGTCGACCTCGACCCGGAGATCAGAAAAGCCCTGGGAAATTTGAAATTTCAGGTTGAACCAATAAGTAAAGCTATCGCCATAAAAATTATCGACAGGGTTTTACCGGGCGGTTTCAAACAGAAACTTAAGCGTCTTATCGGCAGGCCCGTCGGAAGCGCGTCTTTAAAAGTCGCTTATGCCGCGGAGACCTTGGACGGCAAAAGAGTTATTGTGAAAGTAAAAAGACCGGAAGTGGTTGCCCTCCTGGATGACGACATCAGGTCACTTTCCGAGAATTTAAGGTTCGTCACGCCCCAGTTCAGACTGCTCGGCGTGAATTTGCCGGATAACCTTGTGGATACGGTCAAAGACGCGCTTTTGAAAGAGCTGGACTTCGAAAAAGAAAAACGCGATCAGGAAGCGCTGGGACGCATTTTAAAATCCAGAAAAAACTCGGGCGGGGTTTCTATACGTGTGCCGTCGGGAGTAGATGTCTACAGCGATTTTGTAATGATAGAGGAGTTTATCGAAGGTACTGTACTTGAACGGAAAGATGAACTGGCGAAACGAGGGATAAAATATTCTAAAATTAAACAAGCGCTGAAACAGGAACTGTTGCATGAATTTTTTGTCGACGGTGTGTTCCATATCGATCCTCACGCGGGTAACATCATAGTTACCGATAAAAACAATGTCGTTTTTATAGATAACGCGGTGGGGCGTATAGACCCGGAACTAAGGCCGGCGTTCTTCACTTTTTTTCTCAATATCCACGGGTCTCGGATATCACGGTATTTTGCCGAAAGCAGCGGATGGCCTTTGGAAAAAGCCGTCGCCGGACTATGTGACGGCGCGGGGAACGACCCAGAGCTCATAAAAAATACCGCGTCAAAACTCGAAGAAGAAATACGGTCAGGCAGAATAAGCGGTAATATCTCTAAAAAGTTCGTCGGAGCGCTTTTCTTTCTTGAAAAAAACGGTATTACTCTAAAAGAGGGAACGGCTGCGGCGAAAAAATTTTTCTCTGCCGCCGATTATCTGGTCGGCGACGTGGGTCTCACTGACGCGGTCTTTCTTGCCCGGATATTCCATGAAATAATGAATAACGGAAGAACGGGTAAAACTGAGATTGCTCCTCTTGTCCGAGAGAATGCCGCGGCAGTCGTGACTAAACCTACGAAAGAGGTCCGGCCGAACGGCGCCTCACAAAAGAAATCCTCGCCGGACAAAGCCGCGAGGCAAGGCAAAAGGCGTGAAACCCGGTCGTCACCTGCCGTTATTTTGAAGAGATCCCAGGCGATAGCTCAAAAAACTGATATCGCCGTTAGGAACGCGCTGACCGGATTAAAAAACAGTCAAGCCGATCTTATAGACGTGGTCGTTGACGCAGGAATAGCCTCGGGTTCGTCGCCTGACGCTCAAGAGAACGCAGCGACATGGGCCGGTCTTATAGCTTCAACGGTACGACGTCCCGGAGTGAATTTTGTATTCACCGATGCCGGATTCATGGCCATGGTAAAAAGCAAGTTGTCAGAAATTGACTCTCACCTGACCGGGATAGTTGAATGCGTTCCAAGGGACGCCTCAAGCCGGGTCTTGATATGCGGAAAGAAAGCGCTTGAAAAAATGAGACAAAAGAGCGAAAAACTCGCCGCAAGAGAATACCCCGTGGCAATGGACGACGAGTGTCCTAGCGGCGAAGTTGCCGTTATGAATTATCAGGCGGCGGTAAATATAGGCCTTGTGGAAGCTATTCTCGGCATAACCAGGGAAAAAGACGCGCTATCGGGAACAAAAGAATATGATTCGCTGAAAAGTTCAGCCCTCAGACAATTGAACAGGATATATGAGGCGGTTTTCGGCGAAAAAGATATGATAAGCGAAAGAACGGTCGACTACATGACGCATAACACACCCGATATAAGGATGAACCTCGCCATAACTCTCGCGCTCCGCCCGATCGAAAGGGTTCCGCTGGAACTCGCCCGCGCCATTCACGAAAAAATTCGAGCCATCCTGATAGCAGCATAGGCGTGAACTTGCGCTTCCTATGATTATGAGGTACTATGTATTTCTGAAAACCAAGGAGTGTGACCAGATGCCCAACGCCATACTTTTAATCTCCTGTCCCGATAAACGTGGTATTACCGCAGCCGTTACGAATTTCGTCTACGACAATAATGGGAATATCGTCCATGTCGAACAGCACATCGACGACCAGATCAACACGTTCTTCATGAGGATTGAGTGGTCGCTTGAAGGGTTTAAAATTAAAAGGGAAGAGATCACCAGGGATTTTTCCCGTATCGCCGAAAAGTTCTCCATGAAATGGGACCTTTATTTCACCGACGTTCTTCCTAAAACGGCTATCTTTGTTTCGAAGCGCCTGCACTGCCTGTATGATCTACTATTAAGGTACAAAGAGGGCCAGCTCGCTTGTGAAATAGCGCTTGTTGTAAGCAATCATCCCGACGCCGGAAAAGTCGCAAAAGAATTTGGTATCAGTTTTCATGAATTTTCTATCACTAGTGACAATAAACATGAACAGGAAAAGAAAGAATTGGAGGTCCTTAAAAAGTTAGGGATAGAGCTTGTTATTTTAGCCAGGTACCATCAGATCTTATCCGAAAATTTTGTGAACGAATATTCCGACAAGATCATTAACATACATCACTCTTTTCTGCCGGCTTTCCCCGGTAAAGACCCGTACGCGAAAGCTTACGGTAAAGGCGTCAAGATCATCGGCGCTACAAGCCACTACGTGACCAAAGACCTGGACGAAGGCCCGATCATCGAACAGGGTACGGTGCGTATCAGCCATAAAGACACACTCGCGGAACTCATCAGGAACGGAGAGGACCTCGAAAAACTTGTTCTTAGCCGCGCGGTACTGTGGCACCTGGAGCGCAAGGTCTTAAGATACGGTAACAAGACCGTGGTATTCGACTAAAATGAGTATGAAAAAATTCTTGAAAAACCTTCTGTTTTCAGCCTATCTGGTCCTCGCGGTCTCGGTTTTAACGGTGCCCTTCTACGGAGCCTATGTTATCATACGCGCGAAAAGTCTGTATGAGTTCATTAAACAGCCTTATCAGGGTTGGGAAGGCAGAGTGCATGAAGCCGACGCTAAGTTAGGTTTCAAGGCCAGGCCAAACGCCGAAGGTTTGGACATTGTCGGGAACGGAAAAAAAATTCCCATACGCTACGATGAGAACGGGTTCAGAGTACCGGCCGGATATGATCCACAAGCTGTAAAAGGGCGTCCGCTTTCGTTGTTTTTAGGATGTTCCTTCACTTACGGTACGGCGTGCCCGGCGGAAGAGACATATCCGTATATCGTAAACGGATATTTGAAAGGATCCTATATAAACGCCGCTACCTCAAGTTATGGCTATGCCCAAATGGTTTTACTGGCACGGGAATTAATACCGAAATATAAGCCTAACTACGTATTTCTGCAGATCTCGCCGTGGCTTTTGGAAAGAGCGGTAAGCATGTTCCGCCCGTCCGTTTACGGTAATATGCCGGTACCGTATTTCGCCGATGTGAAAGGCCGACAAAAGATCATATCCCCGATCTATAAAACGAATATGTTCGATCTGCCGTTTGAAAAATACAAAAAGTCCGCGAGGTCAACAAAGGATTTTCTGCTTTATCTGAAAGACGTGGGAATGCCGTATTTTTTTAACACCGATTATAATGTGTTAATGACCAGAATAAAATTACTCTCCGGTTTTATCCCCAGACCCGAACGAGATATGTACGGTGTACAAATGGAAGTGTATACCGAAGTTTACGATCTGTGCCGCCAAAACAGCGCGTATTTGGTACTGGTCGGTATCGGTGCAAAGAACTATGATAGGAGTTTTAACCCGAAACTGGAACAAGCCGGAAGCCTGATAGTAGCGAACGCTGACAAAGCTTTATGGGACAAGCTCGAACCTAAAACACAGGAAGAGTACGCCAAGAATTACTATCATTGGGGAGATAACCCGCCTCGGGTAGTGGACAAGCACCCGACCGTGAAAGCGCATAAAATTATAGCCGACGCAGTCTATGCCGCTATGCTTGAGAAAGCAAAACAGCCCGGAAGCAATGCCTAAAACGCACAGCTAAGAAGTTTTTTCCGCGGCAAGTTGTTTCGAACGTATTTCGCGGGCTTTTTTTCTGTACTCTGCCGCTTTTTCAACCTCATTTTTAGCCAGGTACGCGTTTGAAAGGTTTACAAGTATCGCGGCGTTAGATGGGTTGTCCATACCGGAGGCTTTTTCGTTGATATCCAAAGCTTTTTCATAGAGAAGTATCGCCGTGTCGTGTTGGCCCTGGTAAAAATTTATGATGCCCATATTATTAAGCGATTCGGCGATCGTTGGGTGAAGCGGCCCGTAGGTTTTAAGTTTGACTTCAAGGGCCCGTTTATGCAGTTTCGCGGCTTCATCCTCTTTTTGTTCCATGCGGTAGATCTCGGCCAGATTTGTAAGCGCCTTTGCCACATTCGGGTGACCCGCGCCGTAATATCTCACCATGATCTCAAGAGCTCTTTTTGCCGGATGTTCCGCGGAAAAAAAATCGGTCTGGTAATAATAGAAGAGAGCGATATTTGTCAAAATTGACGCCACCTGCGGGCTATCCGACGTAAAAGTTTTTTCGTATATCGCCAGCGCGTGACGGTACAACGGTTCCGCCTTGTCGAATTTTTCCTGTTTGCGGTATAATTCAGCCAAATTGTTAAGAGATTTTCCTGTTTTGTAATCGTTCTCACCGAACGTTTTTATTGAAACTTCCAGTGCTTCTTTCGCGGCGATGGTGGCGTCGGCGACCTTGTTCGCTTTAGAGAGGCTGACGCTTTTGTCGTAAAGGCTCTGCCATGAGGCGTCTTCGCCGTACGCATAACTCAGCAAAAATAGAGCAGGCACGGATAAACATACGAGCAAGGCGACGTAAAATTTTAGGCTAAAGATCTTTTTGGCGCCACGACTGTTTTTCAGGTAAGACATATTCATGCCGGCTCCTTTCTGGTATTAGTTTAGCATAATGCGCGAGAACAGCACACGGTGCCTCTTCCAGGGCCCCTCCGCCCGGTGTGGATCCTCCCTGGTAGAGGCACCGTGCACTGTTCTTGGATGCACCCGTTATAAACATTTACCCTTTCTGTAAGTTTCAATCATTCACACATTCTACAGTATACCCGACTCTCTCCCAAAAACAACAGAAGTAAGAAATAAAAGTGCACCTCGGGGGCAGCCCCAAAAAGAAAGAAAGCTGCTACTGCTAGTAACCCTCAAAGGGTAACACTGCACCTCTGTTATAAATAAAAAAGTAAGAAATTTTACAGCTCAACACATGCGGGCATGTGTTATAATAACAAAAACTTAAGCGTATGTTAGCGCATTAAAACACTAACAAATGAATCGTACAGCGTTCTGCGTATTTCGTTCGCCGAACGCAGTACGCCGTACGAAAAAAGGAGGAATCATGAATAAGCTTTATAAACTCATATCGGTTATCGTTACGATCTGCTTTTTGTTGAACACAATAGTGACCGACGTGTCATGGTCGCTGGCGCCGGGGTCGATATTCGGTAATATTTTGGGTGGGAGTATAAAAGCTCAGGATATTTCACGTCTAGAAAAAATTCTGGCGACGGAGCTGACGGCGTCACTGATAGACGTTGCTTCTACTACCTTAACAGCAGGTGAAGGTGTATGGGAAGTGGACACGACGAAAATGAAAAGGCTCATCAACTCAAAATCTGACAGTGTTTTTAAACCGAAGTTCTATGTCCATGAGATAAGGGAGAATATCGACGACAACTTGCACTTGATGTGCCGGATCAGAGACGACAGGTACGGCATGCGTACTTACTGGGCGGTTTTCCCCAAAAAATTCAGATCAGGAGATGTAGCGCAAGCCCTGGTAGTCGATGAAGATGAACACGCGAGGATGCTTGTCTCGGCCAAATACAAAGAGGGCAAGATCCCGGTCCGCGCCGAAGAAAAAGGCGACGGCGAAGCGGGGGCGAAAGCGGTGGCGGTGTACAGAAAATTGGGTGAGGCAATAGATGATTTTATCGCCGAACAATACGCGAAAAACAACGTTTTAGAGTTTAGCGGCAGGTCCGCGGCGTTAAGGAAAATTTTCTCGGACATGAAAGAGCTTCCTAAGGAAAATTATTTAGCGGACGAGCTTTTGGGGACATTGGTAGAAAGGACCGATAAATTCCTAGGTATTTTCGGGACAAGTTTTAAAAAAACCTTTGGCGACAGGAACATAGTAATCGTGGAGGCGAACGAGTGGAGAGGGTACAGGGGCAGCGCCCGTGAGATCAAGATCGGAGAGAGAAGTTTTCATGTGTACAGCCATTTATCCGCGAATTCCCTGTACTTATTTGTAGGGCCCGAAGGATTCGACCGGTTGAAGGAAGGTAACCTCCCGACCGGTTTTACGGGAACGCCGGGTGAGTATCTGGCCGATTTGACTGTCAAGAATGTGATACATGAGACCGGAGCGGGGCACGATATCGCATGGGGGATCAATGAGCAAACCGTGGCGGCCCCGGGCGGAGCGAAATACTATGCGACTAAAAATGGCCTGGATAAAGCTTACTACTGTTACGGGACCGTAGCCGCCGGCCAAGTTACAGCCGACGACATCAGCCGGATGAGTTCGTATCTCACCGCTACGGATCTGGAAAAACTCAAGAACGAACCCGTCAACCTCGACACAACGCTCGCCGCGCGCGATTACATGATGGGCAAGTCGGTCGCCGCGGTCAGGCACGCTGAATTCATAGTTCCGAAAGGGGAAGAAGTTGCGGCAGGGGAAGAGCTTCATAGGAAAAACAGGGAAAATGGGCGGGACCTTATCGGATACAAGACCTCAACAGACACTCTGGTAATATGGGAATATAACGGCAATGAGTGGAAAAAGATCGGAACGTTTGCCAATGTCGGCGCGTGCAATTGGGTCGTAGGAGACACTACCCTGGGCGTGATCACGTATGAGGGTGGTGTAACATTTCACGGCTATAACGGCAGAAAATGGTGTCAGGCCGGGCCATATTCATCCTTTCAAAAATTGGATTGGATAGTGTGCGGCGACAAAATTGTTTTTGCTTTTGAGGAAAACGACAGGCACGACGACGACGTGGTGGTATGCATTTATAACGGCGTGGGATTCAATGTGCAAAGCCGGGCCATGTACGGTCGGGCCTTGCATCGAACCGCCGATTCGGTGGTGATTAGTTGCGCGCCGAGAAATCCAGCTCCCTACTATACGGCCCGACCAATCTGGACCGTGGTATCGAATAGGCGTCCGGCCGCGACTAAACACACCGCCACACCGGGTGGGGAGATGACCACGGCCGAAGAGTATGCCGCGATGGATCCTAACAGGAACGCCGACCGCTCGCATGAAGAGACCCTCAGCGGCTCGCCCGCGGCGCAGGCGCCGGATGTAGCAGCAAACGGTACGACTGTAAAGCTTTTAGATGTATTGCCCAAAACGGATAGTGACAGGGTGGCAGGGTTATTGTTGATATGGCGCGACAGTTGGCGCGCCTGGGACAAGTGGGATCCTATGTCCGATATCAGGATGGCGAAGGTCTCTTTGTCTAATATGGCTTCCCGTTTGACGTCCGGACAGCGTAAAGCAATGGCATGGTGGATAATCGAAGATGCCTCCGATCCGTTTGGGCAATTAAGTTTTAACGTCGATAAATCTATCCCACTGGCGTTCGCGTTCGGCAATGCGTACAGGTCCTCCGACGCCGAAGCACAAAAAGGTATGGCAAAAAGTCTATTGTCCGGATGCAAAGATATAGCCGTGGTGCCAGACGGCATACGTGAGTACGGCGCTTTTAACAGAGCCGCTCTCCTTGCGTCGGTGGCGGATCTTCTCGATGAGGAAACCCGGGACTGGCTTGCAAATTTTCTCTATGGATATATCGAGCCGGCGAACGGCGGAAGCACTCCCGAAGGGATTGTGCCGCCGCACGAGCACTTTTCGGTCAGGTATGCGGCCGCCTCGGCTCTTGCCGGACCGCTCTGGAGTAGATTGACCGAAGTCCGGCGGGCGAGGGTTGGGCGCGAGCTTGTGGGATCTATGATCGCGAATTCCGTAGCCGTCGGTCGTGTGTTAAACGACCTGGGCGCGGGTGTAAAGAAAAAAATTATCGAAGGATTTACAGGACCACAGGGTTTGAAAAGTAAAATCGAATACACAACATTTAACGCCGCCGTTATACTTGCGAACATCGGGGTTTATGATGAGCTTAAGCTTGATGCTCGGGATATGGTCAAAACTATTTTGACGGGCAAGAACGGCGTACTAAGCGATGAGACGGAACGTGTCTTTGGAGCATCGCTTGCTCTGGCGCGAATATTCCCGCGGATGGAACGTCTCGAACAG